>CAYFFR010000001.1:0-85388 GCA_964342675.1 uncultured Gammaproteobacteria bacterium
CCCCCTTGCTGGTTTTCAAGACCAGTGCATTCAACCGCTCTGTCATCTCTCCGTATTATAACTACGGCATTTTACAGTATATCTAAAATTAGGAAATAGTCAGTTGTCCCTATACTCTCGCTTTTTAAAGGGTCACTTAAACGGACTCTATGTCTGTAAGCGTTTCTTAACAAGATATGCTCTCGGATAAATATCCTCTTCAAGAAAAATTTAAAACATTGTTATATACTGGATTGAGCAACTAAAATAGGGACAATCTAAGTGTCATCAACCAGCAAACCTACTACGGAAAGCTTGTCATTAGATTTTGATACTTTCCAGCTGCCTGGAATAGAACTACACGAATTAATGGATGATCTTCGTGCACAGGCACCAGTAGTACCGGTTACCTTTTTAGGAGAAAGAGTTTGGCTAATCACCGATCATGCACATGTAGCAGCGGGCTTTAGGGACAATAATATTTTTCCACCTCATACACCCTACAAAATTGGCATTGAGCCTGTTATTGGCGAAACATTTCAAAGCATGACAGGAGATCGGCACCGCATATTTCGTAAGCTAGCAACACCTACATTCAGACCTCGCTCGGTGGAACAAATTAACAATGACATGCTAACCAGCGTGGCTAATGAACTTATTGACAGATTTATTAACAAAAGTGAGGTTGATCTTATTTCAGCGTTCACTGAACGCTACCCCTTTGTCGTCATCGCTCGCTTATTGGGAATTCCCAAAGAGGAGGAGGAACAGTTCCATCGTTGGGTCATGGCCATTTTGCGTTTTCGCTCT
The DNA here is from genome assembly GCA_964342675.1 of uncultured Gammaproteobacteria bacterium. Lineage (GTDB taxonomy): Bacteria > Pseudomonadota > Gammaproteobacteria > Magnimaribacterales > D2472 > MED-G82. Next base: position 790 of record CAYFFR010000001.1, read on the forward strand.
AACCCAGATAAAGCGTTGGCCTGTCGTAATGAGTTGTGGAACTACCTCGATCCAGTGATAGCCGATCGCAAGAAATATCCAAAAGAAGATGTCATCAGCCAACTGATTCACCATCAAGTGGACGATATTCAGATGACTGATGAGCAGGTTAAATCTCATATTGGTATTATGTTTACCGCTGGCTCCTCTACCACTCATGATTCTCTTGGCAATATTCTTTATGCACTTCTGGTAAACAATGACAACTGGCAACAAGTAAAGAACAATCCCAAACTCAGGGCGCTTTGTATAGAAGAAACTCTTCGCTGGGAACCTGCAGTTTCAATATTACCGCGGATGTCTCGCTCTGAAGAGGCCATTGAATTTGGTGGAGTAACAATAGAACCTAATACCTTTGTTTTATTTGGTATTTGTGCTGCCAACCACGATCCTTCAGTGTTTAATGATCCTCATGACTTTCAGATAGGTCGCAACGTTGAAGGCATGATGACTTTTGGACCCGGCCCAAGGATGTGTCCGGGAATGCATCTGGCTAGAAAAGAGCTAAGTGTAACCCTCGATTTATTAATAGAAAGGTTACCTAATTTACAATTAATCGACCATGAAGGCTCAAAACCCTGCGGTACAGTATTCCGTGCTCCTCAGCGCCTACTTTGCAATTTCTAAAGATACGGATAAATTATGCTTGGGTATAAATAAATATTTATTCATGTTCTTTCACTACATAAATTTGGGTTCTAGCACTATCGATAAAATGTGATTCGTCTTCCATGATTAATTTGACTACATTTGGATCTTCGGTTTTACTCCAAAATTCGTCTAAAGAGTGATCATCATGAAACCAAAACTCAGTTATAACATCAAAATTAGCAGGACCAACATTACCTTCAACTTTAGGGTCTTGTGATAAAAAATTTCTTTTATATTGAGAAATCATAGGAAATAGTTTTTTTATTAATGGTACATGATGGTGTTCATAATATTCTGCAAATTCATCTTTAGATAAATTTGGCAGTCTAGAGATTAAAGCTATTAATTTATGCAATTAAATTAAACTTCTTGGTGCTTCAAAGAATTTATTGATCAATGGAATAAATGATTCTAATGAATCAACTTCATAATCGGGATCAAAAGCTGCTTGATCCCACTCATCAGTAAATTGTTTTGCTTTTTCATACCATGACTCAGATTCATAGTTCTTTCTTAAATCACGAGGCTTACCTTGATAATGGTAATAGTGCTCACCCTGAAAGTCTTGATGGGTGCGAATAATATGATATGAATCCTCAGATACATAAGGCTTGATGATTTCCGCACAAATTTGACCATGATTAGGAACGTTAATTGTTTTACCCATATCATGAATTAAGCTGATTAATACCATTTCATCGTCTGCACCACCTCTTCTAGCCATAGTGGCAGTCTGCAGTGCATGATGAAGCTGATCAGTTCCAAAACCTAAACTAACTCCTTCGAGTTGTTTTAGCATTGAGATCACTCGCTTTGGCATGTCCAACACATGTGGAACATGTTCTTGATATATATGCTCCCATTCCTCTTTGGTGCTTTGATCCATTCTTGTAAACATAATTTTCCCTCTATGTATTGAATTTTAGCTCTATTTAAAACCTACATTCAAGTTTTTACTAATGTCGTGTTAATAAATCTATATTGAAAAGGAAAATTGTTTTATGATTGATTACATGAAAATTAATCTAATGAACCTAAAACTATTAACGTTATTAATACCATTAATTTCATTGAATATTATTTCTGAAGATAGTATTGATGTATCTGAAGTTAGAAAATATGTAGGCACCCTCCAGAATGTTTGTGGACGTGTTATTTCCACTAAATACCTCAAAAGAACATCCGGAGGTCCGATCTTTTTAAATATGGGTAGAGATTATCCTAACCAACAGTTAACTGGTTTAATTTGGTACGGTAGATACAAGTCAAACTTTAGTTATAGACCAGATAAGTTTTTAAAAAGAAAAACGGTATGTATTAAAGGTAACGTTGGCGTTTTTGAAGGGACCCCGCAAATACAAATCAACTCAGAAAGTCAGATTACTCTTGTAGATTAAGTGTAATACTTGTATGAAGTTTGGCAGCTTGTTCTAAGTCCTCTTTAATTGGTTTTTTATTTTTATCAAGCTTAACTTTAGCAAAAAATGCATCTATTGGATTGTGTTCAATTAATTGTCGTAGCTTTGTCTCGACATTAACATCGTTAGAAGCATCAATCTCAATACTCATAGTAATTAACTGTCCTTTAAAATAAACCTCTTGGGAGGAGAGATTGATAAAGTTTTTCCACCATTGATTGGATCGTAATGTAATGCAGTGTATACGATCATCAAATACGGCATAACTTGCAGGTATTTGATAAATTTTTCCAGACCTTCGACCGGTTATCCTAAATAATAATAGTTGATGGCTGAAAATAAAATGTAGTTTGGATTTAAGAACTAACGCTACTATTGGATTGATCAACCTCCATAAATTCATGATAAATATAAGTTAGTAAATTTACTTTCTTTAATGTCACCATCACTATATGTAGCTAGATAAGAGTGTTTATCTTTGTGGAACTGTACATTGATATGAGGTTTTTCATCAATAAAATGTAATGCTGAGCCGCCTTCTATACAAAATATTGATCTAATCTTTTCTTCTTTCAAGAACTGATGTGTATATGGGATGCGTTCAGGTTCCTCATCATAATGAGGACAACAATTACCAGGCACAAAGTTTAAACAATCAATAAGTTTTAGTTCATGATCCCATGAGTCTGTAACACCCTGATTAAACCAGCATATTGCTCCAGCACTAACACCTGACATGACCTTGCCTGACTTGTAGGCATCATATAATAATTTATCTACACCCCAATCTTGCCAAACAGCCAACATGCTTTTGGTGTTACCACCTCCCACAAAAAAAATATCATTATCGCTAAAAACTTCATCTAAATTTGGTGTGCGTTTAAAAAAATGTAAGTGGCTAGGAGTACATTTTAAGCGATCGAACACCTCATAATACTTATCAATATATTCAGATGATTCAGCACTTGCAGTTGGGATAAAGCATATTTTTGGTACAGATTTATTTGATTGGTCTAAAATATACTGCTCTATCTTATGAACGCCTGTATTTCTACCAAAACCCCCTCCTCCAATAGCTATAATTTGTCGCATAAAACCTCTACATGACTACACATAAATATATCATCATTGGAGCCGGAAGTGCAGGCTGCGCACTAGCTAATCGGTTATCAGAAAAAAGTACTAATACCATATTACTAATTGAAGCAGGTCCAGCTAAAAAAATTGCAAATATATCCATGCCCTTAGGAGCAAGCTCATTATTTAAAAATAAGAAATATGGTTGGTGTTATGACTCGAAAAATGAACCCAACTTAAATAATAGATCAATAAACACACCAAGGGGCAAAGTATTAGGTGGATCAAGTGCAACAAATGGAATGGTTTACATAAGAGGTCAACAAGCTGATTTTAATAATTGGGAAAGTCAAGGATGTGCAGGATGGGGTTATAGTGATTTACTAAACTACTTTAGAGGAATAGAAAATAACCAAAGATTAACAGACCAATATCATGGAAATTTTGGTGATGTATGGGTTGATGATATTAAATACAATCTAGACATATCTAATGATTTTATTAATGCAGCCATAGATCGAGGTATTCCTAGAAATAATGATTTTAATGGTCCAATCCAAGAGGGAGTGGGATTCTATCAAGTTAACATTAAAAATGGTCAAAGATTCAGTTCCTATGATGCATTTATTAAACCGATACTTAAACGAAAAAATCTTACCATTATCTCTAATGCTCATGTAAAAAAAATAATCTTATCTGGTAATAGAGCAATTGGTGTTGATGTACAAATCAATAATAAAAGTAAATCATATATGGCATCAAATGAGGTTATTCTCTCAGCAGGTACTATTAACTCTCCGAAAATATTAAATCTTTCTGGTATAGGCACAAAAGAACAATTAAAAAAACTTAATATCGATACGCATATACATAATAAGAATATAGGACAAAATCTACAAGATCATTTAACCGTTAACATAGCCTATGGTCTCGATGATGCAAAAACTTTTACCGAACATATGAGCCCAGCTCAGATGTTATTAAATTTATATAAATATACCTTCTATAAAAAAGGATTGCTTACATACCCAGCTGCTGATGTAGGAGTATTTTTTAAAACTGATTCAAAACTTGAAAATCCTGATGCGCAGATTCATTTCGCTCCCGGAGCTGGTGAGTATGATAAGTCTGGAAAAATGAAACCCAGATCAGGTATTACTGCTTCAGTTTGCTTTCTTAGACCCACCAGTAAAGGACATATATCACTAAGAACTTCAAACTATTTAGATAACCCAATAATTCATTATAATTATTTAGATAGTGATCTTGATAAAGAAACCATGATTAAAGCTTTTAAGATCACAAGAGATATATTTTCATCTAAAGTCTTTAATAAATATAATCCTAGGCACATTTTTCCATCACAACATTTAAATTCTGATCTTGAGATTCTTAACTTTATAAAAGAAACAGCTTTATCTGTCTACCATCCTGTTGGTACTTGTAAGATGGGAATAGATGAGTTTAGCGTTGTCGACTCTCGCCTTAAGATGTACGGTGTTCAAAACCTACGAATAGCTGATGCATCAATCATACCAACCATCATCTCTGGTAATACTAATGCCATCTGTAATGTAATAGGTGCAAAGTGTGCTGATTTAATTACAGAAGATCATCCATCTTAAAGAATTAATCAGTCGTTGCTGTAGGCCTAATAACAATTTCATTTACTGAAACGCCATGATCTTGCTCTAAAGCATATTTAATTGAATCAGCAACTCTTTCAGCAGGTTGTGCTATTGACCCAATGCCTCTGCTCATCAACATGTCTAACATTGATTTATCTTTAATTGATCCAGCTAGTTCAGTTAAAAAAGCACCTGGATAAATACAAGTAACCTGTATTTTGCCGGCTGATTCAATTCTGGTTCCTTCTGAGATTGCACGTACAGCAAATTTAGTACCTGAATAAACAGCGCTACCGGGCATTACTCGTTTTCCTGCCACAGATGATATATTAATGATCTTACCTTTGCCTTGATCCATGAAATGATTGAAAACTGCATTGGTCCCATATAAAACACCTTTGATATTCACATCGATCATTTCATCCCACTCATCTATTCTTCCAGACGATAATAAAGATAAAGGCATGATACCTGCATTATTAACCAATGCATCAACTCCATCAAATGTATCTATAGACAGTTTTACTAGAGAATTTAAGTCTTCAGGTTTTTTAACATCAGTGACTTGATACACTGCATTTTCACCAATTTCATCACAAATGTCTTTAAGCTTTGATTCTCTTCGTGCTCCTAGAATAACTTTACATCCATGATCTGCTAATAATTTAGCAGCTACCATACCAAAACCTGAACTAGCGCCAGTTATAACAACTCTTAAATTTTTTAATTTATCCATTTTTATCTCCTTGATTATGAAACTTTACAAGTCTTTGCTTCCATTTGTTAGTAAAAGAAGCAAATTCATTAGATTTAATATGAAACTCTTTGAATAATAAATCTCTATCCACCATTAAGATTACCAAATTATTGATAGAAGTTTCAAACATAACGTTATGAGCATTTGCATAAGCTGAGCATTGTAAAAAATAATCCTCTATCCAGTCTTTTCTTTTTATTCTTTTTGCAGTCTTAAAATCAATGATTGCAGGGACACCTTTATAAATTCCAATGCAATCTGCCGTGCCTGCATAAAGACCATCTAAAATTAAACCAGATTCTAAACCCCATACCTCATCTATATTCGGTAGCGCTGTTTCAATAAATTTATTAGTAATAGATTTTGCAATTAAACCTAACTTATCATCTCTTGATATATTCCAAGCATTATTTAAAAGATACTGTTCAACAGCTTCATGCACTAGTGATCCTATAGATGTGCTTTCATCAACTATCTCTTTGGCTTTTTTTGTTCCTACTCTTGCCTTCCATTCATTAATTCCAGATTTATCACCGGTTGCATCTAGAACTGTTGTTACAGATGGTACGGGTGCACCCAATGAATCGATATAGAATCTCATATTATTTTTTTCAACTCTTTCAAGTTTTGGATAAACGTATAATGAGTTCATACAATTAATAAATTGACGACCCACCATCAACAGATATGATTTGACCTGTTATATATTTTGCACGTTCAGACAATAAAAAGGTTACTGCATTACCTATATCAGATGGTAGACCTATTCTTTTTAGCAAAATAGATTGAAGAAGGTGTTCTTCTACTTTGGGTTGTTCTTTAAAGTACTTTCTGACACCCGGGGTATCAATGACGCCTGGTGAGATGGCATTGATCCTAATATTAAATGATGCCAATTCTTTAGCAGCGGATTTGGTTAAATTATTAACAGCTGACTTACTCGCAGCATAGATTGAATTATAAGCATGCCCATATATAGCAGCATTTGAAGATATATTCACAATGCTACATGGGATCTTATGTTTTTTTAAATACTTAGCTTCAACAGTCAGTGACTTCCATAAAATAGTGAAAGTTAATTCTATAGTTTCATTAACATCATTTTCGGTAAATGTTTCAAATGGTCCTGAAGTAGAGGATAGTGCAGCACCATTACAAAAGCCATGTATATCACCATGTAGATCATGGCCAAATGATATAGCATCTGCAAATGATTTAAGGTCTGTTAAGTCAATACATTTATGAATGCATGTTTCATTACTTTGATTTAAAAGTTTTGATGTTTCTTCAAGAAGCTTTTCATTCTTATCAACCAACAAAACTTTTCCACCTTGATCAATAATAGATTTAGCAATACCTTTGCCTATACCTTGAGCACCTCCAGTAACAACAAAAAATTTATTTTTTAAGTACATCATTTAATTCAATAAGTAATTTAAGATCTCTTCATAAACCTTTATACAATTTAATTCATTAAGGGGTTCATGTCGCATCCCCTTAAATAATTTTAATTCCGGTGTAATGTTATGTCGATTTAATAAATTTGCCAATTTTTTAGGCCCCCTTCCATAATCACCAACAGGATCCTCGTCACCAGATAATATGAAGATTTGTAAATCTTTATTTAACTTCTTTAAGTGATCATCACTAAAAATTTTCTTTAATCCATTTAACATGTCAGACCAAAGAGAGTTTGTGACAACAAATCCACATAAGGGATCATTGTAATAATCATCAACTCTATCTGTATCATTGCTTAACCAGTCATTTGGTGTTCTTGGTTGACTAATAGGTTTATTAAAACCTCCAAATATTAAATTATCTAAAAGAACACTGTATCCAGATTTTTTTAATCTAAGAGTCTCAAATATTAATATTATTTTTTGTAGAAATAGAATGGATGTATTAGGTACAGATGAACCAGATAATATAATCTTATGAAAGATATTTATATCTTTAATAACATCTAATGTTATAAAAGAACCCATGCTATGTCCTAAAATTGATAATTTCTTATTTGAATTTCTGTAAATATATTCAGCTACATTTTTTAGATCTGTTGTTACTTTTAACCAACCATCTTCATGATGAAACATACCCATGGGATGATCATCATCGATTCTGTAACCATGACCTCTATGATCGTAGATATAAGTATCAATTCCATGATCATTTAAAAATTTTATAAATAAATCGTATCGTCTACTGTGTTCAGCCATACCATGTGAAATGAGTAGTGAATGATCAGTTTCAGCATTGGTACACTTAGAATGTTTTACTTTGATAAAACTATCATCTACAGAAGGTACTTCTAAATAATTCATAAACAGCTAAAATAACATTTTAGCGGGGAATCTTCATGGATAACATATATATATCTGGTACAGGACTATGGAAACCAGAATCATCTATAACTAATGAAGAAATTGTTAAATCATTTAATGCGTATGTTGATAATTTCAACAACATTAATAAAGACGCTATTGATAAGGGTGATCTAGATCCTTTAATCCATTCATCATGTGAATTTATAGAAAAAGCTTCTGGTATTAAAAACAGGTATGTAATTGAAAAACAAGGTTTATTAGATCCTGATAACATGAAGCCTAAAATTCCTGCTAGAAATATTGATGATCTCTCAATATTAGCTGAAATTAGTGTTAAAGCATCAAAAGAAGCAATTACAAATGCTGGAATAGAAACCTCAGATATTGATGCTGTAATTGTATCAGCAGCAAATATTTCTCGTGCTTATCCTGCTATAGCGATAGAAGTCCAAAATGAGCTTGGTATAGATGGATATGGTTACGATATGATGGTAGCTTGTTCTTCAACCACATTTGGTATCAGTAATGCTTACGCTGATATAAAAGCTGGTAAGGCTAATACAATCCTAGTGGTAAATCCAGAAATAACAACTGCCCACAATAATAATAAAAGTAGAGAATCACATTTTATATTTGGAGATGTTTGTACTGCTTCAATAATTCAAAAAAATAGTTCCTCAGATAATAAATTTAAAATAATTGATACCAGACTAAAGACTGTATTTTCGAATAATATAAGAAATGAATTTGGTTTTATTAATTTTATTGAAGATAAAGATTATGAGGAAGATGAACTTCTTTTTAAACAAAATGGGCGAGCTGTATTTAAAGAGGTGTGCCCTATGGTTGCAGAGTTAATTACTAACCATTTACTTGATCATAATATTGAACCAAAAGATGTTACACAGTATTGGCTTCATCAAGCTAATATCAACATGAATAATTTTATTTTAAAAAAGATTTTAGGTGATGATATTGATCCTAAACTTGCACCAAATGTTTTAGAAGAGTACGCGAATACTGGATCTGCTGGTTCTTTAATTGCTTTTCACACTAATAACATTCTAAGAAAAGGTGATAAAGGAGTTATATGTTCATTTGGTGGTGGATATTCTATATGCTCTATTATTGTTGAAAAGGACTAAGTTTTTAATTAAATATATAATATCTTCATGTCAGAATATGATGCGGTTATAGTTTTTGTTATTGCTACAATCTTTGTTAGCTTTTATATGTTTAATGAGGCTAGGCCTGGTGGATCAAAGATTACTGATACTTTATTGCGTCCATTTAAAAGATTCTTTAAGTAAATCTTGAATAGAATTAATCTAAAAATCCTACTTCCTTTAGCCACCCTGTTAACTTTACTTATTGGATCAGCAGCTAATAGCTTCATAAATTCTGATGCTTGGTATCAGAATCTAATAAAAAGCTCTTTAAATCCACCTAGTTTTTTATTTGGAATTGTCTGGCCAATCTTATATATATTAATGGGAACTGTAAGTTATTTTAAAGCTAGAGAAATCTATAATTTATATTTACTTCAATTACTCCTAAATGCCATATGGTCATGGATTTTTTTCTACTTTCATCAAATAGAGCTAGCTTTCCTCGACATCATATTATTAATATTTATTAATTTACTTATTGTTTATAAATTATTAAAGGATAGAAATTTTTTGTTTGTGGTTATGTATACACCATATATCTTATGGTTAATATTTGCTTCTTTCTTAAACTATCAAATAATGATCTTAAATTAAATAAATATACCCACGACCAGCCCTGTCATACATGAAGCAAGTGTGGCAGCCACTAAAGCTTTTAAGGATACTTTTATTAGATCTGGTTTTCTTTCCGGACACATAGCACCAATACCAGATACTAAAATACCTACAGATGAAAAATTAGCAAAACCACAGAGCCCATACAATGTGATGATCATGGTTCTTGGTGATAAACTTGAAGCTGCTGCTAATTCTTGATATGCATATACCTCATTAAGAGCAGTTTTAATACCAATCATTTCAGCAGCAGTCATAGCTTCATCTAAAGGTATCCCCATAAGCCAAGCTATAGGAAAGAAGATATAACCCAGAATCATTTGTAAGGATATTTCTTGACCGTTTATATTGGGCAACAATCCTAATAAAGAATTTATTAAATATACAATAGCAATAAAGGCAATAAGTATAGCTCCTACGTTTACTGCAATATCAAGACCATCTCGTGTTCCTCGAGTAATTGCATCCATGGAACTCTTATATATGCTAGGTACTTTTTCTTTATCAAATTCTGTGATTTCATTAGATGGCATCATAATATTGGCGTACATAATAGCTGCTGGGATTGAAAGAATTGATGCCGTAACAAAATGCTGAATTAAGATAATATCTTGTGAAAACTTACTTTGTACAATAGATACTAGTGCAACCATGATTGAGCCTGAGACTGTTGCCATTCCTGCAGTCATCATTATTAATAATTCTTTATTGGTCATTTTAGATAGATATGGTCTGATCAATAATGGTGCTTCAACCTGACCCATGATGATATTTGCAGTTGCTCCTAAACCTACTGGCCCTCCAATATTAAATAGACGTTCAAAGACTTTTGAAATCAATCTGATGATGAATGGAAGAATTCTCCAAAACCAGAACAAAGCTGTTAGACATGAAATTACTATAATTAAAGGTAAAATTTGGAATGCAAATATAAAGCCCTTATCCTCTAATGCAAGATCACCAAAAATAAACCTTGCTCCATCTATAGTTGCCGATTGTAATAGTTCAACAACATTTGATAAATACCTAAACATTTCAACAATGAATGGGATCTTAATTAATGCGTATGCAAGAATTATTTGAAAGATAATTGCTACCAATATCCCTTTATAGTTTATTTTCGATTTAGCAATCGAAAATGGAATTGCTATAACAATTAACCCTATAAACCCTATTAAAATATGTCCTATAAATGATATGCTCATAATCAATACAACTTAATGGCTCTAACCCTTTCTTCTAGAAAATCATGTGCAGAAACTGCTTCTTTACTATCATCAACTAATGATTTTAAAATAATTTCAGGTGATGGGTGTAAAAAAAATGGCATGCTATATCTAGATTTTGGTTTTCCTTGTTGATAATCAACGACCCTATGAGTAGTGCTTTTTAATTTTTTTCTTGTTACTAACTGCATCATATCACCGATATTACAAACAATAGCATGAGATCTGCTTTCAATAGGTATCCAATCACCTGATTTATCTAAAACTTCTAATCCTGACTCTTCGGCACCTACTAATAAAGTTATTAAATTAATATCTTCATGAGCTCTAGCTCTAAGGTTATTTTCTTTATCGTTTACGGGCGGATAATGGATTAATCTTAATACTGAGTTTCCTTTTAGAACCCAAGAATCAAAAAAAGATTTTTTTAAACCTAGTATTGTTGATATAGAGCTAAGAACTGAAATACCTAAATGATTTAAAGATATAAATAATTTATTAAAGTGTTCATTAAAATCTTTAATTTCATTTACATAAATGTTTGGTTTTATTCTTTGGTCATATGTTGCATCAATGTGAGGGCCAAAATGCCAAAACTCTTTTAGGTCAGGTACTGTCTCTCCTAGTGCCGTTTCCTTACCAAAAGGAGTATAGCCTCTTGCTCCCCCATGTTCGGGTCGGGAATAATTTAACTTAATGGTTGTATCTAAACTAAAGAATGCTTTTGCTAAATTATAACTATGATCTAAAAGAGAATCATCTATGCCATGGTCTACAATTGTAAAAAATCCATGTGACTCTAGTGCGGTGGATAATTCATCTAATGATTTAGACTCATCATTAATTAATGATTGTAATGAAAGCTCAGGTATATGAGTTTGGTCAACCATTATTTATTCTAACAAAAAAAAGGGCGGATAAACCGCCCTTAATAATTTAGATTAATTTAAAAACTAAACTTGTATACAAATCCAAGTTGTGCTCTCCACACACTTTGAGTAATTGATTTGCTTAAGTCGTATGGATTATTTTTGTTATATCCATATGCATAATCAACTCTAGATCCACTCTTACCAAAGATGTATTTACTATAATCATCTGTAAGCAGTAAATCATATAAAGCGATTCTACCTTGATATGGCCCATACATTGCAACTCCCCTATCATCATCAAGAAGATTTAATAAGTTTTCTATGCCTAAAGTTATGACAAACTTATCATCATTTCTGAAGCCAGGAAGTTCTTGTGTAATTTTTAAGTCTAATGATGTTTGGTATGGAAACTCAAATACTCCATTTGGAACTATTTGACCAGCATATGCCTGCAAACCGTACACATTATAAAGAAGATCAAGAGTTTCTTGAGCAATCTTTAAATCTGGTTGTGAGCAACTGTACCAACATACATTTGGATCATTTACACCTGAAGGAATGTAAAGTAAATGAGTGCTATCATCATTTAGATTGAATTCATAACCAAACGCCTTTCTCTTATAATCACCCTGCCAACCAGTATAAGTATCAAAACTTAATGTGCCTGGTAAGCCTGATTTTCTTTCAAAGAATAAAGAAATGGTTGTTGGTTTATCTCCACCAAACCAGTAATGAGTTGAAGAGAGAGTAGCTATAAGTCTATGTTCAGTTTCATATATAGAACGTTGAGCATTTCTGTGGTTGTAATCAGACGCCATACATTTACCAAAGTTAGAATTTGCTGTTGAAGAAGTCATTCCACATAACTCATCAATATCTTGATGTGTATATGCTATAGAGAATGAGCCATCTCCATCATTAAAGTATCTTGAAAAACCAATAGAGAAGACTTCTCTTTCCCCACCACCTTGATTATATAATCCAGCTTTATAAGTTCTTCTTCCTGTCTGGTCATAGATTGGTCGGCCATCAGGAGCCTTTAAAGTAGGTACCTGAGGTTGATCACCTTTCAATGGTGAGCCATCTACAATCTTATAAAGTGCTTCTTCTTGATCAGCATGCAAATAAGTAGCTGTCATGAACCATTCACCGATTTCTCTTTCATAGGTTAAATTAAGAGTTTCAGTCTCAGGCCACTCAAAGCTTGGTGCAATAAAGTTAATTACAGCATCTGTTAAAGGTGCATTTTGTATTGCTTGAGTAACACAAGCATCAAATGGAACTTGAACATTTCCTGCTGGATCACATCCTGCAGGAGCATTAGCAGGATTATAAGCTGCTATTCTGACACCATCATTGGTATAAGCATTAGATATCCAAACTGTTGGTAGTTTAGATGAGAAAGTTCCATACGTACCTTTCAATGTACTTACATCATCAATGATGTATTCAAAACTAAATCTGTAATTAAGCAAATCCGTTCCAGCGATCCCGCCGTTAGCAAAACCATAGGCATCTTTGAAGCCTTGGTTAAGTGCTGGTGAATCAGAAGAATCAAATTCATCGTATCGAAGACCAATTAATACATTTAATCTATCAGAAACATCAATCTCATCTTGAATATAAAAAGAATCTAGAGAATAATCAAAGATAGCAGCACCACCTGCTTCTGTTCCAGATCTTGAGTTGTTATGTGAAAAATCAGTTGCTGTTCTAGCTAATAAACCAGCTAAGCCATCAAACTCATATCTACCATCTTGTGCAACAATAAACACGTTATAGATATCCCAGTTCTTATGCTCATAACCAAATTTCCAGGTATGATTATCATCGTAGATAGTACCTTTTAACTTTAAAAAGTCTGTTTCAGTAGCTAAATCATTAGCACTTCTATATTCATCAGGACCAGCATAACAATTAATTTGTGCAGCTCCACAATTCTCAATAACAAAGAAAGGTGTGTTTTGACCGAGCGGAGATGCTTGAGATGTTAATTGCTCTTTAGTTGAATAACTAAGCTCTGTTATAAAATCATCACTCCAGTTCGATACTAAAAGCATTCCGGTAGTTTCAGTTGTTTCACCTTTAACATATTCAGCTGATGAAAATCTAAACGTACCATAACTTGAGTTTGGTCTATTTAATCTAGAACTATCAATTTCCTTATAGTTAACCGTGAGACGATGATTTTCGTTAATATCAAAATCAAATCTATATGTCCAATACTCTTGCGTAGAAGTATTAGATGTTGTGTAACCAAGAGGATCCCAATTATAGGTTGTTTGAATTGCTTGTCTCAACTCATCAACTTCTGCGAGAGTAATTCCCTGTTCATTAGGTAAACCAGAGCCTTGAGGTCCATGGGTGATAGGTTTACTAACTTCAGCTTCTTCATATGTCACATAAAAATATGCTCTGTCTCTAATAATTGGTCCACCAAAAGCGAAACCCTCAGAAGTATCATCTAAATCAAAAGTATATTTTTGTCCCTGTGATTTATTCCCGTAGTATTGATCACCTCTATCGTATACAAAGACTTCACCAGTGAACTCATTACTTCCTGATTTAGTAATAATTTCAACAACACCGCCTCTAAATCCTGAATACTCAACGTCAGCCGGTGCAACTTTAACTGCAAGCTGCTCAATAGCATTAAGTGAGATCGGACTTCTTTGAGAAGGATAACCATTACTGTTTAGTCCAAAATCATCATTAAATGAAACTCCATCAACTCTTAGATCATTAGATCTGGGGTGTGCTCCAGCAATTGAAATTGTTTCATATTGATCTTCAGCATCATCTAGTGATACTAATGGATTTAGTCTTATAAAGTCTTTAAGATCTCTAGTAACAGATACATTCTGTTCTATATCTTGTGAAGTTAAAGCTGTTCCAAAACCATAGCCTGTATCCAATCTATCCGTAGCTTCTGCTACAACAACAACTTCATCAATTGTTTCTAGAACAAAATTAAGTCGCGCTGTATCTCCAACTATCAGAGTTAGGCCAGAAATTGTTTCAGTATTATAAGAGCCTGAAGAAACCTTAACAGTATAAGGTCCACCTGGCTTTAAACCTCCAACATTAAATCTACCATTGGCGTTAGTCGATCTATTAACTGTAGAATTAGTTGGATCGTAAGTAACGCTTACACTAGCACCACTCACAGCATTACCAGAAGTTGATACAACCACCCCTGTTATGTCTGATGTAAGTTCTTGTGCAAATGAAGGTAATGAAATTAAAGATAATAATAAAAATAATTTTTTATATGTATGCATAGTGATTTCCCTCTCAATAAATTGATTACTCAATTCTAGCCTTTTTTGGAGCTTATTAAAAGTAACTTTTTAGAAACAGTGATATGACAGGTTTTATAAAGTTATGGAGTCAGTTTTTAAAATATCTTTTAGAGCTGATGGAAGAATAACGACATTATTTTTCTCATCATAAAAATTTTCCAAAATAGCCACTAAAGTACGTCCTACAGCTAATGCAGAACCATTCAAGGTATGAACATAATCATTCTTATTATCTTTTTTATACCTAATTTTAGATCTTCTAGATTGAAAGTCCGTACAATTAGAGCAAGATGATATTTCTCTATATTTATTTTGACTAGGTATCCATACCTCGAGATCAATGGTTTTGGTCGCTGAAAAGCCTAAATCTCCTGTACATAATTGAACTGCTCGATATGGTAGTTCTAAATTTTTGAGAATAGATTCTGCATTTAAAACAAGCTCATCAAGCGTTTTATTAGATTGATCTGGTTCAACGATATGAACAAGCTCAACCTTATCAAATTGATGCACCCTGATAAGGCCTTTTGTATCTTTTCCGTAGCTACCAGCTTCAGATCTAAAACAAGGAGTATGTGATGTTAATTTAATAGGCAAGATATCGATTTCCAGGACTTGATCTCTATATAAATTAGTTAACGGTACTTCTGCAGTAGGTATAAGGGATTGATCATTATTTAATTTAAATAAATCTTCTTCAAATTTAGGTAATTGTCCAGTACCTTCAAGAGAATCATAATTAACTATGTAAGGAACATATTGTTCAATATAGCCCATATTAATAGCCTCTTGTAACATATATGATCCCAGTGCTCTATGGAGTGCTGCTATTTGTCCAGAGATAACGGGAAACCTTGACCCACTCAATGCATTTCCTTGATCAAAATTAATTTGATTTGTAATCTGAAGATGGTCTTTATTAGATTTATTTGTGGGTTGTAAGTGTTCTCTTAGAACAAGATTATTACTCTCATCATCACCAACTGGGGTATCGTCTGATGGAAGGTTTGGTACATCCAATAATAAAGCATTTAATTGCTTTTGAATTTCGGTTAGTTCTTTTTGTTTTGATTTGAATACATTTTTATTTTTGTCTATTTCTTTTGTTAATTTATCTAATGATTTTCCTTCTTTTTTGTAATTACCAAAATCTTTTGAAAGATCATTAAGTTGATTTTGTAATGACTCAGTATGTGTTTGTGTTTCTTTTCTTCTCGCATCAAGATCAAGAAATTTTTTTGTATTAAATTCATATTTACGTTTCGCTAACTTCTCTTTTACTTCATCTAGATTATGTCTAAGTATTTCAATGTTTAACATGTTAGTTATTTAAAAATCCAATACGCAGCTATAGTTGAAAATATACATAAAACCATTGTAAGGCATATATATATTGAAGCTAGTAAATATTTATTAGCCATAATTAAATTAAAAGTTTGAGATGTAAAAGCTGACATAGTTGTAAATGAACCAAGTATTCCAACTGAAAAGAATAAATATTCCTGAGTTTTATTCGGTATTAAGGCTATTATCATTCCCATAATAAAGCACCCTAATACATTTATAGAGATAATATTGAGCGGGATTTCTTTTTCAAAATTATCCAATCTAACGTAGATAAAATATCTTAATAATGCGCCAATAGCTCCACCAATCATGATTAGAAAATAGCTCATATCAACCCAACACAACCTTTAATTTAATAACATGTTTATAATTAAAGTCATCAACATATGTAATCTTGGTTAGATAATCATTATCAAATTTTAATTCTGCTTTATATCTATCATTTGTAATGATTAAGAAATTATCTATAAGCTCATAACCATACTGATCACTTTGACTTTTAATTCCATTAACTAATATTTCAATTACAGGATTATGTATCTGATCTAGAGTAATTTCCTGTGTTTGATTGAGGTCTTTATCAGTAATTAATATGCTTGTGCTGTTAATAATATATTCCTCACTAAAGTCTGAATAAATATTTATCACTATTGAAGAATCTAGTCTACGGATAGTACCTTGAGATATTTGTATAGGAATTTCATCATCATAAATAATTTCTTCAAAAGAATAATCCATATTCATAGCATTATTTGCTTGAAGTAAATCAAGACCGTATGAAGGTATTGAAAACAATATTAAAACAATAAATAAGTTTTTTATCATTGATTTTTTGGAACTAGAACTTCTCTAGATCCATTTGAGCTCATTTCGGAAACTAGGCCCGCATTTTCCATAGCCTCTATCAGTCTAGCAGCTCGGTTATAACCTATTCTTAATTTACGTTGAACTGCTGAAATTGATGCTCTGCGTGATTCAATAACAAAATTTACAGCCTCATCATAAAGCTCATCATCTTCATCGCTTCCTGAAAGTTCACTGCTAGACCAACCCGGTATTGGTCCAGTTTCTTGTAAATCAGAAGTAATTTCTTCTAAATAATCTGGTTCAGCTCTTGATTTCCAATCATGTACTACTCTGTGGACTTCGTCATCACCCACAAATGCTCCATGGACTCTAATAGGAACGCCTTGACCTGCTGGCAAGTACAACATATCTCCATAACCCAAAAGTTGTTCTGCACCCCCTTGGTCTAAAATAGTTCTTGAATCAATTTTAGAAGATACTTGAAAGCCAATTCTGGTTGGAATATTTGCTTTAATTAAACCAGTAATTACATCTACTGAAGGTCTTTGAGTGGCCATTATTAAATGTATTCCTGCAGCTCTAGCCTTTTGAGCAATCCTTGCTATTAAGTGCTCAACCTTTTTCCCTACCAACATCATCATGTCAGCAAACTCATCTACAACCACAACTATTGATGGAAGTTCTTCAAGATATACCTCCTCTTCTTCACTTAGAGGATCTAAAAGAGGTTTACCAGATTTTATAGCTTCCAAGACTTTTTTATTAAACCCTAATAGGTTTCTTACGCCCATATCTGACATCAGCTTATAACGTCTGTCCATTTCAGCTACACACCATCTTAATCCATTTGATGCATCAGTCATATCAGTTATCACTGGCGTCAAAAGATGAGGAATGCCATCGTAAACAGATAATTCAAGCATTTTTGGGTCTATAAGAATTAACCTCACATCTTTTGGGTTAGATTTAAATAATAAACTTAAAAGCATTGCATTAATTCCTACTGACTTACCTGATCCTGTTGTTCCTGCAACTAGTAGGTGAGGCATCCTAGATAAATCTACAACAACAGGCTTACCAGATATATCATGACCTAAAGCTAACGATAATGGTGATGCAGACTTTTTAAATGTATCTGAAGATAAAAGTTCGCTTAAACGAACCATTTTTCTATTTTCATTAGGTATTTCAATACCTACAACTGACTTGCCTTCAATAACTTCGACTACTCTGACGCTACTTACCGCCAATGATCTAGCAATATCTTGTGCAATATTGGTAATTTTACTTGCCTTAGTCCCTGGTGAAGGTTCTATTTCAAATCTTGTAATCACAGGTCCAGGTAATACGGATACTACTTTTGCATCTACACTAAATTCTTCTAATTTAGATTCTAATAAATCTGCCATTGCATTAAGCTCATCTTTAGATAATGAAGAACCATCGTCTAAAGCATTATCAAGTAATTCTGTATTTGGCATCAGGTCATTAGAAGTCGATGTCTTTTTATATACCGTAGAAGGTTTAGATGTTTTCCGGGGTGTATCGGGTTTTATTTCTTTTGCTAGCTCCTCTTGAATAATTTCTTCATCTTTTTTAATCTCAGAAATATTTCTTGCAGAGTTTGTTTTTATTGCTTTAGGTTTTTTTATAGTTTTTTTACGCGGTTGATTAATTTGAAATTTAATAGATTGTTTAAATTTTCTTAAAAAACTGATGCTTTGAGTAAGAAAGTTACTGATTATTTTTATAGAGTAATTAAATATCGTTGTGAGGGTTTTACCTATAAAACTTAAAATATTTAACCAAGAAAAAATAAAAGTTAAAGAGAGAGAACCTAGACCAAATAATATAATAAAAATTAAGGACCCTACTTCACCAAAATATTTTATTAAAAAATCATATCCTAAGATTCCAATCGATCCTCCAGAGGGATGATCTGGATAAATAAAGCCTTTGAAATATGCATCAAATAACATACAAACACAAAATACAAGCACAATAGATGATGCATAACGAAGGTATTTTCTGGTATTAAATCTTTCTCTAAAAAACAAAACATTGATAACCTCATGTATCTTTATAAAGATAATTAGGTAAGCTGGAACACCAAAAATCGCTATCAAGTAATATGCGATATAAGCACCAAATACCCCACCAAAATTATTAATAATTTCTTGATCAGAATTTGTAGATATCGTAAGTGGAGGATCTGATGGATTATAAGTAACAAGGGAGATAAAGAAATATAAACTAAAAGCTAAAACTATAAACGAAACAATTGCTGTCGTTGGTGAATTAGATTCTATTGGTTTTTTATTAGTACCCATTTCAAAAAGAAAGATTAATTATATTACGGAATAGTGATATTTTTTTAATAGCCTAATCTATAATTCACATAATGGGAAACAATCATCGATCATTAATTATTCTTGGATCAGGGCCAGCTGGGTATGCAGCATCAATATATGCAGCAAGAGCTGGTTTAAAACCATTACTAATTACAGGCTCTGAAGAAGGTGGCCAACTTACAACAACAACAGAGGTAGAAAATTGGCCTGGAGATTATCAAGATCTTCAAGGGCCTGATTTAATGCAAAGAATGAAAGACCATGCTCTTAAGTTTGATGTAGAAATAGTAAATGACCATATAGATAAAGCTGATTTATCTAAAAATAGAAAACTACTATATGGATCTAATGAATGGTCATGTGATGCATTAATAATAGCAACTGGTGCTAGTGCTAAATATCTAGGCTTAGAATCTGAACAAACATTCCTTGGCAAAGGTGTTTCTGCCTGTGCAACTTGTGATGGCTTTTTTTATAAAGATCAAGAAGTTATGGTTGTAGGCGGAGGTAATACTGCTGCTGAAGAGGCATTGTATTTATCAAGAATTTGTTCAAAGGTTCATCTAATACATCGACGTGATAAATTAAGAGCAGAAAAGATTCTACAAGATAGAATCTTTGCGGCTGAAAATGAAGGTAAGATTCAAATTCACTGGAACTCAAATTTAAAAGAAGTCATTGGGGACGATTCAGGAGTGACTAGTGCCAAAATCTCAATAAATGATAAGGAAGATGATTTAAATGTAAATGGTATATTTATAGCTATAGGTCATGAGCCAAATACTAATATTTTTAAAAATCAACTAAAAATGGAAGATGGCTATATTCTAATAAAATCAGGCCTAGATGGATCAGTTACATCTACTAGTATGCCTGGGGTGTTTGCTGCAGGTGACGTCTCAGATCAAGTTTATCGACAAGCAGTTACATCTGCTGGCTTTGGATGTATGGCAGCTTTAGATGCTGAAAAATATCTTGCTGAATAAATTCTATCTAATCCTGTTCTAGCATTATGTTGCTATTCCACCATGCAGCATCTGAAAATGCCCTCATATCAAGCTCATGTGTCCACGAAGATCTATGTTGTTGAGCTAAATGATAATAAGTATCGGCGATCTTTTCTGGAAGTAACAAACCATCATGCTCCATTCCTTTTGACTCTCTAAACTTTTGATACATTTCAGGTCCCATCATCTTACCTAGAGTATCAGGGGCATCAACAGCACCATCAATAACGATATGAGTAACGTGAATACCTTGAGAGGAAAACTCGGCATTAAGTGACTGACAAAGCATTCTTCTTGCTCCCATAGCTGCAGCATGAGAATGTTGGTTCATATTTCCTCTCATTGCTGCTGTAGCAGAGGTTACTAATAAAGTTCCTTTACCTCGTTCCACCATCAAGGGACAAAGAACCTTTGCTGCTCTAAACAAACCAAAACTTGCCATTCTCCATCCCCACTCAAATTCTTTATGGCTAGTTTGATCAAGCAACTTCATCCCTGTTTGTGCACCCAGGTTGTATACAAGGACTTCAATAGGACCAAAATCAGATTCTACAGAATGAATCGTTTCTTCTATGGCGTTATCTTCTATGGCATTCATGATGTAACCATTGGCTGAGCCGCCTTGGTCTGTAATATTGTTGACTAATCGATCCAATCCTTCCTTATCAGATCTCCTGCATAGTGAAGAATGATATCCCTCTTGTGCAAATTTAGTAGCTACTGTTCCACCAATACCTGCCCCGGCTCCTAGAACTAAACAAACTGGTTTCATAGTTTTAAATATTCACTATTGGCCTGCTACCCAAAAGAGCGCTGCTATTACAACGACAAAAATAATTATAGTAGCAATAACTGCATCTGATTTTGAATCATCATTAGCTTCAGGTGATTCATAATATTTTTCATATTCATCACTCATACATTTTCTCCGTGTTTAATAATTATTCTACCCTGTTGTTGACCAGATAATATTTTTTGGATTTCATTATCAAGCTTATTTAATGATATTTCCTTAATAAAAGGATTCATATTAATTTTCCAGTCTGATGATAATTTCTTCCATAGATATTCTTTATATTCTATCTTTGCTTCAGCTGAATCAATGCCTTTGAGAATAATACCCCTTAAAATAAATGGAAAGACTGTGGTATTTAATTTTATTGAATTTACATTTCCACAACAAGTAATAACAGCATGTCTATCTGTTTTAGAAATAATTCTAGCAAGTATTTCACCACCGACAGTATCAATAGCATGAGAGAATTCAGATTTATCTAACGGTTTAATATCATTTTCAACAAAACTATCACGCATAATGATCGATGAAGCACCTAAATCATTAAGAAAATCTGTAGCTAAAGGTTTACCAGTAATGGCAGCCACTGATACACCAAGTTTCGATAAAATTCCAATAGATATACAGCCCACTCCTCCGGTTGCACCAGTTACTACAACAGGTTTATCTAAAGAATTATCAAGCGGTAATGAATCAACGCTAGCAGCAGCAGTTAGGCCAGCTGTACCAAAGGAAATAGCTTCTTTTTTTGATAAATTAGAAGGTAATGCAATCACCCATGATGATGGAACTTGAATATATTCTCCAAAACCACCATGTGTATTCATTCCCATATCATAACCAGTGACTATAACCTCATCACCTTCCTTAAAATTATCTGAAGAAGATTTATATATAGTTCCAACTGCATCAATGCCAGGTACAAAAGGATATACTTTTGTGACACCTTTATTTCCTGATGCTGATAAAGCATCCTTATAATTCAAAGATGAATAATTAACTTGGATAATTACTTTATCAGATTCTAAATCAGGTATAGGTAATTCTGTTATAGACGACTTAAAACCTTCATCATATTCTTCGACGTAATAAGCTTTATAGGTAGACAATCTTATCTCGGCTTCATTCTCATGGCAGAATCTAATCTTATTGTTTCACCGTTCAGATAAGTATTCTGAACTATGTGAGCAGCTAATTCTCCAAATTCAGATGGGTTACCGAATCTATGAGGGAACTGGGTAGATTCTATAAGAGGGTCTCTAATTTTCTCGGGAGCTAGTTTCATTAAAGGAGTATCAAAAATTCCAGGAGCTATAGTATTAACCCTTATAGCATGTCTAGCTAAATCTCTTGCTGCAGTTAATGTTAATCCAATCACTCCAGCTTTTGATGCACTATATGCTGATTGACCAATTTGTCCTTCATAACCAGCTATAGATGCTGTATTTATAATCACGCCTTTTTCACCCTTTACGTCAGGTTCATTCTTATCCATCAATGAAGCTGATAACCTCATCACATTGAAAGTACCCACTAAGTTCAAATCAATAATAAATTTAAAATGATCTAGTGGATGAGGTTCATCTTTACCAATGATTCTTCCTCCATAGCCAGTGCCCGCACAATTTACAACAACATGTAATGAGCCAAAGTTCTTGTCAATTAAGTTCATTGCATCTTTAACAGGGTCTTCTTCAATAATATTGGTGTTTATAAATTGAACATTTTCAGAACCAAGATCATCAATAATCTTATTTGCATTTTCTTCATTTAAATCCAAAATTACTGCTTTTGCTCCTGCATGTACAAAATTCCTAACAGTTGCTTCACCAAGACCAGAAGCTCCCCCAGTGATTGCTGCGACTTTTCCTGAAATATCCATATATATATCCTTTTTAGATCAAATAAAACGACATAATTATAAGCTTTTCGAGGACTTATTACAGGTTTATGCGTTATGAATAAGTAAATTGGCACCAGAGTTGCATTAATTATAATAAATAGTTATGGAGTTAATTATGAAAAATTGTATTTTAACAATAGTTGGTTTGATCTCACTACCTATTTTGTCTGAAGTAAGTGCAAATATTTCATTTACCTCAGATTATATTTGGAGAGGAATGACTCAAAGTGATGGTTCTGCTATACAAGGAGGCTTTGATTATAGTTCTGAATCAGGTTTTTATGCAGGTTTTTGGGGATCTAATGTAGATTTCAATAATGGTAATGGTCAAGAACTTGATTATTACTTAGGTTATGGATTTGATGTAGAGAATATTGGTATTGATATGGGTTATATTACCTATGACTATCCTGATTCAAATCCAGATTTAAAATTTGAAGAAATTTACCTTGGTTTCAATATTGGTAATTTAGGTTTAGCTTTTTCATCAGGACAAAATAAAGCTCCAGATTACACTGAAATTTCATATGTTGTAGGTGATGTATCTATTTCTTATGGTGAGTACGATGACTATGGAGACAACACTACTATAAGTTATGGATTTAGTTGTGGATCGTTTGATTGTTCTATTGCTGCATATGATTTTACTGATGGTGGGTATGGAGCAGATGAAGACGGTTTTTTATTTAGTGTTTCGGCAAGTCTATAGGAGGTAACAATGAAATTAGTCACTGCAATTATAAAACCTTTTAAATTACAAGAGGTTAGAGAAGAGTTAGTTAAGGCTGGAGTTGAGGGTCTTACCATAACAGAGGTTAAAGGTTACGGAAGACAAAAAGGTCATACTGAACTCTATAGAGGAGCTGAATATACCGTTGATACATTACCAAAAATTAAATTAGAAATAATTGTTAGTGCTGATAAATCATCACAAGTCATTGATGTAATAACAAAAACAGCTGGTACAGGAAAAATTGGTGATGGAAAAATATTTGTAACAAATGTTGATGAAGTCATCAGAATAAGAACTGGCGAGACAGGCAATGATGCTATATAAATATTTAAGGAGAAATAATATGAGGATATTAACTTTATGTGTTGGCCTATTTATGGCTCTTACTAGTCAAGGCTTATATGCTGATGAATTGAATTCTGGAGATACTTCTTGGATCTTAACTTCAACAGCCTTAGTTCTATTAATGACTTTACCAGGTCTAGCCCTATTCTACGGTGGTCTAGTTAGAACAAAAAATGTTTTATCGGTATTGATGCAATGTTTTGCCATCGCCTGCATAGTTTCCGTTTTGTGGGTGCTTTATGGATATAGTCTATCTTTTTATGGAGATGGAGATTTCTTCGGTAATGGTGCCGCGTTATTCTTAAGTAGTGTTGTTAGAGATGGATTATCGGTTGGATACGCCACATCAATACCTGAGTCATTGTTTGTAATATTCCAAATGACTTTTGCAATAATTACTCCTGCATTAGTGGTTGGAGCATTTGCTGAAAGGATGAAATTTCCAGCAATGTGCTTATTTAGTGCTTTATGGTTAACCCTTGTATATATTCCTGCATGCCATATGGTTTGGGGTGGAGGATTATTAGCTGACTGGGGTGTAGTGGATCTTGCTGGTGGATTAGTAGTTCACGCAACATGTGGAGTTGCTGCGCTAGTAGTTGCGATTATTTTAGGCCCTAGAAAAGATTTTCCTGGACCTTCACTAGTTCCTCACAATAGACCTATGGTAGTAATGGGAGCGGCATTTTTGTGGGTGGGTTGGTTTGGTTTTAATGCTGGAAGTGCTTGGTCTGCAGGTGCTGATGCTGGTATGGCTATGCTCGTAACTCATATAAGTGCTGCAGTTGGAGCCTTAACTTGGATGACTGTTGAGTGGCTTAAAACTGGAAAACCTACCGTTGTTGGAATAGCAACAGGAATGGTAGCAGGTCTTGCAACCATAACGCCAGCTTCAGGAACGGTAGGACCACAAGGAGCATTATTAATTGGCTTTCTGGCTGGATTAGTTTGTTTCTATGCAACACAATTTATAAAAGGAACTTTAAAAATTGATGATTCCCTAGATGTATTCCCTGTTCATGGTGTAGGCGGAATTATGGGTATACTTTTATTGAGTTTTCTCGGGACTAAAGGAATACTAAGTGTCGGCTCATCAGGAGATTTTAATCCAATAACTCAATTTATAATTCAGCTGAAAGGAGTTGGTGTAATAGTCTTATGGACTATCGTCTTTACATGGATTGCCATTAAAATAACATCTTTAATTACTTCTCTTAGAGTGAATGATGAAGATGAAAGCGAAGGATTAGACCTTATAGAGCATAATGAAACTGGGTATAGTAATTAAGATCTTTGTTTAGCTTTACTAAGGACAGGATTAGCGTATTGTTGAAATAATCTTTGACTTACGCTAATTTTAGTTTTCTTAGTTCTTTCTTTTAAATATTGTATTGCCGCATTAATTTCTAATTCAGAGAACTGATCATCTATAGGGTTATCTTCATTTAAAAGTTCGAGTGCAGCAAAATTAGTTGGATGTAGTTTATATAAATCAATAATGGATGAAGTGATCTTATAGGAGGATTTTTCATAATCATCTTCATTATCAAAGTGTAAAGGCTTTCCTATATTTAATAAGACATTCCCTTTATAGCCCTGTATGCCATTAGCAATACTAATTAAATCTTCTTTTTCATGTTTTTGATATAAGCCCTGATCATCAATCATCTGCAATTCATATGCCTTCTTAAGGTCGTTGGGATCATACTCATATGAAATAGCAACAGGCACTATTTGAATCCTATTTAACAAATTTGATAATGATAGATCTTTTTTTGATGCAAGATGTATCATTTTTAATATTGCTGGGTCTGTAAAGTCTAATCCGTCTTTTGCCCTACCCTGTTTTTGGGCTATCCAAACTGATTCGGTTTGATCAAAAATACAATGATGAATAAACTCTGATGCAAGCAACAAGTCTTTATAAATATCTTTTTTATTCTTTCCAGATCGTTGAATAATAAAACTCTTATTTAATCTCATTAAGTCTGCTGCCCATTCCTCACTCATAAGGTTATTACCTACAGCCATATTGAAGGTGTCGTGATTATTCTTAAATAAACAATAGTTTAGTAACGCTGCATCTAAAGTGATATCTCGATGGTTAGAGATATATAAATATGCTTTACTATTATCAACGTTCTCTATTCCGTTGCACATAAAATTGTTCATACTTTTATTGATGGTGTTTGTCACTAATTTTTCAAAAATTAACTGGTAATCATGAATGTTCTTTATTTCTTTAAATTTATTCTTTAAAACGCGTTTTACAAAAGAGTCTTTAAAGGGTAAAAAATTTAGATATTTAGGGATTGAAATACTACCAAAAACATTTATCAATTGTTTATTATTAATTAGCTTCTCAAGGACTGGAAAAATCTCACCTTCCTGATAAGGCCTAATCGATTTAAATTTGTCCATGGATCTAGGCTAAATATTGAATCATAATGCCTGCAGCAACTGCAGAGCCAATTACGCCAGCTACATTTGGTCCCATTGCATGCATAAGTAAAAAATTCTGAGAATTATATTCTAAGCCTACTTTATTAACCACTCTAGCCGCCATGGGTACTGCTGATACACCAGCAGCACCGATTAGTGGGTTAACTTTATTTTTACTAAACAAGTTCATTATTTTGGCCATTAGGACTCCAGCTGCAGTACCAATTCCAAAAGCAACTACTCCTAGTAATAAAATACCCAATGTTTCAGGAGTTAAGAATTTATCAGCTGCTAAGCGTGACCCAACACTTAAGCCTAGAATAATTGTGACAATATTTATGAGAGAGTTCTGTGCAACCTCACTTAGTCGTTCAACAACCAATGATTCTCGTAATAAGTTACCAAAACAGAACATCCCTAATAGTGGTGCTGCAGAAGGCAATAATAAAGCAACTAATAATAATAATATTAAAGGGAAAAGAATTTTTTCTCTTTGGCTTACTTCTCTTAGTTGAACCATTTGAATAATTCTTTCCTTTTTAGTCGTCATCAACCGCATGATTGGAGGTTGTATTAACGGAACAAGAGCCATGTAAGAATATGCTGCTACAGCAATAGCGCCTAACAACTCCGGTGCTAAAATAGATGCAACATAAATTGCTGTCGGTCCATCTGCACCACCAATGATTCCGGTAGCGGCTGCTTGAGACAGAGTAAAACTAAATGTATCAAAATTATTAAGCAGTAAGGCGCCTATTACAGTTGCAAAAATACCAAATTGAGCAGCAGCTCCTAGAATAAGTGTTTTAGGGTTGCCTAACAATGGCCCAAAATCTGTCATAGCGCCTACCCCCATAAAGATAAGTAAAGGGGCAACACCCGAGGCAATTGCAACGTTATAAAATTTATATAATATTCCTGATTTATACCCAGCTTCATTAGCTGCAAGCTCTAAAGCCATTAGTTCGATTTCAGTTAAATTATTAGGCCACCTTTCTAAGCCAACATCAACAATACTTAATTTTAGTGTTTGAATTAATTCCTCATTACCGCTAATCAACAATTTCTCAAATCCACTTAATGCTAATCCTATGTCTGGAATGTTTGTCAAAATTGCGCCAAAACCTATTGGTAATAATAATAAGGGTTCAAATTTTTTATTTATTGCTAGATATAGCAACAGTAGACCAACAAAGATCATGATAATTTGGCCATTAGTGATATTAAAAAAACCAAATGAATTAACTAGATCAGAAATATTAAAGTTATCCATTATATAAAATCAATTAACAGATCTTGAGGTGATACTGCATCTCCTATTGAAACATGAATGTTTTTAACTGTTCCAGAATAAGGAGATTTAACCTCGGTTTCCATCTTCATAGCTTCAAGTATAAAAAGAACTTGATCTGGTGTAACTGCATCTCCCTCTTGAACAAGAATTTTAAATATATTCCCACCTAAAGGAGCTCTTAACTGATGCTGAACATTATCAGATTCCTTATCATCGATATCTGCTTGGTTCTTATGTAGATTATTTCTATCACTAGTAATGTCACCATTTTCATCTACAAAAACATTAAATGTTTTCTCATTAATTGTAATGCGATAATTTCCTGAGGATATTTCATCGATCTCTGGAGGTCTTGATTCAAAGAAGCTTGGATTATTTAGATTTTCAAAATACTGAGTTCCAATTTCTGGGAACAATGCATATATAAGAATATTCTCATCATTCATTTTTATATTTAATTTCTTATCCTGCAATACTTCAGAAAAATTATTAGATATATCATCAAAAGTCTCTTCAATTAAATCTGCTGGTCTACAAGTAATCGCAGCCTTGCCATCTAATGCTCGTTCTTGCAGTTCTTTATTTACAGGAGCTGGAGTTGCACCATACTCACCAGATAAAAGTGCTTGCGTTTCTTTAGTAATAGTTTTATATCTCTCATTATTCAAAACATTAATAACAGATTGAGTTCCCACAATTTGTGATGTTGGTGTTACGAGAGGTATATAACCTAAATCCTTCCGCACCTCTGGTATTTCATTTAAAACCTCATCAAACTTATCAGATGCATTTTGTTCTTTAAGTTGATTTTCTAAATTAGTGAGCATTCCTCCGGGAACTTGGCTTACAAGTATTCTTGAATCAACCCCTCGTAAAGAACCTTCAAATTGCTTATATCTTTTTCTAATATTTTTAAAATGTTCTGCTACTGGTTCTAATCCCTTTAAATCTATTGCGGTCTCTCTGTTGGTACCTTCTAAAATTGCTATTAGTGATTCAGTTGGGGAATGTCCATATGTCATACTCATACTGGAAATTGATGTATCAATATTATCTAAGCCTGCTTCAATGGCTTTGATACCAGTTGCAGTTGACATACCTGTAGTTGCATGACATTGCATATGAATAGGAATTTCTAATTTTTCTTTTAAAGAACTTACTAGCTCATAAGCTACATAAGGTTTTAATAATCCTGCCATATCTTTAATTGCAAGAGAATCTGCACCTAAATCTTGAAGCTTCATTGATGTTTCAACCCAATTATCAATGTTATGAACTGGGCTAGTTGTATAAGAAATAGTTCCTTGAGCATGACCACCAAATTCTTTAGTTGCAACGATAGCCTGTTGCATATTTCTAACATCATTTAAAGCGTCAAATATTCTAAAAACGTCAACGCCATTTAATTTTGAGCATTCTACAAATTTCTTTACTACATCATCAGAATAATGTTTGTATCCAAGTAAATTTTGACTTCTAAGAAGCATCTGTTGCTTTGTTTTAGGCATCATTTTCTTAATTTTTCTTATTCTTTCCCAAGGATCTTCTCCTAGATACCTGATACAAGAATCAAAAATTGCACCTCCCCAAGATTCTACAGACCAATAACCCACATCATCCATAAGAGTTAAGGCTGCTTCCATATCTTCATATCTAAACCTTGTAGCTAATAGTGACTGGTGTCCATCCCTTAGGACGACTTCAGTTATACCGATTGGGTTTTGATTATTCATGATTCGTGAAATTTTATTACTTCTTTAATTGCAGTCAATTCATCTTCATTAATTTGATTCTCATCATATGATTGATTTGTTGGTACGATGTTTTGTGATGAAAATTTGGAAACAACTAATGTCATGGATTTGGTCACAGTAATTAAAACTAACAAAAATAAGAAAACGACAGACATGCCTGTGTACATCAACATAATGCCCGGTTGTATCATTTCATAAAACATTTTTTGTATTTTACATCATCAATAAGGGTTAGAATAAGTTTCTTATGCATCCATATCTAAAAGCTAAAAGTCCTTCAATTCTTGCTCACAGAGGTGGTAGCTTAGAAACAAGTGAAAATACGTTACAAGGATTTGAGTATGCTATTAACCTAGGTGCTGAATATATCGAAACAGATGTGCAACTAAGTAAAGATGGAATTCCTTATATTTTTCATGATGATGACCTAAAAAGAATATGTAAAAAAAATATTACTTTTAATCAGCTCAATGGAAATGAAATTGATTTAATAAAAATATTTAATGGTTGCAATATTCCAACTCTTCAAGAGTGCTTGGATGTGTTTCCAGATACTAAATTCAATATTGATCTTAAAACTGATGAGGTGGTAGTTCCAGCATTAAAAATACTTTCCAATATGAAAACTGAAGATAGAGTTTGTATAGCAAGTTTTGCAAATGAAAGATTAGAGTTTACTCGCGAAAACTATCCTAAGTTTTGTACTTCAATGGGTCCTAAGGAAATTCTAAATCTCAAACTCTCATCATTGGGTATATCATCACCAAAAGTTTCTGGTAATTGTGTACAAATTCCAATTTATAAATATGCGATAAAATTAGTTACAAAGAGATTAATAAGATTGTCTCATAAATTAGGTTTAAAGGTTCATGTATGGACTATCAATGACCCTAATATCATGCAAAAATTAATAGATATGGACATTGATGGGATAATCACTGATAAACCAAAACTACTGAGAGAGATCATTCAAGGATTAAATTAGATATTTAATAAGAATCTTTCTGCAAATGATATATAAAGGAATAATGACAGCTGAAGTTATTAGTATTTCAGTAAGCAAAGAATAGTCTAAAACATCTCTTAGCCATCTAGCTATAAATAAGCTAATAACACCAAGGATACTATAAAAAATGATAGATTTTTTACTAAATAGCTTCATTTTTAACTTTAAGTAGAACAATTCCTCCAAGAACAAATAAAATAATAACTGGTAGTAATCCGAGTTGAATATTCTCAGGAGTCAATGCTATCCCCACAAGTGTAGGTCCAATAAAGGCGCCTGCTTTACCGAACATATTAAAAAAACCAAAAAATTCTCCAGATTTTTCAGCAGGGATAATAGAAGCAAAAAATGATCTTGAGCTAGCCTGTATTCCACCTTGAACACTTCCAACCAAAGCTGCAAGGATATAAAACTCAATTGCATTAGATAAAGTTAAAGAAAAAACAATAACCCCAATATAGATAATTATTGAAAGATTAATAACTAATTTATCATTATATCTATCTGCGATATAAGCCCAAATTAATGTAAATGGAAAAGCAACAAATTGAACAATTAATAGACCAACAATAATTGCGCTGTCATCTAATTCTAATAATTTTGCATAAAGAACAGCTGAACTCATAACTGTATGGACTCCATCAATATATAAAAAGAATGCTAATAAAAATAAAAATATTTTTTTATTTTGAGATATAGATTTTATTGTTAAATAAATTCTCTTAAACGGTTCTAAAATAATATTTCCTTGAAAATTATTTTGCATGACTTTTTCTTCTTTGTAAGTTAAGGCTAGAGGAAGGAGAAATATAAGCCACCATATAGATACAGATAAAAAAGCAAATAATATTGCTTCAGAGGAATTTACAAATCCAAGATCTTGCCAAAACATAAACATTAAAGCATTTATTAAAAAGAGTAATCCGCCCCCAAAATAACCCCATGCATAACCAATACCTGATATTTTTGAATATCTATCAGGGCTAGTAATCTTTATTAAAATTTTGTCATATAAAATATTACCAGCTGAAAAGAAATAATTAGCTACCCCAAAAAAAACTAAAGCAGAAATCCACATTCCTGCATCTGTTAAATACAGCATTCCAACGCAAACAATTGAGATCATTGTAAAAACTATAAATACCTTTTTTGTAGATCCATTAATATCTGTTAATGCTCCTATTACAGGAGCACTTACAAATAGAAGAAAATTTGATAGAGCTACGGTCCAAAGTAAATAGGATGCAGATTGAATGGGCGATAAGTCCATACCCCAAAATTCAGGAAAGAATAATGGAAAAAATGCCGCTAAGACAGTTGTAGCAAATGCAGAATTACCAGCATCATAAGCAATCCATGATTTAACTACCTTTGGTAATTTATTTTTGTTCATAAAAGATTTCTTTATTCTTCAATCTCTTATCAATCAAGCCTCTGTTAAATAAACAATTTAAATGAGCAATTGACTCACCTGTAGCCATTAAAAAATTACCATCATCAATTTTTCTTTTAAATAATACAGAAAATACATCAACAGATCTTTTAGGTTCAGATAGAAAGTCTAATAACTTATCTAAAGAAGTCTCATGATGATTGATGATTGTATTCAATCTCTTATGAGCACCTACAAATGGCCTCCCATGCGCTGGTAATACTAAAACGTCTTCAGGTAATTTATCTAACAATTTTTTACATGAATTCAGCCAATCCTCTAAAGGGTTAGCTTCAGGTTCAGTTGGAAATACTCCAACATGTGAAGTTATCTTTGGAAGTAATTGGTCTCCAGCAATAAAAATATTTTTATCTTTTGATAATAAGCATAGATGTTCCATTGTGTGTCCCTTCCCATCAATGATTTCCCAAGATTCATTGTTGAGAATAATTCTATCGCCATCTTTAAGCCTATTAAATGAGTTAGGTAATCTGTGAATCATTGAACCAAAAAAACCAAACCTCTCTACATATGCTTTAATCTGTGATTCTGATAAACCTGCTTGTGTGTAAAAATCAATTGCTTCATGAGGAACATTGTCTCCAGTGTCAGCAGCAAGGACTCTG
The DNA here is from genome assembly GCA_964342675.1 of uncultured Gammaproteobacteria bacterium. Taxonomy (GTDB): domain Bacteria; phylum Pseudomonadota; class Gammaproteobacteria; order Magnimaribacterales; family D2472; genus MED-G82. Next base: position 33,714 of record CAYFFR010000001.1, read on the forward strand.
CATTGTAAATAATCAGTCCGGCTCATGTATAAAGGGATATTAAAGTTTGAAGTAAACCATCCTGCTAAACCAATATGATCAGGATGCATATGTGTAACTATCACTCTTTTGAAAGATAGCTTTTCTTTATCAATTAAATCACTCCATGCATTTTTTACATCCTCTAAAAACATTCCACTATCAACTAAGGTACATTCTTCTTTAGATCCAATAATCCATAAATTAATATGATTTAAGTCCATTGGGAGAGGCATCCTAACCCAATGGATGTCTTTTTGAATACTAAATAAAGTTCCATTTTTAGGAACTTCATCAATTGGGAAATCTAACCTTGTGTCTGCATTCATATTTTTTTATTATTAAATATAATTATGGAAGATAAAAAAACAATTATCGGCTTAAGTGGGTTCATAATAGGTATAGGATGTTTAGTTTTTTTGTTAGGTATTTTAGCTTATTTAATCACCTAACCTTAATTTTTGGATCCTTTGCATTGCCTCTTAATTTTTGAAGAAATTCGCCTACTTTCACAGGCTTACTAACATCAGCAAAACGATTATACTTGCTATCCCAAAACTCTTTCCATGTTGGAAAAAGATCATGAAAGAAACCATCGTATGGATCCTCATTAGGCCAGCGCATTTTTTTCTTACCTATTGGGGGATGATTAATATCAGTAGCATACCAATACATAGGCAATCTTTTTTTAAATAACCACACATCATCTAAACGAACATAAACATCCCAATACAGCATTTGCATAATCACCCAGTCTGTTTTTGTTTCATGCTCATTTTTTGAGTAGACAAGACCCAATGCTTGATCTTGATTTATAAATTCAATAATGTGATTGCCTGTCTGATGCGATGTTCCAAAAAACTTTGATCTAAATGTCTCATCAGCCCATTTTTTTAAAGCCTGTCTTCCAACTCTATCTTTTCCAACACGAACCTCTGGAACAAATAAATTAACGTGCATATCGATAGCTCTCATATCTAAAGTGACTGCATATTTTGATACAAGCTGTTTGATTTCTTCTATAGACTCTAGTCGATCAATTCTTGCGTTAATATCCATTAATTATCCTGGAGGCCAAGTAAATGGTCTGCCGCTAAGAAGATGAAGGTGAAGGTGAAAAACACTTTGTCCTGCTTTTGCTCCATTGTTAATAACTACTCTATAAGCATCCTCAACATTTAATTGGCGTGCTACTTCAGTAACTACCCAAAGAAGGTGTCCTAATGTCTCTGTATCTTGTTTTTGAGATTTAGATAATTGCGGTATTATCATTTTAGGGATAATAAGAATATGAGTTGGGGCTTGAGGATTAATATCCTCAAAAGCTAAAGAGATATCGTCTTCGTACACTATCTTTGCTGGAATTTCTTTATTTATAATTTTTAAAAATAGATCATCCATTTAGAATATTCCTCTAAGTAATCTTAGTGTTATAAATACTACCAACACAGTTAAGCCTAAGGCTAAAATAACAACAAGAAAATCTCTAAGAAGTTTTAAGAAACTATTTCCTTTATTTCCCTTTAATAAATTATTTACCAAAAAAAAGATGGCAATTGTTGTTAGTATTGCTATTGTTAATCTAACCATAAGTAAAATCTTAACTCCTTTGTTTTGATCTAAGCAAATATGTAATGACTAGGAATAAAGTGATAATCCCTAACATTGTGGTAATCAATGCAAACATAGAAGCTTTGCCTAGCAGCAATAAAAGCACTAAAGCAGATCCCCATGTTAAGCAAGCAATAATATCAGCACGATAAAACTTATAAAGTTTTAGACTACCAATACCGAGCAGGAAGGGGGTTAAGGATCTTATAACAAATATAAATCTTCCATATATAACTGCATATGAACCATATCTACCTATAAATTTTTTAGCTTTTTCTACTTTAGATTGACGATTTTTAAAAAATTTACGGTCCAAAAGTTTTGGTCCTACAAGCTTTCCTATTAAATATCCTGATAAATCACCTAAATGAGCTCCTAGAATTGCTAAGCTAGCAATCATATAAATACTCAAAATGTCATTGTTATATAAAAACACACATACAGAAAAAAGAATAATGCTAGGAATAAAAATACCAGTGATTACCATTGATTCAAGAAATGCAAATGCAAGAACTGCGGCCCACGCAAACTCAGTGTTGGTTGATAGAAAATCTTGAATATTTTTAATGTGAATCATTTAGTAAAAAATTTAGTCACCGCTTGAAGGTTAGCCTCTGAACCAAATAATGCTTTCATTCCATCTGCTTCTAATTTTCTACTCAATAAAACTTTATCTTTATCAAATGACTTAAGAATACGTTTAGTTTCGATTAATGATTCTTGTGATAATGCATTAATTTTTTTACTAAGCTTTAAAGCCTTATCAAGTGGATTATTAGATACGTTTGTTGCTAAGCCTAATGAGTAATATTCATCAGCCAAAATCCATTCAGAAGAAGTTAATAGTTCAAATGCTTTATGAAAACCAACTTTATTGTAAAGTAAATAAGTGCTTCCAAGTTCAGGAACTAGACCAAGCTCTGTAAATGGGTACTTCATCTTGAATTTATGATCTAAGAAAATAAAATCAAAATGCAATAAAATTGTAGCGCCTCCTCCAACTGCCATACCTTCGGCTGCAGCAATTAGAGGTTTATTAAAATTCATCAGTGCATCAATGCAGGTTTCAAAGGGCTCTTCATATTTATTCCCCTGATCTCCAACCATACTTTCTAAATCTACCCCCGATGAAAAATTTCCACCAGCTCCAGTAATTACAACTGATTTAATATTATTATTAAGATCAGCCTCGATGAGAGCATCTCTAAGCAACATCCAAATCTCAGCATCAAGTGCATTAATTTTTTTAGGTCGATTTAATGTTAGAAGAAGAGTTTGATGAACATTCTTACGTAAAAGTTTTGTCATTTTCCTTTAAAGTTTGGTTTTCTTTTCTCAGCAAAAGCAGTAAGACCTTCCATCATATCTTCGGTAGTAAATATTGGTTCTCCTATTTCTAATTCTTTTGCTAAAGCTTCTGTCTCATGATAGCTTTCATCATATTCTCTTAGTGACTTTGTAATCGCCTGAATTGATAATGGTGCATTTTCAGCAATAGATTTAGCTATTTCAAATGCTTTATCTAAGGCTTTTCCATCTTCAACAATATGTCCAATTAAACCAAAACGTAAAGCTTCTTCAGCATTCACTCTTCTGCCAGTTAGCAACATCTCAGCAGCCAGTGTATATGGTATTTGACGTCTTAATCTAATTGATGAGCCACCAAGAGGGAATAAGCCTCGCAACGGTTCAGTTAGTCCAAAAGTAGCAGATTTACCAGAAACCCTTATATCAGTTCCTTGAAGTATTTCAGTACCGCCAGCTAAAGCAAAACCTTCAACTGCAGCAATAATAGGTTTGGTTGGGCGATTGTGTCTTAGTAGAGCTTGCCAATGCAGATCAGGAATTGTTTTAAGTTTTTCCATCATGTCTGAATCTTCTTGTCCATCTTTCATTGCTGATAAATCTGCACCAGAGCAAAATGTGCCTCCAGCACCAGTTAATATTGCACATCTTAAATTCTTATCATCATTAAGTTTCCTCCATGCTTCATAAACGGTTACAAGCATCCCTGGACTCAAAGCATTTCTTTTTTCAGGTCTATTTAAAGTAATAATTAAAATATGTCCTTGTTCTTCTACTATTGCATGATTTTTATCCATAATATTTCCTATATATTTTTTCCTACAATCCACATTGCAAAAAACTGAGAGGCACCACCATAGGCATGACCCATAGCAATATTTGCTCCTTCAACTTGATGTTTATCTGCCTTCCCCATAACCTGTAAACAAGCTTCACCAAATCTTATCATTCCAGAGGCTCCAATTGGATTAGATGATAAGACACCACCAGACATATTAATAGGTAAGTCACCGGTTAAACTAGTTGTTCCATTTTCAGTTAATTTCCATCCATTACCTAAATTACAAAAATGTAAATTCTCAAGCCACATTGGTTCATACCAAGAAAAAGGAACATATATTTCAGCACAATCAATCTCTTTAAAAGGATTAGTTATTCCTGCTTGATTATAAATATCTTTAGCACAATCTTTACCTCCTTGAGGATTCACTTCATCTCTTCCGGCTGAAAGCGTTCCTTCAGACCTAACTGCCATACCTTTAATCCAAGCTGCATTTCTATCCTTAGCTAATTTTTTGTTTGATATTACTAAGGCACATGCGCCGTCGGAAGAAGGACAACTTTCTAAATATCTTAGTGGCTCCCATAACATAGGTGTATCTGAAACCATCTTTTCATCTATTCCAGGTACATGTAAATGCGCTAAGGGATTCAGCAGTGCATTTTGACGATCTTTTGCTGCTACGATCCAACCAATATTTTCAGGAGCATTATATCTTCTAATATACTCTCTCATATAAGGAGCAAAATATCCTCCAGCACCAGCATTAATGTGTGGAGAGTATGGGTATTTTGGCGATAATGCCCATGTTGCATTAGATTCAGATTGTTTTTCAAATGTAACAGTTAAGACTGTATCAAAGCTTCCAGAACAAACATGTGATGCTGCTATAACAGCAGTACTACCACCAACACTACCAGCAGTATGCACTCTCATAACAGGCTTTCCTACACCCCCAATTGCATCAACTAAAGACAACTCAGGCATTACTAACCCCTCAAACATATCTGGAGCTTTTCCCAATATAACTGCATCGATTGCATCCCAATCAACATCTGCATCCTTCATAGCATTATTGATAGCTTCTCTCACTAAACCACCGATAGAAACATCTCTCCTTTTAGAATCATATTTTGTTTGGCCTACACCAATGACTGCAGCACGTTTCATTGCTTTCTCTCTAAATGCACTAGCATATTTTGTTGCAAACATGGACCAGAGGTAGCATGTGCAAGAGCATTACTATAGTTATTATTTAATAATGACTCATAAGACTTACCAATCGCATCTAAACCAGCAGCCATAACAACATTGCCTGATAATGGGCCACCAGATAAATTAACAGGAATATCTTGTAAACCAATTAAATTGCTAATAAATGGTGCTTCAAAACTAAACTGAGTATGTAATTCAGCAAAATCTAATTTTATTTGATCAAGCTGTATTAATTTAGCAAGACTAGTTATGCTTTTAGAGGTTGTCAGATCTCTAGCACCTAAATTAGAAGTTTCAATATTGTGATGAATTGAATTAATACATACAAACTTGCGATTGATATTTTCAGCAAACTCTTTAGTGCCTATGATCATAGCTGAGGCACCATCTGATATAGGTGAACAATCAAATTTATTTAAGGGTGACGAAATAAATTCTGAGTCTAAATATTGATCTAATGATGGTGATGATTGTACGAGAGAATTTTGATTATTTTGTGCATTTGTCATTGCCTGTTGAATTGCATCAAACATTGAATCTTTTGTGATGATAGATCTATCTAATAAAACTCTAGCTTGGAGAGCAGCTAAAGATACTCTATCAGCCCACAAAGGGGCTAAATAATATGGGTCAGTTTGTAAGGATACAATTGAATCTAGATTACCAGGTGAGGATTTACCAAAACCGTAAATTAATGCGCTCTCTGCATCACCCATTTGAATTTTTAAAATTGATTCAAACAATGCCCATGCCGCATCCATCTCTACATGAGATTCTTTAATTGGCGGATTTGTTTGAATTGCTGACAAGCCTTCTACAAAAGCAAATGCTGCGCCCTGTAAATAATCACAACTACCCGAACACGTAAAATCAATGTTGTCTTGATTTAATCCAGTTTGTTTAAAAACTTCATGGACGACAGGCATAATAAGCTCAACCTCATTAGCAGCGCCTGCATCAGACAAGATTTGGTTTTGAGCGTAACCTAGTATGTAAATATCCTTCATTTTGTTTTAAAAATATAGCTATCAGGGTCCATATCAGGCTCACCTGTTGGTTGAAACCATTTAATATTTTCTAATGTTGTATCCCATTCTGATTTATCTTTCCAAACAGCTTTCACTCGCATTCCAATTCTGATTTCTGCTAAATCAATATCTTGGATCAGATGAAGGAATGAGATGTCTGCACCATCAAGCCTTATCATTGCACAAACATATGGTGGGACAATTGGGTTGCCTGGTATTGGAATATGAACAATGGTAAATGATTCTACTGATCCAGTATCAGGTAATTCAACTTCCTCATTGGTTGGGATCCCATCTCTTGGACAACTTCCTCTTGGAGGAACATATACAGCTTTACATTTAGGGCATTTTTGACCAACTAATTTACCTAATGCAACTTTTTTTAAAAATCTTGTTGTAGCAAATCCAGCTGTATAGTTATAATTTAATGATATTGGTGATTCAAAATAATCTTTGTTTTCTTCAGTCATTTTTGAGCTCAAAATATTTAATATCTAAAATGGTTTTAGTTTTTTTAGAGTTCCAAACAACGGTAACTTTCTGACCCATATAAAGATCTTCTTCTTGACAATTTGTTACCATATGAAGCATGCAAGAGGATGTACCATCAAGATTAATTAGAGCAAAAGCAAATGGTTTATTGAGTAGATGATGATCCCTAGGCTTATTGATCCAAGTAAAGGATTTAATTGTTCCTGTAGATGAAACCTCAACAAAATCCTTTAATTCTTCACATGTAACTGGATCAAATTCTGCTGCTGGAACAAGTATATCCCCATTAGAGTTTTTTGTTCCTAATATTTTATTTTTAGATAACGCATCAAAAAATTTACCAATGATGGGTCCTGTAGATCGTTTATATGTATATTCTAATTTAAAGGGAGCTCGTAACATTTTATCCTTATTCATCTTCGTTGATCATATTATTACTTTTAGAGTTAATTAAAACATGTTTCATCACTTTACCAGAAGCATTTCTTGGTAGTGACTCTTGCACTATTTCCCAAAGAGTTGGTATTTTAAAATATGCGAGATGCTCTTTTAAGTAATTTTCTAGATCTTTAAGATTAACATCTAGATCTTTCATCACTACATAAGCCTTTACTTCTTGTCCCAGATCTTTGTTTGGCACTCCAACTACAGCTGACTCTGTTACTTTATCATGAACATCTAACAGTAATTCTATCTCTTGCGGGTAAACATTTTCTCCTCCCCTCAATATTAAATCGGTTCTTCTAGAAGATATATAAAATAAACCATTGGATATGTAACCAAAATCACCGGTCTTCAAAAATCTGTTTGTAGATAGGACTTTTTTTGTTTCTGAAGGCTTATTATAGTAACCAAGCATCACTGATGGGCTTCTAACAAATATTTCACCCTCTACATTGTCTGATGTAATTACATCTCCATCATTATCTCTTAATTCTATTTCTATAGTTGGCATAGGCTGACCAGGGGATGTGGGATGCTTGTCCATTGGATCTCCCCAATTTATTATTGTAATAGCGCCAGATTCAGTTAAGCCATAACCATAACCAAAATTATGCTTCACATTAGGAAAAACTAATTTTGTTTTTTTAATAAGCTTCTCAGGAATTGGAGCTCCGCCACCCCCAATTACCAACATGCTTGTCAAATCATATGCTTTATTTTGAGCAAAATTAACCACTCTTCTTAAAGCAGTAGGAACAGCTCCGCCCCACGAAGTGATTTTAAATTTTTCAATAATACCTATTATTGCTTTAGCGGAAAATTTACCTTCATATAAAAATGTAGATGTTCCCGCAAATAATGATGTAACTGCTCCTGCGGATAATCCAGAAACATGAAACAAGGGAGAGGTCAGTAAAGTTTTAGGTGCATTCTTGGTCCAATCAACACCCAGCTTAGAACTTCTCATAGATACAGATGCACCTTGAAGTAATTGAAGCATAGTATTAGATATCATTGATCGATGGGAAGTCATAACACCTTTTGGCGAACCTGTAGTTCCACTTGTATATAACAAACATGCGCATTCATCTTCATCAGCATCATAAAAATTATTATCAGAGTCTACTAATTGAGTAAAAGAAAAATGATCAGTAATCAATTTATCAGAATTTTTATATGAGTTTAATCTGTCAAATCTTTTTTGATCTGCAATTAATAGTTTAGGCTGTGCATCATTTAAAGCTTTTATTGCTTCTTTACCATTCCACCAACCATTTAATGCGCAAGCTATAGCGCCAATTGATACTGATGCCCAAAAGAAAATAATCCATTCAAAAGAATTTGCACCATATATTGCAATCCTATCTCCTGGTTGAATTTTATATTTTGATCTTAGTAAATGTATAGCTTTAGTAACTAATTCATAATGTTCAATAAAAGATATTTCTTTATTTTGATTTAATAAATACAATTTATTTTCATGATTTAATGAAGACGTTAATAGTTTTGCTAGATTTTTTGGCCGGTTTTTAAAAACTGATAATTTTTTACCTAATACCACCTCTTCAGTTAATTCAAAAAATGCGTTTTCCTTTAAAAGGGAATTTAAGTCTTGATCAGTATGCATATTAAAAATGTTATTATAGAGAATGAAATAAGTTATTTATCATGGACACAAAAAAAATTGCATTAATAACTGGCGGTGCTTCAGGGATAGGATTGGCAACCGTGAATAGATTTACAGCTGAAGGCATTAAAACTATAGTTTTTGATTCGGATATTAATAATAAAAATAACGCTAAATCAGATACTAATGATTACATCTCTTATCAAGTGGATGTCTCTAATCATGATTCTATTAAAGAAGCATTTGCTCAACTTAGTGAATCATCGCATATACCCACTATTTTAGTAAATTGTGCTGGAATAAGCCCTCCTCTGAATCCGTTACATAAATATACTCTGAAAGATTGGCAAAACTGTCTTGATATAAATCTAACAGGTACATTCCTAATGTGTAAAGAATTCATGAATTGTTTTATTCAGAATAAATTAGAAGCTGGTGCTATTGTAAATATATCATCAATAATGGGTTCTCGGGCAAGTGCTGCTCAAGCTGTATATAGTGCTAGTAAACATGGTGTTGTTGGTATAACAAAATCTATAGCTCAAGATTATGCAGGTTTAAATATAAGAGCTAATGCTGTAGGTCCTGGAGCAGTTAAAACTCCAATGACAGATAGTATTGTTAAAGATGATCCTAATGTTATGGAATTAATGAATACTAGGATACCTATGAAGAGATTTGCAAAACCTGAAGAGATTTCAAACCTAATATATTTTTTAGCTAGTGATGAATCTTCTTACATTACTGGTTCTTATATACCAATTGATGGCGGGTATCTTGCAACCTAAGAGTCCTATTTCATTGATAACAGGAGCAGCAAGTGGAATAGGTCAAGCTATTGCAATTCATGCATCAAATTTAAATCATAAACTAGTGCTTATTGATATTGATGAAAGTAGTCTAAAAAAAACTGCTAGCCTACTTAAGCATAATGATGCCTTGATCTATTCAATAGATGTATCTGATATAAATCAAATAAAAACTATATATAAAGAAATTAAATCTAAATTTGGTGGAATTAATTATATGTTTAACAATGCAGGAATATTTATTGAAGGCAGATCCTGGAAAGTAAAACCAAAATTATGGTCAAGAATTTTTGATGTTAATGTTTTATCAATAGTTAATATGTTAAATGTGTTTTTAGACGATATGATTTATTGTGATGAGGATTGTCATGTCATCAACACCTCATCGATGGCAGGCTTAATTGTTGGAGGTTATCTATCACCTTATACAACATCAAAGCATGCTGTAATAGGTTTATCAAGGAGCCTTTATGAAGAAATGAATTCATCAAATCATAGCGTTGGGGTTTCGGTTCTATGCCCAGGTGAAGTGAAAACAGAGATTATTAATAATGAAAGAAATATTCTTGGCTTAAAAGATGATTTATTAGATCGAGATAAAAATACCTTAGAATATAAAGAATTTTTAGCTAATGGCGTAAAAGAAGGCATGGAACCAATAGAAGTAGCTAAAATTGTATTTGAAGCAATCGCACATAAAAAGTTTTGGATCTTTACTCACTCTGATTTTAAAGAAACTTATGAGGGCTATGCTAACGAAATCATTGAAGGGATGAAGATCTAGTCTTTATCCAAATTCTCTAAAATTTTATCAAACGAGACTATTTTAAAATTCTGGTTATATAAAATTCCATTTGAATCTGTATTGAAACCATCCTGTATCACCATCATCCCTTTTGGAAAAATTTTAAAATTGCCATTATTGATAGCTATACCATCAGTATCTTGAACTCCATCTATGTTTGAAGCACCCACTACAATAAAGCTACCAACAAATTGATTAGGATATTTTCTTCTATAAATATTGAAACTTGAATTGCCTTGGGAAGATAAAATAATATACCCATCATCTTCTGATGTTCTGTATATTGCCACACCTTCTGGATCACCCACAATATTATGATCTCTAGAATCTATCACATGAATCAAATCTAAAGATGATGAGTCATACATTTTTAGGTATCCTTTATTGCCTTCTCTAGAAATCAAAATAAATTGATTTTCATCATCAAAAACACATCCCTCAGCTTCATTACCAAAAGGAGATGTATTCTTCTCATCTTCAATAAGGTTAATAGTTTTTTCTAATGTTCTGTTGTTTAAGTTCCAATATTGAATATTTTGGCCCTCTTCTTCTGTTAGGATCGCATATAGATTGTTACCAACAAAGCCAATACAAACTCCATATATATCCATCTTGGCTTGTAGATGAGCATGCTCAATATCCTCTGAAAATGCGTTATTTGGATTGAGTTTAAAATATTTAAAAAGATTATCAGTTGGAAGTATCCAATAATCTAATGTGCTTGCAGATCTATTCGATGACACTACATGAAGTTTATTATCGCTGGCCCTTAGATCAATATTATTGATCTTTCCTAATTTAGTGTAGCTAATCTGGTTACCAAAAATATCATAAACATAAATACCAGATTTCTTATCGGTACCAAAAATTAATGACTCTTGCGGATTGTTAGGATTGAACCATATCGCTGGATCATCAGCTGCATCATTTATAGATATAACTGGCTCAGTTTCATAATCAGGAGTAACTATAAATGGAACGTCTGCAAAAATATGTAAGCATAAAAAAAAGGCTAGGATTAGGTTGACCTTCCCTATAATCTTAAATCTAGTTGTTGTAGGTAAATCCGATAGCATAAGAGGTTCCATACTCATCATATTGAGAAAGTCTGTCATTATATCCCCAATAATAAAATTCTGGTCTATCTTCTATATTAGTAATTTCAAATTTAAGTTTTAGATTATCATTAACCCTATAACTAGCTTTTAAATCCCATTGTTTATGAGCAGCAACAAATCTTGAATTTTCTAACGATACTTTGTCAATATCATCTTCCTCGTCTGCTAACCAATCTAAGTAATCCCCTCTCGAGTTCATCGCTAAACGGATATCAAAAGATCCTTGATCATATCCTATAGAAAAGTTTTCTTGCTTATCAGATAGCTTTCTAAAAGGAGAAGTAAATGTCTTATTGTCTTCAAATTTAAACGTGCTATCCCCATCTGTCCAAGTAACATTTATAGCCACAAATAAGCCATTGAATGGTTCAGGAAGAAATTCAAAATCTTGAGAAAAATTAAATTCAAAGCCGGTAATATCAGACTCATCTGCATTTATCCATGTATTGACACCATCATTAAATGTAATGCCATTAACAGTGGCTGTTTTTTGTACAGTTTTATAAATTGCATTATCTATTTGTTTCAGGAATGCGCCTACGCTAATAAAAGAAAGGTTATCACCATAATATTCCAACGAAATATCAAAGTTGTTTGATTCATAAGGTTCTAAATTGGGGTTTCCATAACTGCCTTTGATATCATCACCTTGTATTTCTAATTCAAGACTCGGAGCAGTGGCTTTAAATGAAGGTCTGGATAGAGATCTAGAAATGGCTGTTCTTAGTAAGGTATTATCATTTATAAAGTATTTATGATTTAAACTCGGTGCAATAAATGTATGGTCTTTGCTTCCTTTTGTGATTTGTCCATTTTGATCAAAAGCAGTTGTATCCATCTGCATGTGCTCAACTCTGACACCATAAGTAAGAAGTGAGTTTTCGTATTCAGAACTAACCATTACATAAACTGCAAAAATATCCTCTTTGGTAGAGAAATCTTCTTGATAAGTTTCGGCTTCATCTAATTCTAGAGAAGAAGTTTGATTTTGAAGTGCATATATTAATGTTGGGCTAGCTTGTGGGCTAAATGTTTGTCCAACAAAAGGCCAATTAAGATTCTGGGGATTAAAGTCTGCAACAGTTCTCTTATTTGGATCTTTATAAAAGTCTTTGTTTTTATCTACTTCAACTTCACGCTGTCTATATTTAAGACCAAATTTAATTATTGATGAATCAGCACTTCCAAAGTTGAGATCCTTAGAAAAATCTAATTTAAAAGAAGTTTCTGTGTCTTCTATGACAGAATTTTCAATCTCTAACTCTTTCCACTTCAAATTACTTGGATTATATGCTTGAAGATAATAATGATTAAGAACTGGCTTTCGAGGATTAGTGAATAAAATCTGGCCAACAGGTCCAGAAGTATTACTTAAATCCACGCACTCATCTTCACCTATTTCTATATCACATCTGAATGTCAGGTCAACATTATCAGTATCATCTTCTTCAGCAAACGAATGGCTTAATTGGAATTCTGTATTCCAATCATTGATTATAGTTTCTCCACCAAAATTAAGAGCGGATATTGTTCTTATCTCTTCTCTGACCTTAGTCTCGGCATCATGCCTAATTCTATCAGTAAACATTGAGTCAGAAGTTGTGATTCCTGTTGCTCCTATTTTCCCATATTCATCCTTCCATCTTAATTCATCATCAATATATTCGTTATAAAATGCATTTAAAAAAATTGAAGTGTCATTTCCGACTAAGAAATTAATATCATAAGTAAATCCTATTCTTTTTCTAGTTAAGTCATAAAATCTCATCTCCCAATCATCATTCATTTCCTTTAAACCACTTGAATTAGTTTCCCAACCAAATCCAATTTCATTGTTATACGTGACAATTTGTTTACTTGAATAAGTAAACCCTAAAACATGAGCAGCTAAATCAGATATTTTATTCCCATATGTCATTGCCAGTCTAGGATTGTCACTTGATGTAGCATTCTCATTATATTGAGTATCCAACTTAATCTTTATCAGTTCACCATCTAAGTCAGTAGGTCTTTTTGTTTTAAAATCAATTCTTCCGCCAATAGAATCAGCGTCTTGATCGGGAGTTAAACTTTTAGATACTTCTATAGAATCTAATAGCTCAGTTGGTAGTCCATCTAACATAACACTTCTATCACCTTCTGGTGCAGGCATTAATGCTCCATTTATAGAAACTGAATTAAGATCTGAGCTTAATCCCCTGATAGAAACGTATCTACCCTCACCTTGGTCATTCTCAATGGAAATACCTGATAATCTTCTAATAGCTTCGGCTGCAGTAGTATCAGGAAATTCACCAAGAGCATCTGAATCAACTACAGAAATAATCTTATTACTTTCTCTTTGTTTATCAATTGCAGATATTAAGCTCGCCTTTGAACCAACAACAATAACTTCTTCAACTACATCGATAGTATTTGTATTTTGTGAGTGAATTATTAATGGGATAAGTGTAATAAATAGAATTTTTTTCATAATTCTTTTATTTGTTGCATAAGATTATAGAAATCATATGTGTCATCTTTGTGAAGATATAAAAATCATTTAGCCACATTATTGGAACATTTTGTTTCTTAATTTTTTATCAATATTGTAATTAATTAAACATTTGTCGATAATAAATCTATGGAAGGATTAGCAAAACAAGCCAGAAGCCTTAAAAGGATTAATAAGCTCTTGGATACTGCTCATGAACTTCTAGAAACAGATTCAATTGATAAAATAACGATTGCAAACCTCGCTAAACTATCAGAATTAAAACGTACATCTACATATAAATTTTTTCCTGACCCTGATCATATAAAAATAGCTTTAATCAAAAGGTACATAAATGAATTAAATGAATCTATAAATGCAATGATGACTAATGATAGTCATTTTGATCATCAGCTATGTATGACTGATATGGTTAAAGTCATATTTGATTATTTTCAGAATAACATTCCAGCACAAAAGATGATCTTACAAAATACTGTATCGCCTCCAGTCAATAGTCAACTTCTACATAAATTAGCTAAATCTTTATTAAAAAAAATAGAAAATAAAAAATCATTACCTAATATGTTTAATAAAGAAGGAGTTTTTTTGGTGATTACTCAAATCATTATTTCAATATTTTCTTTGAGTGCAAAAGAAAATGAACGATTAGATGAAGTTGGTTTCAATGAAGCCAATCGTTCTTCATATGCTTATTTCCTAAGCTGTACTACAAAATAAAATATTAAATTAATTAAGCTGAGCCCGCAAAAATTACTTTAAGCATATCATCTTCTATTTTGCTTTGAAGTGTTGAGGTAGCCGTAAAAGTTGTCTTGCAGATAAGCCAAGAGTCATTTATTTTAATATATTCATCATCATATTTACCATTCAAGGTTGTAAGGAACTGATCATCAGTATTAATTAAGCTATATGTTAATTTCCAAATACCTTTAGCATTGTTCGGATCAATAATATTAATGATGGGGTTGTGAGCATGGTGAGCCTCAACCATATAAGAATGGCAAGCTACATTAGTGAAAACATCACCTAAATCTTCTCTGTTATCAAAGACGCCAACTGCGCCATAATCTATTTCACACTGGCCTTTAACAAATGTAGATAACATAGATTGGACATCCTTTTCATCACAAGCATTTAAATAAGTATGTTTTAGATTTTTTATTTCTTGAATATCTTCTAGGATTCTTAGTCTTTCTTCTATATCAGACATTTTCTACACCAAAAGTAATTAACAATGCTCTTATAAGACTATAAAACATTATTGTAAATGCTGCACCAACAGGAATGGTAATAATCCAAGACATAAAAATATTAAGAATAACTTTTAAGTTTAATTTCTTTGCATTATGCGCTAGTCCAACGCCAATAACACCACCAATTAGAGTATGGGTTGTTGAGATGGGTAACCCTAAATATGATGCAAATACAACAGTGGATGCCGTAGCTAAATTTGCACTAAAACCAAAAGATGGAGTCAATTTAGTAATTTTTTTACCTACAGTCTTTATAACCTTATGGCCATAAGTAGCTAGGCCAAAAACTATTCCAATTCCACCTAATAACAAAATCCAAATATTTAACTTAGACTCTGCTCCTAAACCACCATCACCTACAGCAGATACTATTGCTGCTAGTGGCCCTATAGCATTAGCTACATCATTAGACCCATGAGCAAATGCCATTGCACATGCAGCAACAACCATTAATAAGGAAAAAGCAACCTCTATACCACCTCTGCTATTAATAATTTCTTGTTTAATTCGTAAATAAAAAAATGAGATTATTCCTAAGAAAATGCTACCAAAAACACTTATATATAATGACTGTACATCCGTAAGATCGACCTCCACATACTTTAATCCTTTCTGAAAAGTGACTTGTAGAATTACAAACAACAAGATTGTTACATAGACAGGTATCAATCTAATAGCCATGGTTGATCGTTTGTCGCTATCAAAAATTAATTTTTTAATGGAAAAAAAGATTAGAAATGCAATTACTCCAGATAATATAGGTGAAGTTATCCAACTAGACCCTATTTCTGTAACCTTATCCCAACTTATTGCATCTCCACCCTTAGTGACCCAAACAAAACCAATAATTGCGCCGACAATAGAGTGGGTCGTAGAAACTGGCCATCCTTTTCTACTCGCTATATATAACCACGACCCTGCTGCAAGCAAAGTAGACATCATTCCAATAATAAAGATATTAACATTGTCTTGATAAATATTTGGGTCAACAATTTCTTTTCTGATAGTATCAGTCACTCCTCCGCCTGCAAGAAAAGCTCCAAGAAATTCAAATATTGCAGCAATGATAACTGCTTGTTTCAATGTAAGCGCCTTACTACCAACAGAAGTACCCATTGCATTAGCAACATCATTGGCACCAATACCCCATGCAGTAAAAAAACCTAAGATGCAAGCAATTGCAATAATAACTGTGGGTTCAAAAAAAAGTTCCATATATAATTCTTTTATCTTTAGCCTAAACTAAAAATGTGTCAAATTAGTGAAAAGATTGTACTTTATTATGAATAGAACAAATATCCTTTAAGATATAAAAATGATTATCTCATTTGACCAAAGAGAATATAAAAAATTAAATGATAAAGCATATACTCTTGAGAAAAGAAGGCTCCAAATTGAGCTATTAAAACTTCAAGAAGACGTAATTAAAAATAAAAGAAGAATATGTCTAGTTTTTGAAGGAAGAGATACGGCTGGTAAAAGTTCAACTATTAAATTCTTTTCACAACACCTAATACCTAAAAATTTTAATTACGTTCAACTAGGTATTCCAAATAAATGGGAATCTACTCATTGGTTCAAAAGATGGGAAAAAGCTCTCCCTAAGAAGGGTCAAATAAATTTCTTAGATAGAAGTTGGTACACGAGAGCTCTAACAGAACCCGTTATGGGTTATTGTTCTGAAACTCAATACAGAGAATTTATGAAAAGAGTTATTCCATGGGAACAAAGGTTATTAGAAAAAGGTTATGAAATAATTAAATTCTATTTTTCTCTTACTAAAGATCAACAAAAAAGAAGAATGAAAGCTAGAAAGGAATCTAGACTCAAGTACTGGAAATTATCACCCAATGATGAAGGAATAGTAACTAAATGGGATGCTTTTAGTCTTTATAAAGACCAGATGTTTGAAAAAACTGCTCTAGAGAAACTTCCTTGGGTAGTTATTAATGCGAATAATAAAATGATAGCTAGATTAACAGCATTAAGATTTTTACTTAACCAAATTGGATATGAAAATAAAAAATTACTTAAGCCTTTAGCATGGTCAAAAAAAATAAATAATTATAAGGTTTCTTTAGAAGGTGTTGAGTTTGATAATCTTAATTATGATCAATTTATGATTCTAACAAAGTACAGTGATGATATTTGAAACATGAAAATTGCATCTATAGATATTGGAACAAATGCTGTTAAAGCTAAAATTTTTATGACTTCACCGACTCTAATTGAATTTTGTGAAGGTATGAGATCGCCGATGAGGCTTGGGACTGATGTATTTATTGATGGCATGCTATCTAATAAGAGTATTAATAAGTTAATAAAAGTTTTAAAAGAATATATTGATCATTTTAAAATCAATAGCATTGACCACTTTGAAATAGTTGCTACATCAGCTTTTAGAGATACACAAAACTCTGAAGAAGCCAGAAGAATTGTAGAAAATAAAATAGAGCATCCTATTCGAATTATTTCTGGATTAGAAGAAGCAAAATTAATTGGGCTGCACCCGAAGGTAGAAAATAAGAAAGATAGTGTTTTTGTTGATTTAGGTGGAGGAAGTACTGAATTTTTTTATATTCATAAAAATAAACGAGTTATTAAATCTTTCCAGCTTGGAGCAGTTAGAAATATGTTAAGAAAAGACTCTCCTTCTGAATGGAATAAATTATCTAGATGGCTCAAAATCATACCAAATAAGAAAAAGCTCATTGGAATTGGAGGAAACATAAGATCTTTTCTGCAAATTAATGAATCTAATAGGATTAGTCAGAAAGCTTTTATCAATGCAAAAGATAGTTTAAACAAGCTAACATTCCAGGAGAAAATTCATAAGTATAATTTTTCTCAAGACAGAGCTGATGTTATTGATTACGCTATGAGTGTGTATGAATTTATTCTTAATAGAACAAACATTACATCCATTCAATCAACAAAATGGGGTGTATCTGATTCAATTGCTGTAAAGTTATATCATGAGCTTTACTCAGGAGAACTTACAATCAATAATTAAAATAACCAACAGAACTTTTTAATCAACTGATTTTAGAGTGAACCAAAATCTTGATCCACCTTTTTTTCTTGGCATCACACCAACATCACCACCCAATTGATCTACTAAATGTTTAACTATAGCTAATCCAAGCCCGCTGCCTCTATCTGATTCAGCTCTTGCTTTAGCAGTCCTATAAAATCTATTAAAAATAAGCTTTCTTTCTGGCTCTTCTACTCCAACTCCATCGTCTAAAATAGATACTTTAGTATGGTCTTTTGTTTTTCTTAGCTTGATTTCTATTTTTTTATCTGGATTACTGTATTTAATAGAGTTTTCAATTAAGTTGTTTAGAATTTGCTCTATAGCTTCTTTATCAGCATAAACAAAAACATCTCCGCTATAATCAAAAATAAACTCTATATTCTTTTTTTTTGCTAGATTCTTTAATCCATCTAGCACATGATTAATCTCATGTTTTAAATCAATTTTTTCAATATTAAAATGCTGGTCACCATATTCAATTCTCGATAAATCAATAAGTCTAGAAATCATTTCTGACAACCTAACTGAGTTATGTAAAATTGCTTTAGTAAATCGATTAGCTGTTCTCTTGTCATCTAAAGCACCGTCTAATAGGGTCTCCGAGTTTGCCCTAATAACACTTACAGGTGTATTTAATTCGTGTGATAAATTTGCAATAAAATCCCTTCTCATAGAATCCATTTGCCTAAGTTGTGTTTCATCATGTAAAACGAGTATTAATTCCTTTGTAGCTTTTGCCTTATTAATTTGAGCTAAAATCCATTTAACATCGTTATCTTTAATTGCATGTTCAAATTCCAAAGCATATTTACCTTTTTTAGAAGCCTGACTAAATAATTGTTGTATTGGTTTAATTTGAATATCATCAACATGCACATCATCAATATCATCGATTTGAAGAATGTTTAATGCTTCATCATTACTAAAAGTAACTATTCCATCTTCACTAAAAACAATAATGCCTTGACCTAAGTCATCTAAAACTCTTCCAAATTGATCTCGTTGTTTGGCTATTAAACCTATCTGATTTTTTAAATCGATTGATATAGAAGAGATGCTTCTTGCTACAGAACCAATTTCATCAGGTCTTTTTGTAGGTAGGGATTTAATGGTTTTCTTTTTTAAATTACCTCTGACTAATAAATTAGCAGCTTTTTCTAAGTCAAAAAGGTTATCTCGAGCATAATTACCTGCGATTATGCTTGCTAATATGGCTACGATGAAAGCGACAGCAAGAATTAAGTTAATTGAGGTATTTAAAGAATTAAAAGCTTCATCAAAATATATATTAGGCACAGCTATTCTAATAATGTTTGGAGATTTGGTTGACTGGTCTAAAATAGCAAAATAAAGCATTTCTTTTTTTACGGTATCGCTATATCTTCTACTCCAACCCATACCATCTTTAAATGCATCAATAACCTCGGGTCTAGATCCGTGGTTATCTATTCCATCAAGATCATTAACCGCAATATC
The DNA here is from genome assembly GCA_964342675.1 of uncultured Gammaproteobacteria bacterium. Lineage (GTDB taxonomy): Bacteria > Pseudomonadota > Gammaproteobacteria > Magnimaribacterales > D2472 > MED-G82. Next base: position 53,230 of record CAYFFR010000001.1, read on the forward strand.
CGAATCGCCTAATACTTTACCGTCATGAGAAATTAAAGTAATTCTAGAGTCTGCAGCTTGAGAGTATTTATCTATCTGATCTTTTAAAGAATTCCGATCTTCATATTCGGAGATATTTCCTAAATTCTCTTTAAGAATTTGTCCTTGTTTTTGGAGTTCAGTTTCTATTTGTGTTTGAAGTTTAGTGCCTAAATCTCTTTCAGCTACTATAAAAGCTATGATTAAGCCTATCGACAAACATGATAGTACAATAAAAAATATTCGAGTTCTGATTCCCATTAATAGCTAATCCGGGTTTCTTGAGAATCTATAACCTACGCCCCTAATTGTTTGGATATATGATCCAATTTCACCTAATTTTTCTCTTAATCTCTTGATATGAGTATCTACCGTTCTGGTAGTAACTTCAGCACTATACCCCCATACTTCACTTAAGAGTTGATCTCTTGTCTGTACCCTGCCCCTTCTATCTATTAAATGTTTTAAAAGTCGAAATTCGAGAGCAGTCAATATAACCTCATCGTTATTAATAAAAACTTGATGTGCATCAAAGTTTAATTCTAAATCACCAAATTTATAAGGTGCCGGTGTGGGTGAGTTAGCGTTCTGATCACCTCTTTTTAAAATGGCTTTTATTCTTAAAACTAACTCTCTTACACTAAAAGGTTTTGTTACGTAGTCATCTGCGCCTAACTCAAAACCAACAACTCTATCAACTTCATCTGCCTTGGCAGTTAATATAATGACAGGTATAGATTTGGTTGTATCCAATGATTTTATTTCTCGGCAGAAATCTAATCCTGATCCATCTGGAAGCATTAAATCAAGCACTACTAAGTCAATTGCTTTTGTTGTAAATAATGTATTGGCTTCTGAGATTGATGGTGCAGTAACAACATCGTAAGATTCTTTGGTTAGATTATAGTGAAGAGTCTTTCGAATATCTGGTTCGTCTTCTACTACTAATATTCTTGTTGACATTTTTCTATATTTTTTCTCCCTCCTTTATAACCGATTTATAGCTAAATTGTAAAAAATTTACTTAATTTTTTAAATTATTCACAAACTGGTCACGAAGAAAGGGTTTAGAAAATTTTCCTGAGGCTATTCTTGGTAATGGTTCAAATTGTATTGCTACATTTTCAGGTATCTGAAATTTTGCTAATTTATCTTTTAAGAATTCTTGAATTTCGTCACTACTTAGCTTAGCTGAGTCATGAGCGTAAATTGCTGCGCATAATATTTCACCCAATCTTTCATCTGGAATTCCAAAAACTGCAACCTCCCTTACTAATTTGTGCTCAGCAATTGCTGATTCAACTTCGATACAAGAAATATTTTCTCCACCTCTTATTACCAAATCTTTAACCCTATCAACAATAAATAAGAATCCGTCTTGTATATATCCTAGGTCTCCAGATCTAAACCAACCATCACTGTTAAATACCTCTTTTGTTGCTTTATCGTTATTCCAATAGCCAATCATGTTTGCTGGAGATTTTATTAGCACCTCACCTACGTTTCCATCAGGTAAAAAATTCCAATCTTGATCAGAAATAGCTAGCTCGGTGATAGGAGGAACTGCTCTACCACAGCTGGATGGATGTTCTAAATAATCATCATCTGCATTTAATGTTCCAAGGGCATTTGTTTCAGTTAAACCGTAACCAATAGATGGAGTACCTGCCATCTCATCATTCAAGCGCTTTACATGCTCTGGAGGTCTAGGGGCACCTCCCCCGCTTAAATCTTTCAATGAAGATAAATCATATTTATCTCTATCAGGATGATTTAAAATATCCCATGTTTGTGTAGGAACCCCTGTGATTGATGTAATTTTTTCTTTTGCAATTAATTTCATAGCTTCTAAAACATCCCATTTTGGAATTAGAATCATTTTTCTTCCTGAGATCACAGACATCAAGAACCCTGCATGTGATCCAGTTACATGGAATAATGGAACGCAATGAAGTATTGATTGGGGATGATCAGTTGCTGTTTGATCCGAATCAGAATCAACTTCTCTCGCTACTCGAATTGAAAAAAATAATGCCCAACTAAACAAAGTAGCAAGGACGTTTCTGTGAGATGATAAGACTCCTTTAGGGTTTCCTGTAGAACCAGAAGTATAAAAAATTGTTGCATGATCGTCAGGGTCTATTGTGACTTCAGGCCAAGTATCTGGTTGATTATTGATAAAATTATTGAAACTTGGTTGATTTTTATTAGATCTGACGAAAATCTTTTTTAGATCTTTTATTTCGTCCAACCCCTCTAATCTTTTTTCATCTCCAATAATAATTTTTGATGAAGAATCTTTTAATGCATAAATTATCTCAACTGGGACCCACCAAGAATTTAATGGGACAAGTACTGCTCCCATTGATACGACTGCAATGTAAATAATAATATATTCAGGATTATTTGGCATACATACTGATACACGATCACCTTTCTGAACACCAGCTGATTTTAAGGCATGTGCTGTTTGTGCAGCTTTGCTGTAGATATCCTTAAAGGTATATCTTTCTTCCTGATAAACAAGCCAATCTTGATCTGGAAATAACAAACCAAATTCAAAATAATCTTTTAATGTCTTAGGTGCAGACTTAAATTCTTTATAAGTTATCCCTGACTTGTGCTTAATCTCTTCATACTCGAACAGTTGTCCTGGAGCAGTTAGCTCATCAACATATTCAAAAAAATCTTTCTTCATACTTTTCCAGAATCACTAGGAGTAGTATCCTAAACGATTATTATGATAAATAGAATTCATTTATACATAGTTTTTATAATATTAGCTGGTTGTGGTGGTGGTGGTGGAGGTGGTTCTTCTGGACCTCCGGCCTTATACACTGAACAAGATACTCCTACTACTACTCCACCGAATAACCCAGTTACTCCTACCCTCTCATATGATGAGCTAAAAGAAAAATATGAAAACAATTATGAATATATAAGCCAATGGGGTCTTAAATCAGTGAATGCTGCATCTGCTTATGCAAGAGGAGCAACAGGGTCTAATATAATTATAGGTGTCACTGACTCAGGATTAGATACCTCTCATGAAGAAATCTCTTATATGCGTATAGATTCTAGAAGTGATTTAAGCTATTCGAATTATGTCCCTAATACTCGTCAAAAAAGACATGGCACTATGGTCTCATCTGTTGCTGCAGGAATTCTAAGTGAAAACGATGACTCACCCATGCATGGAGTAGCATTTGACGCAGACATTTTTTTTATTGCTATTCAATTAGCTGAGCCAGACGAAAATTATGATCCTATTGATCTAGGAGATAGTAGTGGAGACAACTCTCCTGACTACACTGGTGTAGATAACTTTTTTAGTCAATTATTTAATATATATAGTAGTTATGATGTAGATATTGTAAATAATAGTTATGGTTATGCTGGAAACATAACTGACTATACTGAAGCACAACTTAGATCTGCTTTTCCTAAAACAATTGAAGCAATGGCTCAATTAGATACAAATGATTCTGATAAAACTATATTTGTTTGGTCAGCAGGAAATGCTGGAAGCTATGCGGATCAAGGAGTTGATTTCTCAAGTCCAGAAGTCTTGCCAGGTATTGCTGCATATATTTCGGAAGTACAGGGCCACTCTATAGCGGTTGTATCAATAGATGAAAGTGGTGAGATTTCTGATTTTTCAAGTAGATGTGGAATTGCAGCAGAATATTGTATTGCTGCTCCAGGAGCTGAAATTACTGTTGCTTATCCAGTATCTCAATCCGATCAAGGTATATATGATGATGTTGATAGAGACTGTGAAACAAATAATAGTTGTTATGCAATAACTAATGGAACTTCATTTGCATCCCCTTTCGTCGCTGGTGGTCTAGCTGTTATTGCAGATCACTTTGAAGGTCAGTTAGGAAGTACTGAATTGGTTGAAAGACTCTTTGCTACTGCTAATAAAGAAGGTGTATATGCAAATTCAGAAATTTATGGACAAGGTTTAATGGATCTAGATGCTGCAACATCGCCTGTGGGTCAGTTAACCGCGACTTTAACTAGTTCTATTGATGGTATAAAAGTCCCGTTACATTCTACAATTATTGATGTATCCAGTATGGCTTTTGGTGATTCAATTATAAATAACCTATCAAACCAATCACTTATACTCTTTGATGAATTAAATGCGCCATTTAGATATTCATTAACAAACTTTATAACTGATATTGGTCAAGAAAGTTTGTTTAAACAAAAGATAAGTCCCCACATCAAGCATACAAATCAAAAGATAGTAACTCAGTTTGGCTCAATGGAATTAAGAAAAGCAGTTGATAGAAGTAATATATTCCAATCATTTAATACTCATATTAACGAAGCTTATATAGAAAATTCTTATGGTTTTTTAATATCAAATAATGAAGATAATTATTTCATCAGTTCTGGCTTTAATTTTGATTCCAGTCTGGGATTTTTTAATCATGCCTCAATTAATCAACACTCATATTTAAAAGAAGATATAGGTAATCCGTGGAGTAAATTTACAAAGAATGGAATTACTGTAGGAAAAGAATTCTTAATTAACGATTATAAAATTACATTTATTAATTCAATAGGAAGGCCTGAAACTACTAACCCATTTAAAGAAAAATCAACTAATAATTCTATTGTTTTCAATGTAAGTAATTATAGTGAATGGTTCTCAATGCAATTTGGTGCTTTAAGAGAAAAGAATTCCAGCGTTGGTTTAAATGGCTCAGGGGCATTTAGTAGCAATTCAAAGCCCATGACAAAATTTATAGGTATGAATCTTCTTTATGAATCTAATTGGGGATTATTCTTCTCAAATTTCTATCATGGAAATACCAATAACAATTCATCAAATATTGGCTTTATAAAGAATATACAAAACCTTCAATCAGAATCATTTAATCTTGGCTATAAACCCTTCCTGAAAAATAACAAACACCAATTAATCTTGTCAGTCAATCAACCGTTAAGATTAAAATCTGGAACTATGAATCTTAAGGTACCTGTATATAGGTCAAAAAATAAACAAATATTTTTTAATAATCTTAATATTGATTTACAACCATCAGGAAGAGAGATCAACTCTAAGATAGACTACAGTTTCTCAGAAAATTCATGGAGCATACAGTTTGGTATAGGTTATAAACAAGATGCTTATCACTCTAAATATAGTAAAGATTATTGGTTTGGTAATATCAGTTTCATGAAATATTTATATTAAAATTTTTGGAGAAAAGTTTGAATTTAAAAAACAAAATAGTTTATATAACTGGTGGTAGTGAAGGTATAGGATATGCCATTGCTAAGCAAGCAATGATCCATGGTGCTCAAACCATCATAACAGGTCGAGATAGTTCCAAGCTACTTAAGGCCAAAAAAAAACTTATAGACATTTCACCTGATATACATACACAATGTTTTGATATTTCAGATGAAGAAAAAGTTAAGGATGAGCTGACAAAAACCTATGATAAATATGGTGAAATTCATGGTCTAGTAAATAATGCCCCATCAGTACATGTTGGAATGATAGAAGACATGGATTATTCTGCTTGGAGAACTAACTTTAAAGCTAATTTAGATGGTGTATTTTTTACAACAAATTATGTTTTACCAAAGATGAAAAAAGCTAAGCAAGGGGCTATTGTGAATATAGCATCTGTTGCAGGTTTAAAAGGTACATCATTTCTTTCAGCTTACGGAGCAGCTAAAGCGGGTTTAATACATTTTTCTAAATCTTCAGCTATAGAAGGAGCTCCTTTTGTTAGAGTAAACTGTGTTATTCCTGGAGCAGTATTAACACCATCATTACGAAATGCTATGCCAACTGATAATATGATGAATGAAACCAGTAAATCCATACCTTTAAAACGCATAGGAAAACCTGATGAAATTGCATCAGCAGTTTTATTTCTATTAAGTGATGATGCATCATATATTACTGGTGCTGATCTAATAATAGATGGTGGAAAAACAGCAGATTTAAATGCAGGAAATTAATATAAAACCTAAAGACCCAAACTGGTTTTCATCAGTAGAGTCTCCTCAAAAAGTGTCAGACCCATTAATGGTTAATTGGGATGACACAGCTGATCTTATTGTGGTTGGTTTAGGTGGGGCTGGTATAGCTGCAGCTAACGAGGCTTTAGATAAGAGTTGCACTGTAATAGGAATTGATAAAACTACTGGTGGAGGAGCTACAGCTAGGAGTGGCGGTATATTTTATGCTGGTGGAGGTACATCCTTCCAAAAAGATGCAGGAGTTAAAGATACCCCAAATAATATGTTTAATTACTTAATTCAAGAAGTTGGAGATGTTGTTAAAGAAAGCACCTTAAGAAACTTTTGTGATACTTCAGTAGAAAATACAGAATGGCTAGTTAAAAATGGCGTTAAATTTAATTCTGCATATTATAAAAAGAAAACCAGTTATCCTGATGCAGGTCATTTTTTATATCATTCAGATAATTCTTTAGTGCCTAAGTATATGGAAAATGCTGAACCAGCACCAAGAGGTCATAGAGGTTATGAAGAAGGTCCTTTCAAGCCAGTAGGGGTTGGTGGAACTATTTATCATCCTTTAAAAAAATCAGCTATTAAAAAAGGTTTAAAAATTTACCCACAAACTGAAGCTAGAGGTTTGATAGTGAATTCAAACAATGATGTTGTAGGAATTAAAGTTCTAAGCTTACCAGGAGGAAAACAGGCAGAGAAGCATAAAAAATTAATGCGTAAAGGAGAAGCATTTCAAATGCTGTTACCACAAAACTATCCTGGAGCAAGTTTTTTTCAAGCTATAGGAAGCTTCTATATAAATAGAGCAAAAAAAATCGAAGCTAAATATAGAGAAATAAAACTTTTTAGAGCAAAAAAAGGGGTGTGTATAGCAGCAGGAGGATTTATATTCAATCGCGAGATGGTCAAGCATTATGCTCCAAAGTATTTTTCAGGAATGCCCTTAGGTACAGTAAATGATGATGGTTCTGGCATCAGACTAGGTCAAAGTGTTGGGGGACGTGCTGATTTAATGGATAGAGTTACTGCATGGAGGATGATCAATCCACCTACTGCTTTTGCTCAAGGCATTGTTGTAAATAAATCTGGTAATAGATTTACAAATGAAATGGTCTATGGTGCAACATTAGGTGATGCAATGTGTGAAAAACAAAATGGTAAATCATATTTAATTCTAGATGAGGTATTGTTTAAAAAAGCAAAAGCAGAAGCAAAAACAGCCTTGCCTTTTCAAAGAGATCCTGCACTGATTATGATGTACTTTAATGCAAGAAAGAAAACACAATTATCAAAACTATCCAAAATATATGATATAGATGAATCTAATCTCAAAAAATCTATAGAGAAATATAACGCTTCTGCAAGATCGAACAAACCTTGTGAGTATGGGAAAGCAGCTAAAGATGTGCATGAATTAAAAGCTCCCTTCTATATCATGGATATTTCAATTGATTCAAGACTCTCTCCCTTACCATGCATTACTCTTGGTGGGTTGGTATTAAATGAGGCAACTGGGGAAGTATTAAATAAAGATAATAATGAAATTAAAGGACTCTATGCTGCTGGAAGATCAGCTATTGGGATTTGTTCTAATATATATGTTTCGGGTCTCTCAATAGCAGACTGCATATTTTCTGGAAGACGAGTTGGTAGCCATATAGGAGGTAATAAATAATGAACCTTAATTTTGCAACATTATGGGAAAATATTTCAGACTTAATACCTGATACAAATGCCCTGATCTGTCGTGATGAAGTATATACCTGGAGGGATTATGAAAAACAATCTGCAAAAGTAGCATCAGCTCTAAGTAAAGCAGGTCTGAAAGAACATTCAACTGCAGGAATATACTTACATAATTCAAATGAGTACCTAATTGCACAATTCTCTATATTTAAAGTCGGTGGAGTTTCAATCAATGTAAATTATAGATATCAAGCTGATGAACTTATTTATCTTATTGATAATGCAGATTGCGAAGCTATTTTTTATCAAGCATGTTATGGAGAACAAATAAACAAAATTAAAGATCACTTACCGAAAGTAAAAGCATGGATCGAGGTAGCCGATGGTTCAGAGTCTATTGTGAAGCACGCCCTTCATTATGAGGAATTAATTGAAAGATATGATCCTATGGAAAGGTTTGAAAGATCTGAAGATATTTTGTATATGCTTTACACGGGCGGAACAACAGGCATGCCTAAAGGGGTAATGTATAAGCAATCAGAATTTATTGTTGCAATGTTTAGAACTCTTAAAGGCTTAGGTTTTGATGTACCAGAGAATCTTGATGATTTAAATGACTATATATTAAAGGTTAATCAATCTGGAGAAACTCCTGTTAGCTTAGTTGGATGTCCTTTAATGCATGGCACAGGTATGTGGTTAGGTTGTTTTTTACCTCATAATCTTGGTGGAACAGTAGTCACTATGCCAGAACTTGGATTCAACCCTCATAATTTATGGGAAGAATGTCTAAGATCTAAAGCAACAAGCATTACCATAGTTGGTGATGCCTTTGCTAGACCTATGCTAGATGCATTGAATGATGCAAAAGACAGGAATCAGCCCTATGACTTAAGATATCTTAAAACAATTATCTCAAGCGGAGTAATGTGGAGCTCAGAAGTTAAAATGGGTATTCTGGAACATGCTGACATAGTTCTAATGGATACTATGGGATCAACTGAGGGTGGTATGGGATCATCAATAACAACTCGTGATGCTAAAACCCAAACTGCTAAATTTAGACTAAACCCAGGTACTATTGTCCTCGGAGATGATGGTGAACTAGTAGAGCCTGGATCAAACAAAATGGGAATGATTGGAACAGCTGGGCTTGTACCAATTGGCTATTATAAAGATGAAGAGAAATCTAAAGCTACCTTTAAAGAATATCAAGGTGTCCGATATAGCTTTCCTGGTGATTATGCAAAAGTCGAAGTAGATGGCACTATCACTCTTTTAGGTAGAGGAAGTAACTGTATTAACTCAGCAGGAGAGAAAATTTATCCAGAAGAAGTAGAAGAAGCGTTAAAAAAGAACCATGAGGTTTTTGATTGTTTGGTTGTAGGCGTTGAAGATAAAAAATTTGGTCAAAAGGTTGTAGCTGTAATTTCTATATCTAGTACAGATAAGGTCTCCGAAGATGAGCTAATAAATAAAACAAGAGAACATCTATCTGGATATAAATTACCAAAAAAAATTATCTTTGTAGATGAAGTGAAAAGAGCGCCTAATGGGAAAGCAAATTATAAATGGGCAAAAGAAGTAGCAGATGAAGCATGTGATTAATAATTCACAAGAGAATAAGTTCTTATATTTTTCAAATCAGATGCCTGGTGATTTTTTTTCTGATTCTCTTATATATTTATGTGAACACAATAATGAAGGAGCATTTGGATTTATAGTAAATCAGCCCTTTGAAGTTTCTGTTAGTAGTTTATTTTCAAAATTAAATCCAAGAAATAACCAAAAAGTTTTATCAACTGATCGAATAATGAGAGGTGGTCCTGTAGAGCCAGATAGAATTTTTATACTTCATGAAGAAATTGAAAAATCTTTTAAGCAAACAAGTCAGATAACAAATAATCTATACATAACTACTTCCGAAGATTTTATTAAGTATTTGAGTTTGAATAACCCAATCATTAAATCAAGGATATTAATTGGTTATTGTGGTTGGGGTCCTGGACAACTTGAAGATGAAATTAAAACAAACTCTTGGCAAATTATAGAAACAAATGAAGATATCATTTTTGATTCTCTTCCACATCAAATGGTGCCAACCTTGTCTCAAAGACTTGGTTACGATATTAGAAAGATTGTGAATTCAAATACTAAAAATCATTAAAAGTTATGCAAAGGTTTCAAGGTAAAAATACCCTAATAACAGGAGCGGCCTCTGGAATAGGCAAGTCTACTGCTATACGTTTAGCTAATGAAGGAGCAAAATTAATCTTAATTGATTCAAATAAATCGGGTCTACTTAAGATAAATAAAGAACTGAAAGACCACACCTTAGAATCAAAGACTCTAGATATTTCTGATAATCAATCTATTAAAGACTTGTTTATAGATATTAATAAAAAGTATAAAAAATTAGATGTTTTAATTAATGTAGCTGGCATTTTAAGATTTGATCATTCTGAAAACGTAATCCTAAATGATTGGAAACATATAATTGATGTTAATTTAACAGGAACTTTTTTTATGTGCAGATATGCCCTGCCTCTACTATTAAAATCCAAAGGTAGTATTGTGAATGTCTCATCAACAGCAGCAATTGGATCGCATGCTTGGACAGCAGCATATAGCGCTTCAAAAGGAGGTATTAGCGCTTTTTCTAAAACTTTAGCAGTTGAGTATGGTATGAAAGGACTTAATGTTAATTGTGTATGTCCGGCCTCAGTTGAAACTCCAATGTCAACAGGTTCTAACTTACCAAAAGATATAGATAGAAGACTGTTAAAAAAAATTATGCCTTTAGATGGAGTAAATAGGAGTCCTGATGATATTGCCTCTGCCATAGCATTTCTGGCCTCAAATGATGCTATTCATATAAATGGTATTGATCTTAGAGTTGATGGAGGTCTTTTATCTTGAAACCCAAGAAATATCTCTTACTACCATTATCATTGTTGGTGCTTGTTACAACTACACCTATTAATGCATCTTTACTTAATTCAAAATCAATAACTCAACCTGTTCTAGGGAAAGATGGTATGGTCGTGACACAACATTTTTTGGCCACAGAGATTGGATCAGAGGTTCTGTTAAATGGCGGAAATGCATTTGATGCATCTATTGCAGTTGCATTCGCATTAGCAGTTGTGCTTCCAAGAGCAGGAAATATAGGGGGTGGCGGTTTTATGGTCTTGTATGATGAATCCTCTAATTCATTTGAGGCATTGGATTACCGCGAACGTGCTCCCGAAAAATCATATAAAGAAATGTTTCTTAATCAAGATGGGACAATGAATGGAGATATATCAACTATTGGTTATAAGTCAATTGCTGTTCCAGGAACCGTACATGGAATGTGGGCAATCCATAAAAGATATGGCACGCTTTCATGGAAGTCATTAATCGATCCAGCTATAAACCTGGCTAGAGAAGGATTCAGAATCACACCAATGATGGCTGACACTTTAAATGAAAACTATGACAAGTTGAGTAAATTTGAATCTACTAAGAAAATCTTTTTATCTCAAAAACCAATGGAGTTTGGCATTCTATTAAAACAACCTGACCTGGCTAATACTCTTGAAATTATTTCCATAGATGGAGTGGATGGCTTCTATCAGGGCAAAGTGGCTCAAAAAATTACTTCTGAAATGAAAAAAAATGGCGGTCTCATATCTTTAAAAGATTTAAAGAAATATCGTTCTGTTTGGAGAAAGCCTTTAATTGGGGATTACAAAAATTTTAAGATTGTTACTATGCCCCCACCCTCTTCTGGTGGGATTCACATTATTCAAATGTTGAATATATTAAATCATTTTTCATTACCTGATTTAAAGCATAACTCTCCTGAGTATTCATTATTGCTTGCTGAAATTATGAAATATGCCTATGCAGATAGATCAAAATATCTAGCTGATCCAGACTTTGAAAAGGTTCCAGTTGAATATTTAATATCAAGCAAATATTCTCAGGAAATTGCATCAAGAATTAGTGTTGGTTCGTATACGAATTCTGATCTAATTGCTCCAGGTATTGCAGCTAGTCATGAAAGTCTTGATACGACCCATTTTTCAATCGCTGATCAATATGGAAACTTAGTTTCCAATACCTACACGATTAATTCTACTTATGGTTCAAAAGTTGTAATTGAGGGTACTGGAATATTAATGAACAATGAAATGGACGATTTTTCAGCTGCTCCAGGTATTCCGAATCAATTTGGTTTATTGGGTGATGAGTCGAATGAGATTGAGCCTTTTAAAAGACCTTTGAGTTCCATGAGCCCTACAATTATATTTGATATGAATAAACCATTTATGGTTACTGGATCTCCGGGTGGTTCAAAAATTATTACTGCTGTACTTCAAAATATCTTAAATGTAATAGAGTTTGATATGGAGATATCTGATGCCATATCAACACCTAGAATTCATCATCAATGGAAACCAGATGTTTTATCGCTTGAGTATGGATTTGATGAAACACACGCACAATCTATATCAAAACTAGGTCAACCCATTATTTTTGAAGAGCCAGGCACGTCTTTAGAAGCCATCATGATTCGAAATAATATCTTTTATGGTTATGGAGATACCAGAAGACCTGATTCTAAAGCAATAGGTGTTAATCAATGATAGATAAGGTTTATATGGTGATGTTATATGCAATACCTACTTTCATATTTCTTTTGATTTGTTATTTTGTAACTAAAAAATAGATGCTCTACTTCACATTGAGTTTAGCCTTTTGCATTGGTCTTATGCTTGGAAGTTTTGCATCAGTATTAATATACCGATTACCGCAAGGCCTTAATAAAACATTTAATTTAATTACCCCAAGATCACATTGTGTGTCATGCAAAGAAAAAATAAGTGTTGTAAATTTAATTCCTCTTATCAGTTATATTCTTTTAAAAGGTAAATGTGGTAATTGTAATCAGCGCATTAGTGTTTGGTATGTAGTTCATGAAATCTTCTTAGCATTAGCTTGCTTATTATTAGTCTATCAATTTGGTATTAACGATATAAAAACATGGTTGTTGATAATAATAATAATGCTTCTTTATATTCAAGCTATAAGCGACCTAAACACTTTACTTTTATCAAACTCAATTAGCTTAGTATTGATACTTATGGGGTTAGTCTTAAATATTTATTTTAATTTTTATGTACATATTTACGATGTAATACTAGGCACAACATTAGGTTTCTTGATGTTGTGGGTGATAAATATGGTTTATAAATTATATAAAGGTGTGAATGGTATTGATCAAGGAGATTTTTTAATGCTATCAGCATCTGGAGCTTTATTAGGTGCATCTTCACTTGGAACAGTTTTACTTTGCGGATCGATCATTTCTATAGGAGCTTATTACTTTATAAGAAATAAACATGGGCAGTATATACCTCTTGGTTCAGGTATTTCGTTTGTCTCTATTATTTATCTTTTTGTAATAATACTGAATTAAGTTCTTCTAACATAAAAAAAGATTTTTGAGTTTAGTGAAATAAATTTCTTGTTTTATAAAATAATTGAACTTTTAGAAAAGGTAGTTGTCTATTAAATAAGGCTGCCCCCTATTTTCCTCTTAATTATTTCTCTGTGGCAGTCATAAAAAAGCGGACCTTATGGTCCGCTTTTTTTAATATGAATGTTGTTATTATTTACCTATTCTCGGTATAGCTAATATTGCTTGAAGAACTGAGACAAAGAAAAATAAGAAAATAAATAAGAAATAAACTAATGCCGGTAACATTATTCCAAAAAATAATAAACCTAGTCCACCCATAAAATAGCCCACACTGCCAGCACCAGATGAGAAAATACTTATCAAAAGCATGACCGCACTTCCAATAACTAAAATTCTACTAATTAATTTTTCTTGCCATACTAAAGTCTTTAATGGAAAAGTTAGAATAGCAATTAGATCGTCTGCTGCAGAACTATTATCTGATACCTCTAAACCTATAAGATTTGGTCTAAAGTTTGGAGCAACCAATATCAAGTAAAAGACAACTAGAGCTAATATCATAAGAGCTGGGATGAATGCACCAGTAAATAAATTCATCAAAAATAAAACAGTTAGTACTACGGCTCCAATAAAATATCCAACTGCGTTATAAACCAAAACTGCATTATGACTTATGTAAGTCTTACATCCAGATAGAACCTTTTCACAAGATTTATGAAACTTCTCCATAAGATAACTCAGTAATAAAAAGAGTATTGGTAAAAGTATCATCCCTCCAACAATAAAAACAGCCCATTTAGGCATGCCTATTGTATATTCAATCATTCCCTCAGGTACTTTAAAAAAGCCCACGAGACTTGAAAATATTAATAAACCAATAGAGATTAGCAATGCTGCGGCATGCAAGCGATTTAGGCTTGATAAAATCATATTTAAGAACCTATTGGCTATATATTGATCAAGAAATTCTATAAATTTGTCACCAATAGAATAGATCTTACTTAAAACATTATTAAATAACTCCATATCCTTCCTCCTTTTAGATATATTTAAGCTAATCGATTGTAAATTGAATTAAGCTTAACTACAACTTTGATACAACTCACCAATCGCAACTATCTTTAATTTCCCTAGCATCATAGCCATCATATTCATAAGGGTCGGTCGTAAGTTTGCCAACAACTTCTCCATCTTTTAATAATACCGGTGGATCGGATGCATAGTCATTAAATGCTGATTCAGATGAATAATCATCCCCATAGTCAGAGTACTCATTCCAAATAGATTCTGCACTGTATTCATTGCCATAATCACTATATTCATTGTAAATAGAGTCTGATTCATACTGATCATCAATAGTGCCTAAATATGTGCCATCATCAGCAATAATTTTTGCTCCTTCTAGCTCATAACAATCCCAGCTTGATACTTGAGTGAAGGAATTGAATGATACAGAGGTAATGAATATTACAAAAATTTTTTTATACATATAAATTACCTCTTGATAAACTCCCTTATGATGAAGAGTCGTATAACCATTCCATTCCAAAAGTTCGGATTTGACCACATTGAACATGTTTAGCATATTCAGCATAAATGCCTTTCTCTCTCATGAAATCACGAGTTTCAGGCCATTTTGCTGCAGCTTCAGCTCTCTTATCGCTGTTATACCAATGCACCATTCTTACCATGTCATACGGAACATCATCATTAAACCCTCTATAAGGTCTTAAATAATGAACACCGTAACCTTCAGCACCTAACTCTCTTGAATATTCTTCATGTTTTGCTGAGACTTTTAATAGCTCCTGAAAATCTGATTCTTCAGTAAATTTACAATTAGCAAAATCTACAAACTGAATTCTGTCATAATCCTCACTGTCAATTCTTAAATGTCTTGCTGCTGTATTGATAAATGCGAAATTGCCATTACAAGTTGCTGGATTAGTTTTTGGGTTCTTAAAATCATTTAAATAAGCACCATACTCTTTATACATCTCAGAACCATCTGGCCATGTTCCCCACAACACAAAATCAAATTCGTTATTTCCCGCAAGAACAGGTGTTAAAATTGATTTAGAATATTTTAAATTATTTTTTCTTAAAAACTTTTCATATTCTTGCTGATACTTAACAACATCATCATAGTCTTTACCTTCATTATATTTACAGAAGCTTACTTCCGTTCTAACAACGTATTGCTCTGATGCTGCAAATAATTGAAAAGTTACAAAGAATCCACAGGCTATAAAAATTAATTGTTTCATAATTTCTCCATATATATATTCTTATTTGAACATAAAAACATCAAAAAAAATTTATTTTGTATCAAACTTAAAAATTTAATTAAAATAAAAAATGATTCATCTCTTGAGGCTAATTTCATTACAAGTACAATAGTAACCCCTTAGCGGGTGTGGTGTTAACGGCTAGCACAATAGCCTTCCAAGCTATTGGTACGGGTTCGAATCCCGTCACCCGCTCCAATTTATTACATTATCTTTAACTTATTCATAAAAGGACATACTAGAATCTATAGGTTAAAATGAGTCTATGAATCTAATAGCTGGATTGTTTGGATTACAAAACTTCTATGATGGTGACATAAACTCCTACATAGAAATCGCACAGGCTGCAGAAGAACTGGGTTTCCATGGGATCAGTCTAACGGATCATGTGGTAATGGGTAAAAACTTACATAATTACCCTTTTGGTAAATTTCCTCTTCCATCTGAAGCTCCTTGGTTTGAGCCATTAACAGTTCTGACCATGATTGCGTCTCATACAAAAAATCTCCATCTTGGAACAGCGGTTTTAATAGTCCCCTTAAGAAATCCTGGATTACTTGCTAAAACTATCGCAACTCTAGATAGTATTTCTCGTGGAAGAGTTGAATTGGGTGTAGGTATGGGCTGGCAATCTGAAGAATATCATGCTGCTGGAGTGCCATTTAAGAAGCGTAGTGAAATTTTTTGGGAAACCCTAGAAATCTGTAAGTTGCTTTGGAAAGAAAGTCCTGTATCTCATAATGGAGAAATCTATCAGTTTGAAGATATTTGGTGTCAACCTCAACCTTTACAGAAAGATAGTGTGCCATTGTTGTTTGGGCTTAAAATGACAGAAAAAACTGCAATAAAGATTGCTGAGATTGGTCATGGCTGGATACCGATCAAGACTAATAGTGAATTTATTTCAAAAGGAAGTAGTCTACTAAAGCAGGCATTTAAAGAGTTAAATAAATCAGAAGGTCCTATTATTAGAGGTCAATTACCAACTCGCTTTGATGGTAACGGAGTGCCTAATCTTGATTTGACACTTAAAGAACTTGAAAAATCAATAAAAGCAGGGTTGACTGAAATAGAGATCTTTCCAATTAATTTTGTCAGGTCAAAAGAAGACATTTTACCGGTATTAAAAGAAATAGGTTCTTTGAAAGATGCAGTATAGGTTTATTCAAAATTTAACTTTATTCTTATTAATTTCATCATCACTCTCTCTAGGAGCAAATAATATGGAAATAAATAATGACGTCAAGCAAGTAATATACGGATATGCAGATATCATTGATTCAAGAAGGTTTGATGAGCTAAATACGATTATGTGGGACGACTTTACTATGACTGGAGTCTATGATCTTAAAGGTATTGATGGTTTTA
The DNA here is from genome assembly GCA_964342675.1 of uncultured Gammaproteobacteria bacterium. GTDB lineage: Bacteria > Pseudomonadota > Gammaproteobacteria > Magnimaribacterales > D2472 > MED-G82. Next base: position 70,066 of record CAYFFR010000001.1, read on the forward strand.
TGGGAGCTATGGATCAATTGGTATCAATGTATGAACGCACTATGCATTTTATTGGGAATATTGAAGGTCAATGGGAAGGTGATATATATAAAGGCAAAACTTATTGTATAGCTAGCCATATTTATAAAGAAAATGATAAGTACATGAAACTTGATATGGGTATCATTTATGAAGATACCCTGGAAAGAAGAGATGGATCAGTAAAATTTGTTAATAGAAACTTTAATCTACAATGGATGAAAACAGACCAGTTAGATTAAATGATTGTTGACTTTAAGCACCTTCAGAAAGCAAAGAAAAACTACTTTTCTCATGGTATCAGGGTATTAAAAATTTCTTTCTTTATGATAATTCTTTCTATTGCAGGGATTCTGCATGCAATTTTCCCGTTCGTTTTTTTAAAAACCGTTAGTAATGGTGTAAAAAAATTGTATAAAGAAACGCAAGATTTTTAATTAACAATACTTAGCTCTTCACTTGCCTCAATAATATCTCGGTGTAAGTCAAAATAAGCTATTCTTTCAGGGTTACTTGGGTGAGTATCGAAAAACGATGATCTCTTACCAACCTTATCTTTAAGTTTTGCAATTCTTAATAAAGCCAGTTTTGCTTCATCAAGATCATATCCTGCATGATAAATAATAGATAATGCAAAAAGATCCGCTTCATTCTCTTGATCCCTAGAGAACCTAAAATTTGCTAGTTGGCCTCCAATCTCTGATACTTGATCAATATTTACATCATTCCCAAAAATAATGAAGCCTAAAGAGGCCGCTGTGACTCTCCCTAGAGCGTTATTCTTGAAAGATTCATTTAAGTGATCAGCAATATGGTGAGATATTTCATGAGCTATAACAAAAGCAAGTTCAGATTCAGTTTCTAAGGAGTTAACTAATCCAGAAAAGACAACTATATTATTTTGATCAGATGCATATGCATTGAAGCTTGTGTTTCTAACTAATTGAATATCCCATTCGCATGAATCAGTCTTATCTGCATATTGTTCACAAAACTTTTTACTCCAAAGCGAGATCCGATTTGTAACCTTAATAAATAAAGCAAGTAGTTCTTCTTCTGTCTTAGGAGCCACATCATCTAGGTTTGTTGATCTAATGTATTTCTGAGACTCTTTAATCTGATCATAAGATAGTTCTCGGACTTTGAAATCTACTCCTACACAACTAGAAATAATGAAAATTGAAAGAAATAGTACTGTAATTATTTTAAAGTCTTGGAACATTTAGAATGGTCCCAAGACTTTAATAATAAAAATTATAGCTAATGAATTAGTCGTCGTTATAGTTAACTTTTCTTAAGATTACTAAATCAACGATTTCTCTCATATCATCATATCCAGACGCAATATCTCTTTGCTCTTTTTCTGATATAACGTTTCTCCATTCATTAAGGAATTTCTCGTAGGCTTCTTTATTTGGCTCCATAGCTGCAGCATTTTTATACCTCACAGTTAAAAATACATTTGGGCTTGTCCCTGCCGTATTTGCTGTCCAAACGCTATAGTCAATAACTTGACCCAACTTTTTTTGGACTTCCAATGAATCCACCCAGGTAGATTTAAGATTTACCAAATAATCATCTACATAGTTAGGTTTAACCTTAACTACAGTCATTTCGACAACTTCCTCACTAGGTGAATAATCTTTCCAAATTTCAGCAACACCATAATTAGATATAGAAGCTAAAAAAATCAATGAAAAAGATAATTTAAATAATTTCATAATAATCTCCTTAAAGAGAACATTATATTCTTATGTTTTTAAAGAGTGTTAGAAACATGTAAAAATCTTAATTTATTTTATAGCCCTTAAAAATATCTCTTCTAAAACAAGTTGATTGATCTTTGAAATTATCAGAAATTATTCTAAAACTTGTATCATCTAGTGTTGATTCAGCAAAATCATTGTATTTTGCTTGGCTATCAAAAATATTTACCCAACTAAAATTATTATTCGATGAGTTTTCTAGATACATTGACTGGTATGTAATATCCTTTTGCGACATAAAAAATTTTAAATCATCAACACTCATATTAAATGTTAGAAATGAGCCATCTTCAGTATATGAGCATTCTAAAAGTTCAATATATGAGCCTTGAGGATTGAAATTATTTCCATTTGAAACAACCATATCCAAACCATTAGATACAAAATTTGGTTTGATGCACGACGAAACATCTACAAAAGAATTATTAATTATTTCATTATAATTATCCAAACTAATTGAGCTCTTTTTTTTAATCCATATCTCAAAAATATTTGAAACTAAGTTACCGTCCATAATTGGAAAAACAATTAATATGTTGTCATTAGATGCAACCTGGCCAACTTCATCGACGAAGGCTGGTATCAGCTCTTCAACTTTATTCAAAGTGAAATCATTGATAATTGAGCATCTAAATGCTTGAAATTGATAATTAAAATCTGGCTTGATTAATTGACTGATTCTTGATTCGCTATCATTTCTGCCATATTCACACGAGCAAATTAAGCTAGTAGATAGAAGTATCAAAATAAACTTTTGCACGGTTGCACTCTAACATTAAAAAGAAGTATGTGATAATAAAAAGGTGTATAAATACAATAAAAATTTCTTTTATATATACATTATATTTTTAATATTCCCACTTAATGCAGGGTATAAAATTGCCTTTGGATCATGTTTAGATCAAAAGCTTCCTCAGCCAATATGGAGTGCTATAGAAAAAGAGAATATTAATAGTTTTATTTTTCTAGGAGACAATGTTTATGGTGATAAACCTGATGGAAATATTGAATACTTAAAACAAGCTTATGCTATTCAAGGTAAAAAACTACCAGCATGGTTAAAGCAAAAAGATCTAATGGTAATTTGGGATGATCATGACTACGGAGTTAATGATGGAGGTAGCGATTATTATAATAAAAAGATTTCGCAAGAAATTTTCTTAAAATTTTGGAACATTAATCTAGATGATAAAAGGTACTCTCGTGAAGGCATATATTTTAGTTCCTATAAAAACATTAATGGATTTAAAGTTCATTTTATTGGCTTAGATACAAGGTTTTTCCGATCAAGATTAAAAGGTAAAAGAAAAAGATATGTGCCTAATAATGATGAAAATGCGACTATACTAGGTAATCAACAATGGGCTTGGTTAAAAAAAGAGTTAGAACTAAAGTCTGATATTAAGGTTATCATGTCATCAATTCAAATTCTTGCTTCTAGTCATCGATTTGAAAAATGGTCTAACTTTCCACATGAGAGAAACCAATTACTTGATCTATTAAAGAATAAAACCAACGCAAAAAATATATTATTAATTTCTGGAGATAGGCATCGTGGAGGAATCTATAAATTAGATAATATTGTTGAAATTACTGCGTCGAGTCTTAATAAACCTGGTTCGATAAAAGCAGAAACTGATCCGCTACTTATAGGAAAAACACATCCAAATGAAAATTATGGATTAATGGAAATTTCTAATAACAAATTAATAATCTACTTAAAAGATATCAATGGTGCTCTCTTGGAGAGTATCAATATAAGCATTAATTAGATAAAACCTTAGTTAAGAACAAGGATTTGTCCTTTAAATAAAGTATTGCATTGGCCTTCATAAAGATTAGCGAGCCTCTTTTCATCATTATATTCAAGAAATTTTACTTTCTGTTCACAAGTATAAAGAGAGTTAATAGTTCTACTATTTTTATATTGTAGATAGTCTGCATATAATCCAAATAGAACTACATCATGATGTGCTTCTGGAAGTGTATTCTTTAAGATAATTTTTCCATTACCTTCAGAGCTAAAGCATCCAACAGACCCAGATGGACATACAGAAATTACAGCATCATCATTATAAATAACCTCAATTTGAGGTTGATTTATACCCAGTATATTTTTGGCAATTGAAAAAATATTTTCATTTCCATAGGAGATAGGAGATGAAAATAATATAATTAAGAAAAAACACCAGGGCCAACTTAATGATTGTACAAATTTATATAAATGTGTCATATATGTCTCTTATGTGACAATTATGTGTCACAAACGTCAAATATATATGAACTTTCATAAATTTGTCAAATAATGAAACTCTATAGGGGGAAATATGAAAAAACTAATATTAGCAATTATTACATTTAATACCTTTTCTATAAGTGTTACATCAAAAACCTTAATTCATGCAGGTGAATTACTTGATGTATATAATGGAAAAGTAGAAACAAAAATTTCTATAATAATTGATCAAAACAAAATCGAGTCCGTTAAGAAAGGCTATGTTTCTACATCTGGTTTTGATGAAGTTATAAATTTAAAAGATGCTTTTGTTTTACCTGGCTTGATGGATGCTCATGTTCATTTGGCTGGGGAATATATGCCTAAATCAGAAAGAGAAATGAAAATTGAACCTGAATTCAATGCTATTTTTGCTTCAAATAGTGCTAAAAAAACTCTAATGGCTGGGTTTACATCAGTTAGAAATCTTGGTGATGGTGGAATGGAAACAATCTCATTAAGAAAAGCAATTAGTAAGGGGGTTGTGGTTGGGCCAAGAATTATTACCTCCGGTAAGACTATTGCTACTACCGGTGGTCATGGAGATCCTACTAATGGTCTACCAAAACTCTTATATTCCCCTCCTACACCAGAAGAAGGAGTGGTGGATAGTAGTACTGATATAAAAAAAGCAGTTAGGCAACGTTATAAAGATGGTGCTGATGGAATTAAAATTACTGCGACGGGTGGAGTGCTAAGTGTAGCTAAATCTGGAGACAATCCTCAATTTACTAATAACGAATTAGAAGCTCTAATTAAAATAGCTAAGGACTATGATTTCTGGGTTGCTGCACATGCCCATGGAAAAATGGGTATGCTTAGGGCAGTTAATGCAGGGGTTGATTCAATTGAGCATGGTACATTTATGGATCAAGAAGTCATGGATGCAATGATAAAGCAAGGCACATATTATGTCCCAACTATTTTAGCTGGTGAATGGGTTGCTGAAAAATCTAAAATAGATAACTTCTTTCCTGAATTAGTTAGGCCAAAAGCAGCAAGGATTGGTCCAAAAATTTTATCAACATTTACTGAAGCTCATAAGGCGGGTGTAAAAATTGCATTTGGAACTGATTCTGGAGTATCAGCACATGGTGATAACTGGAAAGAATTTCCGTTAATGGTAAAAGGAGGTATGACTCCATTAGAAGCGATCCAAAGTGCTACCATTGAAACAGCTATTCTATTTAGAATGGAAGATAGTATTGGTCAAATAAAACCTAATTATATGGCCGATATTATTGCTTTCAAAAATAGTCCTTTAGATGATATCTCAGAAATAGAAAATGTCATTTTTGTTATGAAAGATGGTGTGGTCTATAAGAATTAATATCGTCTTTGATAAATAAAGTCTATTACAAATTAGATGACTATGATTTGGAAAACTCAACCAACAGCAGAAATATTGTCGACATTTAGATCTAGTATGAGTAAACATCTAGATATTAATGTTGTGGATGTTGGAGATGATTGGTTAAGAATGAGCATGCCTGTAAATACCAAAACCACACAACCGATGGGCTTTCTTCATGGTGGAGCATCTTGTGTATTAGCAGAATCTGTAGCCAGTTCTGCTGCATGGCTGTGTATTGATTCATCAAAAGAGATAGTTTTAGGGTTAGAAATTAATGCCAATCATGTTAAAACAGTTAGGGAGGGTCTGATATATGGTACTGCAAAACCAATTCATCTTGGAAAATCAACCTCGGTCTGGGATGTCAGAATCACTCAAGACATGAATGAAGAATTAATATGTATATCTAGAGTTACTTTAGCAGTTAAACCCCTTCGCAATGATTAATAAAAAAATAACCTACTGGAAATTAAATTTGATCATAATTTCAGTGTTAATAATTATATGGTTTATGGCCTCACTTGGTTTTGGTGTCATTTTTGCTGATAGCATTGATCATATAAAAATAGGAGGTTTTAAACTTGGATTTTGGTTTGCTCAACAAGGAAGCATAATTATATTTCTATTATTAATTCTAATTTATGTATTAGTCATGAACATCGTTGATAAAAAATTTAAAGATTAATGGATGTTCAATCTTTAACATATTTATTTGTTGGTAGTACATTTGTCTTATACATTTTGATAGCAATTTGGTCTAAAGCAAAATCAACTAATGACTTTTATATTGCTGGTAAAGGTGTCCATCCTATAGCTAATGGAATGGCAACGGCTGCAGATTGGATGTCAGCAGCTTCATTTTTATCAATGGCGGGTTTAATAGCATTTATGGGTAGAGATGGATCAGTTTATTTAATGGGATGGACTGGTGGATATGTATTGCTAGCATTACTCTTAGCTCCCTATCTTAGAAAATTTGGTCAATTTACTGTACCAGACTTTATAGGCGCAAGATATTATTCAAAATTAGCGAGATTCATAGCTGTAATTTGTCTAATAGTAATCTCTTTTACCTATATTGCAGGTCAAATGAGAGGAGTCGGTATTGTTTTTTCAAGATTCCTAGAAATCGATATTAATTTAGGGGTAATTGTTGGTATGTGTATAGTATTCTTCTATGCGGTGCTTGGAGGGATGAAAGGTATCACTTATACACAAGTAGCACAATATTGTGTTTTAATATTTGCTTATTTAGTTCCAGCGATATTTATATCCATAATTATGACAAATAATCCAAATCCTATTTTTGGTTTTGGTGATACATTAGCAAATTCTTCAGTATATTTATTAGATAAGCTTGATAAGATTTCTATAGATCTTGGATTTGGTGCTTATACAGAATTTAAAAAATCAACTATTGATATTTTCTGCATAACAGCTGCTTTGATGATAGGCACAGCTGGATTACCTCATGTAATTGTTAGATTCTTTACCGTTCCAAAAATAAAAGATGCAAGAAAGTCGGCAGGTTATGCATTGTTATTTATTGCTATCTTATATTTAACTGCTCCAGCTGTTGCAGCCTTTGCAAGAGTTAATTTAATTGATTCAATTCAAGATCAGAGTTACGAAAATACTCCCGCTTGGTTTAAAAATTGGGAAGAAATAGGTTTGATAGCATGGGTAGATAAAAACAATGATGGAAAAATAAACTACTCAGATGGTAAAGCGCTAGTACCAGAAAAACCTCAATATAAAGATAACTCTAAGCAGAATAAACAAAGAGAAGTTAGTAATAAACTCAATAATGACTCAAAGAATGAAGTTTACATAGACAGGGATATTATTGTATTAGCTAATCCTGAAATTGCTCAGCTACCTGGATGGGTTATTGCTCTTGTAGCAGCAGGTGGATTAGCGGCTGCTTTATCAACTGCAGCTGGATTGCTTTTAGTTATTTCATCCGCGGTATCACATGATCTATTAAAAAAGATATTTATGCCAAAAATAAGTGAAAAACAGGAGTTACTTTTTGCAAGAATAGCTGCGGGTATTGCTGTTATAATTGCTGGTTTATTCGGCATCTTCCCGCCATCATTTGTTGCTGAAGTGGTTGCTTTAGCTTTTGGTCTAGCTGCAGCTACAATCTTTCCGGTTCTATTTTTGGGTATTTTTACAAAATGGGTTACAAAAGAGGGTGCTATTCTAGGTATGTTATCGGGTCTTATCTTTACTCTAGGCTATATTATTAAATATAAATTTATATCACCTGAAATAAATAATTCAGAAAATTGGCTGTTTGGAATATCCCCTGAAGGCATTGGCGTTATAGGTTTTATAATTAACATGCTTGTCTCACTCTTCATAAGTATGATGACCCCTTCTACTCCAGTAAATGTTAAAAAGATGGTTAATGAACTTAGGCAGCCTTAATCAATATCTTCTAAAATAAAATTGGCGCTGGCTTTAGTCATATCTATATTATCGTGTGAAACATCAGGAACGATCTCAAACCTCCATCTAAAAGGTATCTGATTTAATTCTGCAAAATCAACAAGACTAGAAAAGTAATTGACTCCTCTACTTAATCTATGTTTTCCTTGTTTGCGTGCTAATCGACTTTTTCTAAATGACCTCTCAGTATCAAGCTCAGCTAAAAAAATTCCTCCTTTAAGTCGTAAAAACCATTCTATTCTTTCTTTATCTACATTGACTCCTTTAAGACCAAAAGGATATTTGTATCTATTATTTAAAAATGTATAGAAGTCAGCATTGGTCATTACAGCTTTATCTATTCTCAAATCATTGCTGAGTAATAAATATCTATGTACAAACTGAGCTCCACCAGAGTGACCATAAATCCTATATGTATTACCAGTTAATTGAAATTTTGCATGAAAAACGTCAAAAATCTCACCTATAATTGAGTCGAGGTATAAGGACTGATCTTTTATTTGTTTCCCATCATAATCTGACATCATTAAGGTCCCATAAAAAGGGAAGGCTTCTTTTGTGAATAAGGGTGATATAACTATTAGGTTTTTATCTTCAGCATGCGGCAACCAATCCTTTAAATACTTCTCTGCATCCCGAGATCCTCCATGAATAATAAATAGAATTTCTGTATTTTCATTGACTTCGTTTGGTCGAGAATAAAATACCTCTATATCTGGTAAATCTGAGTATGCAAATATAGTTTGCTCAATGTATCTTGCTTGAGAGAATAAAGATAGAAAAACTAGAATATAAATATTATGCTTCAATGTTTTACATGCTTTCCATTATTATTTTTTCTGAGTTCACACTTGCCATTCTCCCAATCATTAGGATCACAATCATAGATTAATCTCCCTTGGTCTTTAAGAAGAAAATCAAGAATTTGATGAGCATGGGATCCAAAACCTAAAGATGCATCATCTTGGAGTTCATCAAGTGGTATTGTATAAGTAGACCAATCATTTGGAGCCCTCCAACCAGGAGGTGGGACCAGTAATGATCTAGTTCCTGAGATAGGATGAAGTGCTCTCCAGCGTCTTATTTTTTCAGCCATTTCTTTTACCAAATCTGGGTGATTATAAGCAAGATTAGTATATTCATACGGATCTTCCGCAATATTAAAGAGTTTGTTCTCTACCTTTATATCCATAAGAGAAGAAGAAATTATTTGAACTAATTTCCATTCTTTATTGAATACAGTGGTATGGAATTCTCCATAATTAGGAGTCTCAGAAGCAAAAAAAATATCTTCCTCTAATTCAATCTCTTCTCCATAACTAATTGCGGGCCACATATTTCTTCCTATAATTTCTTTTTTATTTAGCATTTGAATATTAGAGGCGCCTGCTAAAGTAGGAAAGATATCCATAACAGTAATTATTTCATCTGAATTTGAGTTGCTTTTTATTTTTCCTTTCCATTTGATAGCAGCGATCACTCTTATACCTCCTTCATATGTATCTCCCTTCCCTCCCCTTAATGGAAAGTTATCTGCACCTCCACCACCATAAGCAGCACCTCCATTATCTGAACTAAACAAGATAATAGTTTCTTCTTCTATTCCCTCTTCTTCAAGAACTTTAATAACCCTACCAATTGATTGGTCTAAAGCATCTACAACTGCAGCATATAATGGTCTGGCTGAAGGTTGAATTAATGAAGCCATTTTTCTTGCTCTATCAATAGATTTATTTCTTGTAGGTTTGCGAAGGTCTTCAAGGTCCTGATATTTAATTATTAAGTCCTCTGGTGCTTCCAAAGGTGTGTGAGGTGCTAGAAAAGGCATATACAAAAAAAATGGTTTGTCTTTATCGCGAGATTTAATCCATCTTACAGCTTCATCAGCTAATAAATAAGTTTCATACCCCAGGTCATCGATGGTCTCACCATTTCTTTGAAAGTCTACGCCTCCTTGGTTTTGAAAAGGGGGGAAATAACCAACTTCAGTATGTAAATGTCCATAAAAATCTTCAAACCCCCTTGCATTAGGATGAAAAATTTCCTGTGAATGACCTAAATGCCACTTACCTATTAAAGCAGTTTGATACCCCGCTGCACTAAAAGACTCTGGCATTAGATGTTCATCAGGATGAATGCCATTATTCATCCAAGGCATGATTACGCTATATGCAATCCCTAAACGCATTGGATCTCTGCCTGTCATTAATGCAGCACGAGTTGGACTACATATTGGTGTTGCATAGAATCTGTTAAGTGTCATCCCATCTTTAAAAATAGAATCTATATTTGGCGTGTTAAATGGTGCGCCTCTAAGAGAGATATCTGCCCACCCTAAATCATCTACCAAAAAGATAATAATATTTGGTTTAGTTAGGCTGAAACTTGAAGCAAATATTAAAAATATATAAAGAGATAATCTCTGTAAGTTTCTTATAAGCATTGTCATAATATATCATTCAATATGACTAAAGAGTTGTTTATTTAATGATAAATAAAGAATTAAACAATAAGGATTTGATTTCAGAAATTCATGCATCAAAATTGAAACTTGTTATTGTTTCAAGTGGTGGCGGTACTGATGCTATTGCATCTTTACTAAAGCATCCTGGATCAAGTAAAACAGTTCTAGAAGCATACATTCCATATGCTCAAGAATCATTAGACTATTATCTGTTAAAAAAACCTGACCAATATTGTTCCCTTGATACGACACTAAGCATGGCAGCAAAAGCCTATAGCGCTGCGAAACAGATTGATAAAAATAACAATATCAAGGATTTAGTGGGCATTGCTATTACTGCGACGCTATCGACTACATATAAAAAAAGAGGGTCTCATAGATTCTTCATAGTCCTTCAGACTAGAGACTATTCAAAAAGTATTTCATGTATCTTAGATAAAGGGTCAAGAACGAGAGAGATGGAAGAACAACTAGTCACTCAGTATGTCGTAAACCTTTTAGCAGAAAATGCTAACTTACCATTTCAATACCCTAATCACAGTGAAGAAACCATTTTTAAAACAGTAGAAGCAAAAAAAGATTGGATAAAATTAATTAACGATAAGATTGATTTCGTGTCTTCAACGAATCGTAAACCAGAATTAATATTTCCTGGTTCATTTAACCCGCTCCATTCAGGCCATACATCAATGAAAAAACTAGCAGAGAATAAAACCGGTATGGAAGTCACATATGAAGTATGTATTCAAAATGCTGATAAACCTCCATTAAGTTACCATGCAATAGATCGTACATTGAACCAGTTTCATGATAATGATAATTGGGTTATGACAAAAGCTGGTAAATTTTCTGACAAGGCAATGATGTTTCCTGATTCGGTTTTTATTATTGGTGCTGATACCTTAGTCAGAATATTAAATGAAAAATTTTATTTAAGTAGAAAAGATATGATGGACCAATTAGATTTGTTTAATTCTAATAATATCAATTTCCTTGTGTTTGGAAGAAAGTTAGATAAGAAATTTATAACCCTTCAAGATATTGATTTACCAGAACATATATCTGATAGATTTACTGGATTTGCTGAAGAAATGTTTAGAGATGACATTTCTTCCACTTTGATTAGGCTGGAGTCCTCATAAAGACTATTTATTTACTTACAAGTTAACCTCTTAAGCTTATTTGCAATTTATAATAGTGGTTAAACTTAAAATCATTTTGGGGTGTAATTTATGGATGGTTTTCTTCCATCAAAAGAACCGATTAAAGATTACTCAGTAAAATCTGAGTCATGTCTGAGGATCAGATCTATAGCTTCAAATTTACCAAAATTATTATTAACTGGACAGCTCCAACCATTAATCAATTCTTTAAAAGATGATGATCTATCTATCGAAGAATTATTAATCAATAAACTCACAACAGATATTAAATTAGCAATGCTAGATTTAAGCTTTATAGCGCATGGATATGTATGGGGAGATAAGAATCCTAATCAAAGCATTCCATATGCTCTGTCTAAACCATGGGTCCAAGCAGCTCATGAACTTAATAGACCGCCTGTACTCAGTTATGCAAGTTACTGTTTAGATAATTGGTACCGAATAAATCAAGGCAAAAAAATCTCCTTAGAGAATGTCGCTTTAATTAATAACTTTTTAGGTGGAGTTGATGAAGATTGGTTTGTCACAATTCATGTATGTATTGAAAATGCAGCGTCAGGGGCTATCTCCAATGCTCATGCCTTATCAAAAATTACAGAGGATGAGGCAATCGATGAAATCTCATTATGTATAAATAACATCACAAAATCTCTCAAGCAAGTGAATAAAATTTTTGCAAGAATGCCAGAAAAATGTGATCCATATATTTATTATCATAGAGTTAGGCCTTTTATCTTTGGTTCTAAAGATAATCCTGATCTTAAAAAAGGATTAATATATGAAGGCATGTTTGATAACAAGCCGCAGTTTTATAGGGGTGAAACTGGTGCTCAAAGCAGCATTATCCCTTCTTTAGATGCAGCACTTCAGATTAAGCATTCTAATGATAGCCTAAGACATTATTTAAATGAAATGAGAGATTACATGCCTAAAAAACATAGAAACTTTATTGCTTCACTGGAACAATCCTCAAAAACACGAAGTCTGATTTCACAATCAAAAAAATTACAAGATCAATACAATCAATGTTTAGAGGAGATTAGATTGTTTAGAAGCATGCATCTTCAATATGCTGATACATATATTCATCAACAATCTCAAGTTAAGAATCCATTCGGTAGAGGTGGATCTACAATTACTGGTACAGGTGGAACTCCATTTATGAGTTACCTAAAAAAACATAGAGATGAAACTGAAAAACATAAAAAATAAAAAAATATTTACTTTGTGTGCGGTGGCAATTTAGCCTCTACAAACCATTCATGAACTCTCTTAACTGGGTTAAATTTCTTTATACGAATCTTCTGGTTTTCTAGAACAAGTCTTTTTGTTTTAACTGCTAGATAATGATAAGTATGACTATCTCTAGTCTCACCTTCCGGAATCAAGTAAACCTTTGTTTGTTTTTTCTTAGAATCGGCCATGGCGAGATTATACATAGATTCAATTAAATAACATTATTTTTTTCATATAATCCTTTAAAACACTATATCTACAGCCTTTTTTCAAATAAAATGCTGTCTGTTTCATGAAAGATTTTTACCAAAAACTATCAACAATTCTAGTAATTAATTTATTGCTGTTTAGTAGTGTTGTAAGCAGTCAAGAGTTAATTAATTTTGATGGGAAAGTTGACCCCGTAGAATGGAAAGATGCTCAAAGATTTGAGCTTATTTATGAAGTCATGCCTTCGCGCAATACTGAAGCAAAACATAAGACAACTTCATATGTTTTATCTGATAGCAAATTTATTTACATTGGGTTTATAGCATTAATGGATCCTAATTTAATTCGTGCAACACAAAGAAATAGAGATACTGCATGGTGGGAAGACTATGTTGCTGTGTTATTAGATCCATATGGAGATGGAAGATATGCAATCTTAGTTGGTTCAAATGCTGTGGAGTCTCAACTTGATGCAAGACAAACCTCAGATGGGGTTGAGGATAGCTCATATAATATAATTTTTGAATCAAAGACTCAGATAAATCAATCTGGTTATACCGCTGAATTCAAAATACCATTTTCGCAACTGCAATACCCAAATTATGATAATCACAAGTGGAAAATTGGCTTTATTCGTAAGACGTTTGTTCCAGGAACTGAAACTATCAATGCTGACTTTAAAAATTTACCTCGTAATCAATGCTTTGGCTGTCAAATTGATAAAAACATTCAATTTAAAAAAATTGAAAGTCCTAGGAGAAGATATTTATATCCATATATTACTTTGAACCAAACTGGAAACAGAAATAACGATAATTTTAGTTTGGAAAATCCAGATCATTCAATAGGATTAAGTGGTCTATATGATATTTCTTCCACATCAACAATTGAATATACGGTTAATCCTGATTTCTCTCAAGTTGAGTCAGATGCTCCAGTTATTGATATTAATGACACATTTGCAATTTCATACCCAGAAAAAAGGACATTCTTTCTAGATGGAACCGAGTTATTAAGAAGTGATATGCAAACAATATATACACGCTCAATTAATGATACACAGAATGCGCTTAAGTATATTAGTCAATCTAAGGATGCCTCTGTATATTTATTGACTGCTACCGATTCAAATAGCCCATACTTGGCAGCAGGAGCATATGGTTCTTACTTAGGAAATGCAGGTAAAAGTAAGATTAATGTATTGAGATATAGAAGAAATCTCAAAAATCAGTCAAATATTGGAATAATTGCAACGAATAGAGACTATCACCTAGGCGGTGATGGATCTGTAATCGAATTAGATGGATTATTGAACCTCAGTGAAAATTATGTAATGGATTTTAACTTAGCTAAATCTAGAACTAATGAAGGTTTTAATAACTTCTTGAACACAGATGATGTATTTAATAACAAAACTTATGCTATGGATGGAGAAAAATTCTCTGGCAATGCATCAAATTTACGTTTAAGAAGAATAACTGACGGGTACTCCACTGGGGTCAGAATAAAACAAGTTTCTCCAAATTATAGATCTCATGTAGGTTTTGTTTCTAAAAATAGCTATAAAGTCAGAAATTATTGGCAAGCTAAAACCTTTAGATCGGAAGGTAAATTCCGATTATTAAGGCTAAATTACAATAATAGAAATACCTATGATTATAGAGACCAAAAAATTAAAGAGTTCTATGAATATAGTATTTTCTTTGAAACTGACTTTGATTTAAAGGGTAAGATTGAAAGACAAATCAAACCCAGTGAAATATTTAAAGAATTTAGATTTAATAAACAAACTGAGACTGAAATGTGGATGAGCTATTACCCAAGTGAGGAATGGTATTTCCGTCTTGAATATGAATACGGTGATAGAGTTGCATATAACGCAAACGTTCCTGCAATAGGTGATGGAAAATCATATTTAATGAAAGGTGTATTTAAATATTCGGACTCAATTAAGTTAACGTTGGAACATAATTATCAAGAAATTGTTAATAAAATTACTAACACAAACTATTTTGCAGGGTCGATAGATCGTTTTATTACATTGTATCAACCAAATAATGAAATCTCTTTAAAAGTAATTCTTGAAAAGAATGAATTTAGAGATGATTACTTTAGTGAAATCTTATTTCAATGGCAGCCCGACCCTTATACAATTTTTTATGCTGGGGGATCACAAATATATAAAGAGAATGATCCGTATGACTCAATTAAAGTAGATTCTGCGCAGTTTTATATAAAATTCCAGTACTTCTATCAGTATCAATAATTAATTACCAGAGTATATAAAAGTCTAAATTATTGAAGTACATTGATAAGTTTTATGATCAAAGCAATCTCTTAGATTACTATTATTCCTAGACAAAAAAAACAGAGCCTAAGCTCT
>CAYFFR010000002.1:0-62760 GCA_964342675.1 uncultured Gammaproteobacteria bacterium
TTCCGACCTCACCCTTATCAGGGGTGCGCTCTAACCAAGCTGAGCTACAGACCCAAAAAAATTGGAAAATGCATTCTACCCTTCATTTTGTTAAGACACAATTTAATTCATACCTGCTTTCATAGACTTATATAAGGCATAAAAAAGATAGAATATTGGTAAAAGTAAAAAGTGCTTTATAAATACAAGCAGAACTAATGACACCATGTTAATACTACCTAGCACAAGGACTGTACTTGCAATCTGGGATACACCATAAAATATTAAAGATAAAAAAAATAGCTTTAAACCGTGTGCTTGTGTAGCACTCCAAGAAAGAGCTAATGATTCTCCAGTATTTTTATTCTCAAACATAACATATGCAGGATATAAACCAAGTCTTGCAAACAAATAGAACCCCGGAAGAATGAATAAAATAACACCTAACTGGAATGCAACAGACATGAGTATGAAACAGCCAAGCAAAGGAAGGAATTTCTTCAGGGATCTAGTAATGCATACAAAAGGATGAACCTTTGTTTTCTCTTCAATGGCTGCAAATGCTAGCATCATGGATCCATAAATAACTGTGTTTAAGACAATCAGAAATATTAGAAATACCAGAATAGGTAAAGATAAGCCACTCGACTCAATAACTTGAGTAACTTCGACTTGATTGTCCAGAAACGACCCCAAAGGAATGTCCAATTTTTGAAGAATGTAGTAAAGAATCCAATCTAACAACAACAAAGGCAAAATGAGAACGATAAGAAAACTTGAATGGGTTAAAGAATAATTAATAGCACTAAAGAACTGTTTCATACAAGGTACTATTTAATAGCGATCTTTTTAAATCTGCGCTTACCAACCTGATATAGGTTATTTGTATCCTTTGTAATAGCTAGTCTTGTATCGTCTACTTTAACATCGTTAATCTTGACTGCGCCCTGTTTAATAAGCCTAAGAGCTTCGGAAGTACTCTTTACTAAACCAACGTCTTTTAAAAGATTGGGTAGAGGTATGGATGCTTCTTCAATTACAACTTCTGCTTCCTCAATATCATCAGGGATATTTTTTTTCTGAAATTGGTTAATGAAATCTTCTTTTGCTTGATGGGCTTGGTCATCTGAATGGAATCGTGAGATTAACTCAATTGCTAACTCAATTTTTATATCTCTAGGATTTTTACCGTCTTTTTGTTCTGCTTTAAATTTATTGATATCTTCTAAAGATCTAAAGCTTAATAGCTCAAACCAACGCCACATCAATTCATCTGAAATAGACATGATCTTACCGAACATATTTTTGGGTGACTCATTTATTCCGACATAATTATCTAATGACTTAGACATTTTTTTGACTCCATCTAAACCCTCAAGGATTGGAACAGTCAGAACAATTTGAGGGTCCATATCAAAGGCCTTCTGAATTTCTCTGCCCACAAGTAGATTAAATTTTTGATCTGTACCTCCCAACTCGACATCAGCCTCTAAGAATACAGAGTCATAAGCTTGAACTAATGGGTACAGAAGTTCATGTATAGAAATGCTCTGATTGGACTTATAGCGTTTATTGAAATCATCTCTCTCTAACATCCTGGCAAGGTTATATTTTGATGCAAGCTTAATAAATCCTTCAGCTCCTAACTGGTTACACCACTCAGAGTTAAATTTTATTGCGGTTTTTTTAGGATCAAGTATTTTATATATTTGGGTCTTATAAGTTTCTGCATTTACTTGAATTTCTTTTTCAGACAATGGTGGGCGAGTTTTGTTCTTGCCTGAAGGATCGCCAATCATGCCAGTAAAATCACCGATAACAAATATGACCTTATGTCCTAGATCTTGAAAATGCTTCATTTTATTGATCAAAACAGTATGGCCAAGATGGAGGTCCGGTGCTGTTGGATCAAAGCCAACTTTTACAGTAAGTTGTGTGTTTGCAGAGAGCTTCTGCTTCAAGCTATCTTCTCCGATTAACTCGTCAATTCCGCGGTTAATCGTTTCTAAGGCCTTTTTCATATCGTTTTATTATATTATTTAAATGAAAAAAAAGATTTTCTAATTGATATCAATTACAAAAATGTTAAAACTAGCCTAATTTATGCAAAAAATTAAAGCCCAAGACCTTATCAATGAGGCTACAACACTTCAAAGCACTGGAAAACTAGATGAAGCTCTAGAAATATATACGCTTTTATTAGATAACATGCCTGAGAATGCATCAATAATTTGCAATATTGGTAACATTCATCGATCAAAAGGTAATCAAGACTTGGCTTTGGAATTTCTTAATAGAGCTCATACTATTGACCAGAGTGCAGGATATAAGGTTAATTTATCAAATATTTATAAGGATATCGGTCAATTTAATGATGCTAAGAAGCTTTTAGATGATGCTTTAAAGGAAAAAAAATTAACAAAGAAATACATTGTTCTTAACAATCTTGGTGCTATTAATAGGGAACTAGGGCTTATAAAAGATGCACTAGATAACTTTAAGGAGGCTATATTAATCAATCCTGATTATGTACCTGCCATTATCAATCTTGCAAACCTATATAAAGATGAAAAGACTGAGCAATACTTTCAAGCAGAAGAATTATATTTAAAGGTTATCGAAAAAGACCCGAATCTAATCGCGGTCTATGCTCACTTAATGGATTTTTATGATAAAACAAATCGGCTAGAAGAAATGGAGCAAGTGATACAGACTGCACCTGATAATATTAGAATGAATGATGCATTTAGAATTTATGAAAGCTTATTCTTATTTAGGCGCGGAAATTATCAAGGCGCTAATGAAGTGCTTGAATCAATCAACTGTGAAAACTCCACTGACAGTCGTTTAAAACAATTAGAGGGTAAACGACTGAATCTTCTTGCAAAAACTAAAGATAAACTAAGAGATTATTCGCAAGCATTTGAATTATATAAAAAAGCAAACGTTTACTATTCACAATTACCAAAAAATAAATACATAAATAAAAAGAGATTTAAAGAAATTGTCTCGGTTCGTAAAAATTTCTTTAAAGACTTTAAGATAGAAAATTTGGATCAAAAATTGCTAACTCACAGTGATGAAAAAAAAGTTTTTATAATTGGGTTTCCTAGATCTGGAACTACGCTTATTGATAGTATTCTGACATCTCATAGCTTAATAGAATCAATTGAAGAGCGACCCATGGTTGTAAGAATGATTAGAGAGAATGCAAAAGACTTAATGCAAATTGACTACTTTAACCATTTAAATAAAGAATCTATATTGCAAGGCGTATCTGCTTATGAAAAAGAAATGAATAAACACATTAATAATCAGAATCTACATATTGATAGGCACCCTTTTAATACAGTCTATGTTGCTGAAATACTCATGCATTATCCAAATGCAAAGTTTATATTCATGATCAGGAACCCTTTGGATTGCGTACTAAGTAGTTATATGCAATATTTTAGGTTAACCTCAGCTACTGCAAACCTCATTGATATTGAAGATACAGCATCAATATACTCAGATATCATGGAGTTATGGGAAATATATCAGCAAAAATTCAAAGTTGATCATATTGTCATTAGATACGAAGATATTGTTAAAGACCTCAAAAGTACGAGCTTGGATGTATTGGGATACTTGGGGTATGAATGGGAAGAAAATATGCTCTCGTTTGATGAAAATGCAAAAACAAAAAAGATAAATACTGCAAGTTATGATCAAGTTACACAACCAATATACAATCAGTCGGTTAATAAATGGAAGTTATATTCTAAAGAGCTCGATAAAGTTTCGAACATATTAGAACCATGGATAAATAAATTAAATTATTAAGGACATTATGAATAATAAAAAACTAGGCTTTTCATTCTTGCCAAATATAAGAGGATTAAAAATTCAAAATGAAGAAAATTTATTCCCGGTTGCTAGAATTTTCTGCATTGCTAAAAACTACATCAAGCATGCAGATGAGATGCAATCTCAGGTTGAGGAGAATGAACCCTACTTTTTCTCTAAATATCCTGAGTCTATAACTCAAGTAGAAAAAATGAATTTCCCTCATAACACAGAGCTCTTGCATCATGAGGTTGAACTCGTTGTTTTTTTGAAAGATGGGGGGAAAAATATTCCAAAAGAAAAAGCTAAAGATTGTATTTTTGGTTACGCAGTTGGTGTTGATTTAACCAAGCGCGATCTGCAATTTAAAGCTATAGAAAATGGAAATTCTTGGGAGATATCTAAGTCCTTCTTTCAATCGGCTCCTATTTCTAAGATTAAACAGCTCGAGGGGGAGATTATTTCTAATAAAAAAATTATTCTTTCTATTAATGGAGAAGAAAAACAATCAGCCAATATTGATGATATGGTCTGGAAAATCGATGATTTAATTAGTTTTCTATCAAAATATAATACTTTAAAGTCTGGAGATATTATTTTTACAGGAACTCCTGAAGGGGTTGGTGCCATTGATAAGGGGGATACTCTCAATGCTTCTATTGAGGACATAGGAGAGATGCAAATAGTTATACAATAATCTAGCAAGCCAACTCTATATTTTTCTATTAAAATGGTCAGGTGCACCGTATTGAAGGAAAATTCAAAAATCAAAATGAAATTGCTAAAGACCTGATCAATCAATCAGACTTCCTTAAGCAATCTACCATCTCAGAAGATGCTGAAAGAGTTATTTCTTATTGTAGAAATAATAAAAACCAAAGAAGTATGATGGATGCTTTTATGGAAGAATATGGTCTTTCAAACCAAGAGGGAATTGCGTTGATGTGTTTGGCTGAATCGTTAATTCGCATTCCTGATGATGACACTAGAAATGAGCTGATTAATGAAAAGCTAACCTCGTCTAAATGGTCAGAACATCTTAATCAATCAGACAGTTTTTTAGTAAATTCTGCAACATGGGGTCTTTTAATTGCAAAAAAATTCCTACAATTTAGCCCCACAGGGTCGGATAACTGGTTAATTAATTTAAGTAAAAAAGTTGGAGAGGCGCCTATAAGAGAAGCAATACAAATTGCTATGAAAATCTTGGGTAAAGAATTTGTCTGTGGAAAAAGCATTAAAGATATAGATAAATCGCAGATCATCCAATCTCACATATGTTCATTCGATATGCTGGGTGAGGCAGCTAGAACAAATCAACAAAGCGAGCAATATTATAATGCTTATTTAGAAGCTATTATCACAACAGGAATCCTAAACAAGAAAAATAATACATCACATGGTATTTCAATAAAGCTGTCTGCGCTCCATCCAAAATATAATGCATTACATGAACAAGATGTAAGAAAGATACTGTTCCCTAGAATTAAAACATTAATAAATGCTGCTATGGAGCATGATGTTGAAATTACAATAGATGCCGAAGAACAAGATAGACTTTCTTTAAGTCTACAAATTTTTGAAGAATTATCGCTTCAAAAAGATATTAAATCATGGCCTAAATTAGGAATTGCACTTCAGGCTTATGGTAAGAGGGCCATTCAAGTGATTAACAGTCTTAATAAATGGCTTGGCAAGAGAGATAAAATCCATGTCAGATTAGTGAAAGGTGCCTATTGGGACTATGAAATTAAAAATGCACAACTGAATGGATATCAAGACTATTCTGTGTTTACTAATAAATCTCTTACGGACCTAAATTACCTAGTAAGCGCCAAACACTTAATCGATTCTCCAAAAATTATTCCTTATTTTGCAAGTCATAATGCTTATACAATTTCAGCCATTATGAAAATGGCAGGATCAAATCAATTTGAATTTCAAAGATTATTTGGCATGGGAGAATTATTATTTAAAGCATGCAATGAGATCTTCAAAGATTTTAATAATACTCGAGTATATTGCCCAGTTGGTGAACATAAAGACCTCTTGCCTTATTTAGTAAGGAGGTTATTAGAAAATGGTGCAAATAGCTCATTTGTGAATCAGATATTTAATGAAAAGATTGGTGTAGACCAATTATCAAAGAATCCAGTAAATATAATTAAAGAAAAAATAGAACAGAATAAATTATCAAAATTAAAGTTGCCTAATGAAATATTCCTACCTCGCATCAATTCAAGGGGTTTTGATTTAACTGAGCCAGATTCAATAAAACATTTAAGAAATGAGATCAATAGATGCGCTGAAATAAACTTCAAAGCTAGTGGCTCTCTTCAAAATTCCAAGAGCAAAGACATTCTTAAGACTGTCAATGAATTAGGAACCAAGAATAAAATTGGTGAAGTTAGATTCGATCATTCAAAAGAAATAGAGACTATTAATGTCCTGCCCTCAAAGGAGTGGTCCAATTCTTCAATAGATCATCGTAGCGGGGTTTTAAATCAAGTTGCTGATGATATTGAACAAAATCCAGAAAAGTTTTTATATCTATTGATCAATGAAGCAGGTAAAACTATACAAGATGCATGTGATGAGATCAGAGAGACTGTTGACTTAATCAGATACTACGCTTTAGAGGTAAAAAAATATGATGTTCAGCATGAAATGCCTGGGCCAACGGGAGAAAAAAACTTTCTATCCTTTCAACCTAAAGGTCTAGTGCTGTGTATTAGTCCTTGGAACTTTCCACTGGCAATAACCTTAGGTCAAATCATGGCTAGTCTCGTAACCGGGAACTCTGTCATTGCAAAACCGTCAGAACATACCTCAATTATTGCATCTGAAGCGATAAATCTTTTACATAAGAATGGAATCCCAAAAAATGCACTTACGCTAATTCTAGGGAAAGGTGATGTAGCTAAATCAATCATTAAATCGCAGAACATTGATTTGGTCGTTTTCACAGGTTCTATTAAAACTGCAAGAAATATTCAAATAACACTTGCTAAAAAAGATGGAAAAATAGTCCCGTTAATTGCAGAAACTGGTGGACTAAATGCAATGGTAATTGATTCAAGCGCATTGCTAGAACAAGCCTGTGATGACGTTATTAGATCAGCCTTTAATTCATCTGGACAAAGATGCTCTGCATTAAGGCTTTTATTGGTGGATAAGGTGATTGATGCGGAATTAACAATGATGTTGCAAGGAGCAATGGATGAGCTGAATGTAGGAAAGCCATCTGAAAACTCTACAGATATGGGTCCTATAATTAATAGACAAGCATTAATTAAACTCAATAAGTATGTTGCATCACAGAAAAGTTGTGGTTTAGAAGTATACCAATCTATGATGAGCCCCAAACTAAAATCACATTGGATGCCTCCTACAATGATCAAAATAAAGAATATAAATGATTTAAACTCAGAAGAGTTTGGTCCCATACTTCATGTGCTGTCATACAATCAAAAAAATTTGAGTGCATATTTAAGCCAACTTAAAGATAAGGGGTTTGGTTTAACTTTTGGTGTGCATTCTCGCATAGAATCCAAGGCCTTAAATACAGCTGAAATCATTGCGGCTGGCAATACTTATATAAATAGAGATATGATTGGTGCTGCAGTAGAATCTCAACCTTTTGGTGGTATTGGGCTTTCTGGTTCAGGCTTTAAAGCTGGTGGTCCCAACTATCTAATACAATTCTTAAATGAAACTGCCACATCAGTCAATACAGTTGCAATAGGTGGAAATGCAGAACTATTAAATCTAGAATCATTCGATGGCGATCCTAAGAAGAATAAATAAAAGGGTTGGTTATATACTTATTGTTGCTCTTGCATCATTAAGCATAATCATTTTCCTCGGATATGACGAGGAACAAATGCCCCCTGAGATTGTCATATCCTCATCCGAGAATGTATCAGTAGAACTCAACCAAGTTACCAATCAACAGATCCACATAGTGAAAGATGGAGAAAGCATGACCGAAATATTTGAAATGTATGAAATTCCACTTAACTTAACTTACAGAATTCTAAAAAGCCCTTATAAAAATAAACTAACAAATATAATTCCTGGTGAAGAGTTTCGTTTTATGTTTAATGGACAGAAACTCGAAAAAATTATTCTGAAGAAAAATGAATACCAATCCATTGAGATAATTAATCGTAAAAAACCTATTTATAATGAAATTAAAAAGACGCCGAATCTTATAAATAGTTTCAGAACGGGCTTAATTACTTCTAGTTTTTATGAAGCGGGAATAGAAAGTGATATTCCCGATAGTGTGATCATGGATCTAGCCTATATTTTTGGGTGGGATATAGACTTTGTTTATGACATTAGAGACGGTGATAAATTTAGAGTATTGTATGAGACGGCTTTTATTGATGGTCAAATAGTAGAGAACGGTAGTATTCTTTATGCAGAGTTCTTTAATCAGGATAAAAAATATATAGCCATAAGATATAAGAATGCTTCGGATAAATATGAGTATTACGATGAAAATGGTAGAAGTATTAAAAAAGCATTTCTTAGAGCGCCCTTAGATTTTGCTTATATTAGCTCACACTTTAATCCAAGGAGAATGCACCCAATTCTTAATAGAATAAGAGCACATAATGGGGTTGATTATGCGGCATCACGCAATACCCCCATTAGAGCTACTGGATCGGGAATTATAATCTTTCAGGGTCGTAGGGGTGGTTACGGAAGAACGATAGAGATTCGTCATGGAGGTGAAATAACAACTCTGTATGCCCACCTAGAAAGATTTAATCCAAAGTATAAGGTTGGATCAAAAGTTGAACAAGGAGCTACTATAGGCTATGTTGGAGATTCAGGCCAAGCCACCGGTCCCCACCTGCACTATGAGTTTAAAGTTGGGAATAATAGATCTGATCCGGTTAGAGTGGAACTCCCAAATGACAAGCCTATACCAAAAGAAAGAATGCAAGAATTTATAATTGAAAAAAATAAATTTAAAGAGATTTCAGATACACTGACGATAAAAGATTTAAATGCCAAAGAGTTCTAAAAATATTTACATAGGCACTATGAGTGGAACTAGCGCTGATTCAATTGAGGCAGTGGCAGTGTGTTTTAAGAATAATCAGGTTGAATTGTTGGGTCTAAGATCTAGAAGAATTAAACCACAAATACAAACTATCATTAACCAGCTTGCTAGTAATCAGAAAATTGAAATGAGTTTGTACGGAAAGATCAATCGAATGATTGCGTCTGAATTTGGAGAATGCGTTAATGATTTAATTAAAAAAATGAATATTAAATCACCAGAGATTCGCGGCATTGGATTCTCTGGTCAAACAGTATGGCATCATCCATTAGGCAAATTCCCATTCTCAATTCAATTAGGTGAACCTAACTTCTTAGCTGAAAAAACTCAAATACCTGTGGTAAGTAATTTTAGGAATTCACATATTGCTCTGGGTGGAGAAGGGGCTCCCTTAGTCACAGATTTTCATAGCTTCCTATTCAGAAAAAAACAGCCAGCCATCATCATAAATGTTGGTGGGATATCCAATTTTTCTTTTATAAGCAAACAAAGAGTTCTTGGTTCAGACCTGGGTCCAGGCAATGCATTAATGGATGCATATTGTCAAAGATTTCTTAAAATTAATTTTGATAGGAAAGGTAAGCTTGCTGCATCTGGAAAAGTAGATAAGAGAAGCATAAATATCATGGGAAGAGATAAATTCTTCAAACTGAAACATCCTAAATCTACAGGTAAAGAATTATTCAATCTATCCTTTATCCCTAAGTCCTTAATAAAAAAAAGCCCTGAAGATATATTGGCAACCCTTAGTTATTTCACAGCATTGACTATATCAATTGGAATAAAAGATTATCAATTTGGCTTAAAACAAGCGTATATATGTGGCGGTGGTGCTTATAATGATTTTTTAGTTAAACAGATCAAAGAGCTGTCTGGATTGGATATACATTCTACTACTCATATTGGTTTTGATCCAAAATCAATAGAGGCTATGGCATTTGCATGGTTAGCTAAAATGAGGCTAGAAAAGAAAACATTGCCGGTCAGGAGTAAAAAGAATGTAACTTCAGGCTTATTGGGCTCAATAACTCAAATTAGATAGCAAAAGACTCTCCACAACCACAGGTCGTCTTCGCATTAGGGTTATTAACAAAGAATCTTGATCCCGCTAAGTCCTCTAAATAATCCAAGGTTGAACCATAAAGATAAGGATAAGATAAAGCATCTAATAATATTGAAAAATCGTTAAATCCAACAACTTCATCATCAAAAGCAACATCAGAATCAAATTTAAAGCCATACTGAAAACCAGAGCACCCTCCTCCAGTCACATAGATTCTAAACTGATTTGTATCAGATGCTGTTGATAGCTCAAGTATCCTTTTTTTAGCTTCGTCAGTTAAACTGATTGAGGTTTTACTTTCCATAACTTATTTATAAGGATAAATTTCGTGCCATCAAGGTTAATCATAACAATTATCTTTTATAACAGCTAAAATAAACCTATGCTATGGCTAAAAATACTACATATCTTCTTTATGATATCAGCCTTTGCTGGAATCTTTTATCTCCCTAGATTGTTTGTTTATCACATTGAGGCCGAAGATCTGAACACTAAAAAATATTTTTTGGTCATGGAAAGAAGGCTTCTTAAATTTACTACTATGCTACTTTCACTTGCACTCCTTTTTGGGGTCTGGTTGACATGGGTCATGCAAATAAGCTTTGATACTTCTTGGATATTAACCAAAATAATTGTGGCTATAGTATTAAGTGGTTATCTGTTTATTTGTTCAAAAATTTTGAAAGGATTAGAGTTAGGAAGGTGTTCATGGTCTAGCACTCAAATGCGACTCTTCAATGAATTACCAGTTGTTTTATTATTCATCGCAGTACTTGCAGCTGTATTTAAATATCAATAGTGGGAGATTTCATGCTTAAAGGCATCTATTTAATTATAGGCGAGGATGACTTTAATCAAGAATCGTTTAATGACAATATAAATGCTTGTTTAAATAACAATGTAAATATCTTTCAGCTGAGATTTAAAAACGAAGCATTTTTTAATGATAATGAAGTAAAGATTATTGACTTTATTAAAAAAATTCAAGCAAATAAAAAGCTATGCCTCATAAATAATTTTTTTTGGTTAGTAGATAAATTTAATGTGGATGGCTTACACGTAGGTCAAGCGGATATATCAGTAATTGCCGCAAGATACTTATTCCCAAAAAAGATTATTGGAGTTAGTTGTTATAAGTATTCATCTCTAGCTAACGATGCATACATGGGTGGAGCAGATTATGTATCTTTTGGAGCATATAATAAATCTTCTACCAAAACCTCTGCTAGCATAATCCCTAAAGATGCATATAAAAAGATCAATAGTTTTGATCTTTTACCCAAAGCTCTCATTGGCGGAATAACTGAAAATAATATCACTAATAATGAAGCTAAATTATTTGATATGATTGCTATCTCTAAAGGGCTATTACAAAGAAATAATATTCAGAAAGCTCTCAAAGGACTAAACTCAATAATGCAGCCTAATGATTAAATGAAGACCGATAAATCGAAGAAATTATTTATTGAAGCTAATAAGCTCTTGCCTGGTGGTGTTAATTCACCAGTAAGAGCATTTAAGAA
This sequence comes from uncultured Gammaproteobacteria bacterium, assembly GCA_964342675.1. Lineage (GTDB taxonomy): Bacteria > Pseudomonadota > Gammaproteobacteria > Magnimaribacterales > D2472 > MED-G82. Next base: position 11,471 of record CAYFFR010000002.1, read on the forward strand.
TGTCAACTTGGAGCCTATTTTTTTTAAGTCAGCATCTGGCCCTATTCTAGTGGACGAGGATGATAACCAATATATAGATTTTGTTGGTTCTTGGGGACCAATGATCTTAGGTCATGCTAACCCAAAAGTTATCAATGCTATTTCTGAACAAGCTCAACAAGGTACAAGCTATGGTGCACCAACTAGGCTTGAGAACGAGTTGGCAAAAGTAATTAAAGAATGCATGCCAAATATAGAAAAGCTTAGAATGGTAAATTCAGGTACCGAAGCAACCATGAGCTGTATAAGGTTAGCCAGAGGAGTTACCAACAAAAATAAAATAATTAAATTCGATGGTTGCTATCACGGTCACGTTGATTCTTTATTAGTTAAGTCAGGTTCAGGAATTTCAACATTTGGTCTTCCCGATTCTCCAGGAGTGCCAAAAGATCTTGCAAAATATACAATCTCATTGCCTTTTAATGATACAGATACCTTCCTCAAAGTCTTTGAAGAAATTAAAGATGACCTAGCAGCAGTTATTGTTGAGCCTGTCGCAGGAAATATGGGCCTTATTAGAGGCAATAAAGACTTCTTAGGCGCTATAAGAGAAAAGACAACGTTAGAGAAGGTTGTATTAATTTTTGATGAGGTGATGTCTGGGTTCAGAGTTGCCCTTGGAGGAGCTCAAGAGATATACGATATCAAACCAGATTTAACAGCCTTAGGAAAAATTATAGGTGGAGGATTACCAGTAGGCGCTTTTGGAGGCAAAGCAACCATTATGGATGATCTTGCTCCAATGGGGTCTATTTACCAAGCAGGAACTCTGTCAGGTAATCCCTTAGCAATGGCTGCAGGTATATCTACCTTAAAAGAACTGAAGAAGTCAAAGCCATACGATACTCTAGAAGAAAACATAAAAGAATTATTAACTAGTACAAAGAAACTATTCACAAAGAAAGGTTTGTCATTTTGTTTTGATTGTATTGGGGGGATGTTTGGATTCTTTATGAGCAATGAAGTACCCCTAAACTACTCAGAAGTATCTAATTCTGATAATAAATTGTTTGAGAGATTTTTTAAGGCTTGTCTCAAGCAAGGTGTATATTTTGCTCCCTCTAAATTTGAATCAGGTTTTATTTCAACGTCTCATGACAAAAAAATTATGAAAGAAGCAAACAATAAAATTGAGCTTGCAATTAAGGACTTATGAAAATGAAATATGATATTACTGCAATTGGAAATGCATTAGTAGATACTCAATTTAAAGTGTCTCATGAATTAATTGAAGAGCTAGGTCTACAAATTGATCAAATGAATCTATCAAATGCCGAAGAACAAGCTCCAATAATTAACCGATTGATTAAAGAAAAAGCAGAATCAATATCTGACTGCGGTGGGTCTGCAACTAATACTCTAGTAGCAGCATCTAACTTTGGAGCTAAATGTTTCCATACCTGTGTTGTAGCTAATGATGAGGATGGTCATCGCTATTTGAATAGCTTGAAAACTGCTGGTATTAAGCATTTAGGAAAAATGCACGATCCTAAGAATCTTCCAACCGGAAAATGCTTAATTCTTGTTACCCCTGACGCAAAAAGAACTATGACAACCGCATTAAATGTCAGCTCGGCCATGAGTGAGATGGATTTAGATCTTGAATCAATCAGCGATTCAAAAATATTTTATATAGAAGGCTATATGGTTACGGGAGATGAAAATTATCAATCATTAATAAAAGTCCTAGATCATTTAAATGACTATCCTTCGGTCAAGAAAGCATTGTCTCTTTCTGATCCAGGAATAGTTGGAACTTTTATCGACAGATTTAAGAAAATTGAATCATATGGTCTAGACTTTATCTTTTGTAATGCTGATGAAGCTAATGCTTTTACTAATACCAATTCAACTCAAGATAGCGTAGGTATCTTATTGAAGAAACCGTATACAACAATTATTACTCGCGGCATGCATGGATGCATTACCATTAGTAAAGGAAAACACTTTGAATCACAGGGAAGACAAATCGATGCGGTAGATTCTAACGGTGCCGGAGATATGTTTGCAGGATGTTTTTTATATGCTTTCTTGCAAGATTGTAATCTGCAATCATGTGCGGATTTCTCAAACTATGGTGCATCTAAAGTGGTTGAAAGTTTTGGCCCAAGACTTAATAAGGTAGGATATGAGGAAGTGTTAAAAAATATTAAAAAATACTAGCTAATTTAACATTATTCTGATATTTTCTTGCCCCTTAAAAAAACATTTTAAAGAAATCAATGCCAGTTAAAAAAAAGAAAAATCAAAAACAGATAAAAAAGGTTGCTGTGAAAAAGAAAAAACCTGTTACCAAAAAGAAAGTTATTAAAAAAACTACTGCAACTAAAAGAAAAGCTAAGGTTGTTAAGAAAAAAATAGCTACTAAAGCTTCTACAAAAAAAACAAGTACTAAAAAAACAACTCAACCTAAGGCAGCCAGAAGAAAGGTTAAAAAAACCCCTCAAATATCTGTCTACAAACCTAGAAAAAATGAGAAATATATGAGTGCGCGTATGAAAAAGCACTTTAATCAGGTCTTAATTAACTGGAGAGAACATCTTAAAGAAGAAATGCAAAAAACATTTGATCATCTAAGAAATAAAGGCGAAACTTTTGCCGACCCAGTTGATAGAGCTTCTCAAGAAGAAGAGTTTGCATTTGAGCTAAGAACTCGTGATCGAGAAAGAAAACTAATAAATAAGATAGCACATTCCATTGAGCTCATTAAACAAGATGAATATGGTTATTGTTATTCATGTGGATGTGAAATTGGTACCAAGCGCCTTGAAGCAAGACCTACAGCAACACATTGCATAGATTGTAAGCAACTTGAAGAAATTAAAGAAAAACAGCTAGGTGGTTAAATTCGTCGGTTACCAAAAAATATATTTTGATTAAAAGTTCAAGGAAAGCGTCATCACGAAATATCCCTAAGGCCCTGTTGAACGCAAAGTTTGATAGCTTTGCAATTGATATAGTAAAGAAACTAAACAAAAACTCTTTTGAAGGATGGTTTGTAGGCGGGTGTATTAGAGATGCTCTAACTAATATAGTTGCAAAAGATATTGATATCGTAACTAATGCCACACCAGAGCAAATTAGAAAGATCTTCAAGTCGTCAAGAATCATTGGAAGGAGATTTAAGCTAGTTCATATTTTTAAGGGCAACAAGATCATTGAAGTTGCAACATTTAGAGCATCAAGCTCTGAAACAAACTCTAGCAAAAGCGTTATAAAAGATGGGTTTGGAAAGATTCTTAGGGATAATATTTGGGGCAATATAAATCAAGACTGTTTAAGAAGGGACTTTACGATCAATGCGATTTATTTTGACCCATTGAGAAAAAAGATCTTCGATATTCACAATGGTATTGAAGATACAAATAGAAAAAGGATCGTATCTATTGGTAATCCATTAAAAAGATTTGAAGAAGATCCCGTAAGGAGTTTGCGAGCTATACGATTTTCTTCAAAACTAAACTTTAAAATTGCAAAAGATATTAAAACTGCTATTTATGAAAAAGGCTATTTGCTGCAAGGTGTATCTAATGCTCGCAGATTTGATGAGTTTAATAAATTGTTTATGCATGGGAAATCAAATGCAAATTATCAGAAATTAGATTCTTTTGATCTGCTTAAGTATCTTGTTGCATCAGCTGATACAAAGAATCCCTATAGTGAGACTCTCCAAAGACTTGCATTGAAGAATACTGATACAAGAATTAGATCTAGTAAATCTGTAACTCCAGGCTTCTTAATCGCTGCACTTTTATGGCCAAAGTTAATTGCTCAATCGAAAAGTATAAGTTCGATAAATACCCGGAAATTTTTTAGGAATATGGACACTCTTTTGCGAGAGCAACAAAGTCTAACTGCTATACCTAGGAGGTTTCATCCTTACATAAAGGATATATGGTCCCTGCAACTAAAATTGGAAACAAGAATTAGCAAACAACCCTACAGAACTCTGAGTAGTCCAAGATTTAGAGCGGCTTATGACTTGTTATTGTTAAGAACAAAAGCTGTAAATCGTGATAAAGAATTAAGTGATTGGTGGACTAAATTTCAGACTGTAAATAGAAAAATAAAAATGTCCATGTTAAAAGAATTAGAGACCTCGAATGCAAAGAATAAAAAATTTGGTTTATTAGGTGAGTTGAGCTAATCTTATACGGAAAACAATCAAATTATGGATCTAGCTATTCAAGAGGTACCAATACCAAAATATATTGCAGTTGAGGGCCCTATTGGTGTTGGTAAGACAACACTGGCCAATCACATAGCTGAGTCTTTTAATTATGATGTATTTCTTGAAAAGCCTGCCGAAAATCCCTTTTTAAGCAATTTTTATAAAAACCCAAGTCAATCTGCATTAGCTGCACAATTATTTTTTCTTTTTCAGAGAATACAACAAATTGAGGATTTGAAGCAAAGAGACTTGTTTGAGCCAGTAAGAGTTGCAGATTTCTTAATTGAAAAAGATAAGTTATTTGCAGAGGTAACTCTTTCTGAAGAAGAGCTTATATTATACGAAAAGGTATATGACCACCTGACTCTTGATGCTCCAGTACCTGACCTTGTTATATATCTTCAGGCACCAGTAGATGTGTTATTGGATAGAATAAATAAACGCGGAAATCCTGATGAAAAATTTCTTACTACGGAGTATTTAGAAAAGATTAATGAGGCCTATTCAAAATTCTTTCTATACTATGAGTCTGCCCCTCTTTTGATTGTGAATGCTGCTGATATTAATATTGGACAAGATAGTCAGGATTACTTAATGTTACTAGAGGCTATTTCATCCAACCCTAAAGGCAAAAATTTTATAAATCCACAGCCCACGATGCTCTAAGCAATCATGGCTTCAACTATATATCCACCTCCTAATTCTTTAAAAAATCCACATTTAAAAAATTTTAAAGAATTTGAAAAGCTTTATGAGCAATCTATCAAAGAACCTCAAAAGTTTTTTAGTCTTATGGCAAAAGACAATATTCATTGGTTCAAAAATTTCACAAAAACTCATAATGATGAATTTGCTGAAACGGAATGGTTTATAGATGGGAAATTGAATGTTGCTTACAACTGTATTGATAGACATCTTCAATCAAGAGGAGATAAAACAGCAATAATATGGGAGGGAGATGACCCACAACATGACATACACATTTCTTATCTTGAGTTGCATAGAAATGTTTGTAAATTTGCAAATATTCTTAAAAAGCTAGGAGCTAAAAAGGGCTCAAGAATATGCATATACTTACCAATGATTCCAGAAGCTGCTTATGCAATGCTTGCATGTACAAGAATAGGAGCTATACATTCAGTAGTTTTTGGAGGTTTTTCATCAGAATCTCTAAAAGATAGAATCTTGGATGCAGATTGCGAAATCGTTATTACTGCAGATGAAGCAATCAGAGGAGGTAAAAATACTCCATTAAAAAATAATGTTGATGAAGCCCTCACTTCCTGTCCCAATGTAAGACACTGTCTGGTAGTACAAAGAACTGGGGCTGATATTAATTGGGTAAAAGATAGAGATCAGAAATATGCTGCATTATTTGATGAGGTAGAAGATGAGTGTCCATGCGAAATCATGGATGCTGAAGATCCAATGTTTATATTGTATACATCTGGGTCAACAGGAAAACCAAAGGGTGTTATGCATACAACTGGAGGATATCTGCTTGGTGCACATTTAACCTTTAAATACTTGTTTGCATACTCTGAGAAAGATAAATACTGGTGTACCGCAGATGTTGGCTGGATAACGGGTCATACTTATATCATATATGGCCCCTTAAGTAATGGAGCAACAACCTTAATCTTTGAAGGTATCCCTACACACCCCTCTGCATCAAGATGTTGGGAAATATGTGATAAGCATAAAATTAATATTTTTTATACTGCCCCTACCGCTATTAGAGCATTAATGGCACAAGGCAATGACCTGGTTAAAAGGACATCACGATCATCATTAAAAGTCTTAGGGACAGTAGGAGAGCCTATTAACCCGGAAGCGTGGGAATGGTATTACAAAATTGTTGGTGAAGAAAAATGTCAGATTATAGATACTTGGTGGCAAACTGAAACTGGGTCAGTGTTAATATCTCCAATTGCAGGGATTACCTCAGTAAAGCCGGGGTCTGCAACTTTTCCATTCTTTGGTGTGTGGCCTGAACTTATGGATGATAATAGTAAAGAAATTAAAGGACCGGGAAAAGGGAATTTAGTGATCAAATCTTCTTGGCCTAGCCAAATTAGAAGCGTATATGGAGATCATCAGAGAATGATTGATACTTATTTCTCACAATATAGCGGTATATATTTCACTGGTGACGGGGCAATGAGAGATGAGGATGGGTACTACTGGATCACTGGAAGAGTTGATGATGTTCTGAATGTTTCTGGTCATCGTCTTGGCACAGCAGAAATAGAGAGTGCTCTTGTATTACATCCAAAAGTTGCAGAAGCAGCAATAGTGGGGTTTGAACACCCTATTAAAGGTCAAGGTATATATGCTTATGTAACACTTATGGTTGGGGAGAAAGAAGAGAAAGCCCTTAAAGATGAGTTAATGAAGTTTGTTGCAAAAGAGATTAGTCCAATTGCAAAACCTGATCTGATTCAATGGTCACCGAATTTACCAAAAACAAGATCTGGAAAGATTATGAGGCGAATACTTAGAAAAATTGCTGAAGAAGATTTTGATGATCTTGGTGATATGTCGACTCTTGCAGATCCAACAGTAGTAGAAAACTTAATTTCCAATAAACAATCGTTATAAATATATGGAGGTTAGCGCTAGGCATCCTGCCATGACCATAAACATTACATTAAAGCTCATGAAGGCGTTGCCTCCTATGCTTTCTATATCATTTTTTGAGGCATAAAAGGTCTTTGGGTAAAAAGCTATAAAACTTAGATTGATAAAGTGTAATAAGAAAAGCCCTATTAGAATCCAATGCGCATTCTCTAAAACAGCTAATACACAAAGACATAATGCAAGTAGCTCATACATTAAATAGAACTTCCTATTATTGGGATTAAAAATAAAACCTATCACATCAAAGTTTGTTTTAAACAACCACAAGTAAATACAAGAGCAGATTAAGTAAAAGCAACCCAAAAGAAATGCGAACATAGTATTTAAGCTTTTATAGACCAAGAATTGGTCTGATCATCGTAACTGGCTTGATCTTCATCTCTTAACTTTTCAAGATGAGCTTGCAAACTCCATAAAGCAATAGGATGCAAGTTGGAATCAACATCATCGTAAACTGCCTTAACTAACTTATCTATATTACAAGCGCCCTTGTTAGAGAGTTTTTTAATAATCTTCTTTTCCCTTTCCATTCTATGATTGATTATCCAATTAACTACTTCTATTGGATTTGATAAAAAGTCTCCATGACCGGGGCCTATGTAATCGAAATCATAATCTTTTAGCAATTTTAAAGAAGAAAGATACTGTTGCATATTGCCATCAGGTGGTGCGATAACAACTGTTGATCCATTCATAATATGATCTCCTGTTAGTAACACTGAGCATTCAGGAATTAAATAACAAAGATGATTGGATGCGTGCCCTGGAGTATGAATAACATTAATCTCGTATTCATCGGTTTTAATAATATCTCCATGCTTTAAGAGCTCATTGGGTTTGAAGGTCTTATCTTGTAATGAATCATCTTTTGCAACAAGCATGCCGTATAAAGGAATATTTAAACTATCGCCTAAAACCTTTGCAGCAGGTGAATGATCTCTATGTGTATGGGTAACTAAAATCCTTTTTGCATTATCTCCAACTTCTTTAATAATAGTCTTAACATGGTGATCAATATTTGGACCTGGATCAACAATAGTGATGTCGCTCTTGCCGATTAAGTAAGTATTTGTCCCATCGCCAGTAAAGACACTTCCATTGGAAGCAATAATCTTTTTAATTAATTCTCTATATTGAATCATTTTTTATATCGCCTGGTAAAAGTCCTATAGCTGAATCATACTCTTTATCGTCGGGCAAAAGACCTATTAATTTGCCATTCTTCTTAACAAATTTTGGAAGGATGGTTTCTATGGGCTCCTGTTGCTTGGAAAGAAAATAATTATAAGCTTCATCTGTTGAGCTAAATGAAGTGAGCATTTCTAAGGTCTTAATGGTAGGCATAATTAAGTTTATTTTACCTTTATGGTATTCCTCTAAGGCAATATTTGGAGTAATCCAAATGCTTTCTGTTAATTCTAATCCATCATGGTTTTGAATCTGATTGGTTGGAGATTTCACTAAAAAAAACCATGTATCAAATCTTCTGCTCTCAATAGTTGGTGTAATCCAATGTGCAATGGGAATAATAGAATCTGTTGCTAGCTTTATGCCTAGCTTATTACATACTTCTAAGAATGTTATAGATCCTGCATTTAATTTATTTCTTAATTGATTGATGTTAGCTTTAGATGAAAAATTATTGTTTATTTCATCAGAAATAATAATGCCAACCTCTTCAAAACACTCTCTGATGCAAGCTATCCAGAAGGCTAGCCCATTTTCTTTTAGATCTAATCGTGCAGATGCTTCCAAGTCGTCTAGGTTGTTACTGAATTTATATATCTCGCTTGATCTATCAGACTCATCCAATTTGCCCCCAGGAAAAACATAGATACTGCCCCAATAAGCTCTTGTGCTTCTTTTAGCCATCAGCACTTCAATACCTCTTGAGTTATCCCTTAGTAGAATGAGTGTTGCAGCTGGTTTTATATCTTGCATAGTTAGTGAAGTAAATTATTATCCTTTAGAATTATATGAAATGAATATTACAGAATCTCTTGTTGATGATATTAAAAATAGTCCTTCTTGGTTCAAAAGCTCTATACGGTCTAAGGCTATTGTAAAAAATACAACAACAAAAGGACAGGCAGTATCTTATCAATGCTGGAATAATGGTCATACAGAAAATATATTGTTATTGATCCATGGCACTGGTGCCCACAAGAAATGGTGGGACCCTATAGCACCTTTGATAAGTTTTAGGGGTCAGATCATTGCTTTAGATATGCCGGGTATGGGAGATTCAGATCACCGAACAGAATATAGTTTTGAAATCCTCATGCATGCTGTTAAATCAATTTTAAAAGAGGAAGGTCTTTTAAAATCAAAAATTGCTTTAGTTGGTCATTCTTTAGGGGGTCACCTTGCAGGTTTCATAGCTAGTGAGTTAAAACAATTAAATATTGTGAACTTTACTATGATCGATACACCGCTTCGACCGCCTACTTATGATTATAAGAAACACATTAGTGCGGGTCCTTTAAGAAAGATTAAGTTTTATAAATCTAAAACTGAAATCTTAAATCGCTTTAGGTTATTGCCTCCACAAGAATGCAACAATGACTGGTACCTTCGATATATTGCTGAATATTCAATAAAGCATACTTCTAAAGGTTGGAGATGGAAATTTGACGATACATTATTTCATTCATTAAAGAGGTTGCATGGTTATGAGTTTAAATTTTCATGTCCTGCATTGTTTATTGCTGGTGGTAAAAGCTTACTACTGGGGTCAAATATAATGAAATACATGAGAGAGGCCTTTCAGGATAAAATGCGTTTTATTACCGTAAAGGAAGGAGGTCATCATCTTTTATTGGATGAGCCTTTAGAGCTGGTAGATATTTTAAATACAGAATTAAAAAAATGGTTCAGATAAGGATATTGATTCCAAGACTATTTAAATTGCTTGTAATAGGTATCTTGATACTAATAGCAGTTATATGCATCTCAATAATACGTTACCTACAAATTGAACCGCTTGAGCCTCTTGAAGATTGTATTAGCAATAATGAAATGGAGGTTATCTGTGAGTTTCTAAACCCAGAAGATCTTGCAATAACTCCAGATGAAGAATACTTTATTGTCTCTGAATATGGTGGTCAATCTCCAATTCAAGAAGTAACCCCTGGAAATCTTAGCTTATTCCATATCCCGACTAGAACAAAAAAATTTCTTCCTATTGAATACAGTTTAAATACATGGGGGGATGTTAATTGCTTGAGAGACCCACAAGATGAAATAGGTCCACATGGAATAGATTTAGCTCAAAGAGATGATGGCTCTATACAGCTTGCGGTAGTTAGTCACCTGCCCAACGAACGCGTAGAAATGTTTGAGTTAGTTAAAAATAATGGTTCTTGGAGCCTAATATGGAGGGGTTGCGTTTCAACTGATGAAAAATACTATCTAAATGATGTTAGTCTTACTAAGTCTGGATCATTTTTTGCATCTCATATGTTTGATATTAACCTCTCATTAAGTGAGTGGTTGTTTAGTTATTTTTTTAAGTTTGATACTGGATTTATTATCTCATGGAACAGTGAAGACGGATTTAATGAGTTATCAAAAACGGCTGGCTCCTACCCAAATGGAATAATGCTTGATAGAGAAAAGAACAATTTGACAGTAAATTATAATCTTGGTGATGAGACGCTATTATTTGATTTAAATACAATGGAAATCATTGGCAAATTTAAAGCTAATTCTCCTGATAATGTTGTGTTGCGTGAAAATCATATATGGGTTGTTTCACATAATTACAATATCTTTGATTATCAGAAATGTGGCAATAATATAAATTGTACTCTCCCATGGTCTGTTACACAGTTAGATAGGAATGATTTATCCGTGATTAAGACTTATTCTTTTAAAAGTAAAAATATGGGTGTTGGAACTGTGGGCTTTAAAGTTAAAGATGAGTTGTGGCTAGGATCATTCAGATCTAATAGAATTGCTGTACACAAACTCCAGTAAAAGTGATTAATGCATACTTGCCTAAACAAGTTCAAGACTTTGAATTAAGTATCTTTTTGTCAAAAGGCGATGATTATAAATTAATGCAAAAAGCTGCTAAACAATCATCTGACTGGATATCAAACAACTATCGTTCTAGAGAATGTTTGATTCTAAATGGCCCTGGGAATAATGGTGGTGATGGGTATCATATTGGCCATAATCTTAGAAAGAATGGCTTTAAAGTTTATTATCTTGATGTCTTAAAAAGAAATAAATCAATTCTATGTCAACAGGCTTTTGATGAGTGTGTTAATTCGAATTTAATATCCTTAGATTTTATGGAAAAACTTAGCAAAAAGGATGTTTTAATTATTGATGCAATCTTTGGAATTGGCGGGAGAGAAAATCTATCTAAAGAAGTTGAAGGCCTGCTGATACTAGCTAACCAATTTGAAAACAAAATTGCTATTGATACTCCTACAGGCTTAAATGCAGAAAGTGGTAAATATAATTTAAATACATTCAAAGCAAACCATACCATTACATTTATAGCTAAAAAAATAGGTCAATTACGAAGAGGAATGTCGCGGTTCACTGGTAAAATAGTCTTAAAGAAATTAGACCTAAATATTGAATCCATGAACAAGCCAGCATGCAAATTTTTTCGATATAAAGATATAACAAAAAAATTACCTAAGCGTGCTCAAGAATCTCATAAAGGAATTTTTGGTAAGGTTGCTGTAGTAGGCGGAGATCTCGGTTATGGTGGTGCAGGTATTCTTGCTGCTGAAACTGCTCTTTCAGCTGGTGCAGGCTTGGTAAAGTTACTGACTAGAAAAGAATATGTTGCTCCAGCGCTTTCTAGGTCTCCTGAATTAATGGTAATTGGAACAGACAATGCTCAAGAAGCTGAAGAAGATCTTGCATGGGCTGACGTTGTAATTTGTGGTCCGGGTTTTTCAGATAAATATTGGTCACGACAGTGCCTCTTGAAGTTACTGATTAATCCAAATATTAATAATCAAACAATCATTCTAGATGCCGGTGCATTAAGACTATTGCCAGAGAAGAGTTACAAAAACAGGCTACCTAAGAATTTAATTCTTACTCCTCATCCTGGAGAAGCGTCTTCACTGTTAGATCTAAAAACGAGAGATGTCCAAAAGGATAGAATCAAGACAGCAAAAGATATTAAGAAACTGTATGGTGGTACCATTATTCTTAAAGGTCATGAAACAGTTATCCTAGATGAAGATGCATACATCTGCAGTGATGGGTCGCCTGCATTAGCTGTGCCAGGTTCAGGTGATATGTTATGTGGTCTTTTAGGTGCATTAATTGCGAATGGAATGAGCAACTTAGACTCTTCATTGGCTGCGGTAGCAGTGCATGCAAAATCTGGTGATGATTATTCTAATGATATTGGAAGTATCGGCTTAACCTCAAAGAAATTAATGGATTTGATCATAAGAAATCTCAACTAAAAGAACTTAAAAATGGAAATAAATCTCAAGAATGAGAATGCAACCACTGAATTTGGTAACTATTTAGGCAAATTAATCCAAAAGATTGAAGAGCCTAACATAGAGATTCATTTAAAGGGCAATCTAGGGTCTGGAAAGACTTATCTTGTTAAAAAGGTTATTAATTGTCTTGGATGGAAAGGAAATGTAACGAGCCCAACATACAACATTTGTAAAGAATATAATTTGGAGCGATTTCTTTGCCTGCATGTTGATTTGTATAGAATATCATCGCCTGAAGATATACATCTTTTGGACCTAGATAGAATGATAAACAAATCAAAGATAGTGTTTGTCGAATGGCCTGAAAAACTAAAAGGAACAAGGGATCCTAATATATTAATTGAAATTAATTACAAAGAAGTTGGTAGGCTGTTAAGATTAAGCTCTTCGTTTGAAGATATTAAAAAGAAAATAAAGAAAAAGTATGCTTAAGCAATTTATTGTATTAAACATTGCCCTACTAATAAGCACTGGAATTTCATCAAATACAGTCGCCTTTGAAGAGGTGCAGTCATCTAAGAATGGTTTAATAAAAATAATCTTTAGAATGGATAAGGTGGTGATGCTCGATGTGTACTCTGAAGATAATCCATCAAAAATTATAATGAATTTAAAGGATGTTAATTTAATTAGTCCTATAAATGCTGAAGGCAATAATCCTATTACAAGCATTCAATCTTCTAATAATGGTAACTTAACAACAATCAATATTAACCTCTCAAGTAAAGTCTATTGGAAGAAGCCGATACAAATTAAATCAGATGATCATGTAAAACTAATTTTAGAAATAAAAAAAGATAGAAAAATCAAAGCAAATACTAGAGATATCTTGATTGCAATCGATGCGGGTCATGGTGGCAAAGACCCGGGTGCTGTAGGAAAAAACATTGTTGAAAAAGATATAACGCTAATGATTGCAAAGGAGCTTGAAAGAACTTTAATGAATACAAACGGCTTTAGTCCCATCATGATTAGGAAGTCTGATGAATTTATACAACTAGATGACAGGTATAAAATTGCAAGAAGAATGGGGGCAGATATTCTAGTCTCACTTCATGCTGATGCATTCAAATTAACCAGGGTGAAGGGTGCCTCTGTTTATGTTTGGGCGAAAGAACCTTCATCGGTCACGGCTAAAAACTTAACCAGGAGTAAATCAAGAGTGGCTGCACTCGATGCTCAAGATTTTGATGAAGATGCGGCAAGAAATGTCTATATAGAAGAATATCAAAACAAGATAGATAATAGCACTAGGCTTGCAAAATATATTTTATCTGAACTTAAGAAAGATCCATTTACGCATATGCATAAACCTGCAATCGAATATGCAGATTTTAGAGTACTAAAGTCTATAGATATACCTTCAGTACTAATTGAATCAGGTTTCATATCTAATCCAGAAGATGCAAAAAGACTGTCCGACAAACCTGGGAGAAGAATGATTGCTAGAGGAATATTCCTTGGAATAGTAAAGTATTTATTAGAAACACCAATTAACAACACAATCATGAGTGATCGTCCAAAGCACTTGACTTATGAAATACAAAAGGGTGATGTTATCTCTGAAATTGCAATTCGGTTTGGGGTAACGGCTGATAACTTAATTGAATGGAATAATCTAAATAATAAAAAAATCTATCCTGGTCAAAAGATAAAAATCTTTATTTAAATGAATAATCTAACAAATAAAGTCATAGTAATAACAGGAGCAACAAACGGAATAGGAAAAGCAGCTATATTAAAGCTTGCTGAACAAAATCCAAAAATAATTTTTACTTATAGGAATAAAGGTTTAGGCAGTCAACTAAAAGATGAATTAATAAAAATTAATCCTAAAATTAATATAAAAAAATATTTTTGTGATTTCTCAAATCAGCGCTCTATTAGAGAATGCTCAGAGGAAATTAATAATCAATGTGCAAATATTGACATCTTAATCAATAATGCTGGCGTGGTTAATACTGAATTCAAATTGACCAAAGATGGTATAGAAAATACATTCGCAATTAATCATATAGGGTACTTCTTATTCACAAATCTAATTTTAGATAAGATAAAGAATTCAAAAGATGGAAGGATCATAAATGTTGCTTCCGCAGCTCATCATTTTGTTAAAGGCATGAATTGGGATGATTTAAACTATAAAGAGAATTTTAAAATGGGTTTTAAAGCATATGGCCAATCAAAACTTGCAAACATATTGTTTACTAAGCATTTAGCAAGAAAACTTGGTCATGATGATATAAAAGTCAATGCTATACATCCTGGTGGAGTAAATACTGCTCTAGGAAGCCAGAATAAATCTATATTTGGTAAGATACTTAAGGTACTTTTAAAACCATTTTTTAGGTCTCCTTTAAAAGGAGCAGAAAGTATTATCTACTTGGCAACTAAAGAAAGGTTGGAAGAAAGTGGAGCATATTTTTTTGACAGTAAAATTATCAAGACCTCTAAATCCTCTCAAGATGAAATAGAAGCTAAAAAACTCTGGGAAGTATCAGAGAGGCTAGTAAATCAAAACTTTATGATTTAACTAAAAATCCAGTGGGTCAACATCTAGCCTCCATTGAGTCCTTAAAGACACCTTAAGTTCGCTGATGTTGTTATTAATCTGATCTAATGTCTGATGAAGAATCTTCTTAGAGTTTGATTGAATTAAAATATGATGATGAAATTTTCCTCTTGATTTTGGTATTGCCGAAGCCATTGGTCCTAAAACAATGGTTTCCTTTCCGCTAACATTTGAGATGGCAGATTCTAAGAACTTTATATTCCTATTAATGCTAACTGAGGCTGATTTAAGAAGGGCTTGATGAATAAATGGAGGTAAATTAAGTTTTTTTCTTTCTTCTAAGATAAATTTAGAAAATGCTAAATAATCACCGTCTTTTAATAAATTAAGGTGCCTGTCTTTAGGATGTCTAGACTGGACTAAAACATTAGAGACTCCATCTAGCCTGCCAGCTCTCCCTGTAACTTGAATAAGTTGTTGAGCTAAATCTTCAATTGCATAAGGGTTTAGGCTTGTTAAGCCTCTATCTGCATTAACAACTATTACAAGTTCTATGTTGGGGAAATCATGTCCCTTGATTAACATTTGTGTGCCAACTATTACGCCAGAGCTTATAGATTTAATCCTTTGAATGATTTTCTCTAAAGATCCAGTTTTTTTAGTGGAGTCCCTATCGAATCTTAAAATATTATCTAAATCAGTATCCCTAGTTAGCCCTAATTGAATTCTTTCAGTCCCCAAACCTAGTGCGCTTAATTGTAATGAATTACATTCTGGGCATTGAGGAGGTATGCCATATGCAGCATTACAACGATGACATATAAGCCTTTTATCTATCTGATGAAACACCATATTAGTTTCACAATGATTACAAAGGGCGGTCCATCCACATTGTTCACACGAAAACTCAGGGGCATAACCTCTTCTATTGAGAAAAATCATAACTTGTTTATTTTTCTTTAAGGTTTTTTGAATTGCTAATAAAGCAATATCGGATAGACCTTCTTTTAGTTGGGATGTTGAAATATCACAAATAGTAAATTTTGGAGGTTTTGTTTTAGCAATTCTGTTCTGTAACAAAATCAATTGGTACTTTTTAAGTTGGGTATTGAGAATAGATCTTAACGAAGGTGTCGCTGATCCCAATAGAATCGGTATATTAAGTAGTTGTGCTTTCTTGATTGCTACATCTCTAGCTGAATAAGTGAGTCCCGTAGTTTGTTTATAAGATCTATCATGCTCTTCATCTACAATAATCATCCCTAAGTTCTTTAATGGATTCATTAATGACGATCTGGTACCAATAATAATATCCTTCATTCCATTCTTAGCTTCCCACCAAGTCTTTAATCGCTTTGCCGGTGAAATGCCTGAATGATATAGACCAAATCGATCTCCAAATATTTTCTTTATTTCATCACTCATTTGAGGTATCAAAGCTATCTCAGGCACCAATAGCAAAACGCTGTTGCCCCTATCAATTTGATCAGCAATAGCTCTAATATATATTTCAGTCTTACCTGAACCAGTAACACCAAAAAGTAATACTGGGTTGAAGCCCTTAAGCCTAATAATCCTATCTACTGCATGTTTTTGTTCTTGAGTAAGTTTTTTTGTTAGCTTATATGCATTATTGCTTAATCGATGTTCAACATTTGCTAGCCTTGTCATAGGACTCAATTTCTTTAGTTTCGAAGGAATAAAGGAATCTATAACTTGGCCTATGGGATAATGGTAATAATCAGAGATCCATTTAAAGATATTTAAATCATTTTTAGAGAAAATATTACTCTCATCTAAAATGTCTTCTATGGTTAAGGTATTAAATTTAGGTTGATTGGTCTTTTCTATGACAATTCCAACTCTACTCTTATTTTTAAAGTTTATTTTTACTCTAGAACCCAAGTCTATCTTTCTAGAGGAATGGTAAATAAAGAGCTGGTCGACAGAGATTGGTATACTGACATTGTAAAAAAATTTAGTCATTAAGATATTTGTAAACCTTGTTCAATTTGTTATAGTTCTCATCCTTAAATATTAATTTTATTATGAAAGAAGGCATTCATCCGAATTATCAAGAGATAAAAGCAACGTGTTCTTGTGGAAATACCTTTAATGTCATGACCACTCTCTCTGAAGATTTATCATTAGATGTTTGCTCAAAATGCCATCCCTTTTTTACGGGCACACAAAAGATAGTTGACACAGGTGGAAGAGTCCAAAGGTTTGAGAAACGCTTTGGTAAGAAAAAGTAGGTTTTAGCCTAGTCAGTTCCGCTACTCCCAAAGCCTTTGGTGCCCCTAGAAGTCGAACTAAATTCATCAACTACTTCGAAGTCAATTTGCCGAACTGGAATTACTACCATTTGTGCTATTCTTGATCCTGGTATGATTTCATAATCTTCACTAGATCTATTCCAGATTGGCACTTGAAGCTCACCTTGATAATCTGAATCTATTAATCCAACCAGATTACCCATAACAATGCCGTGCTTAAAGCCCAAGCCACTTCTTGGAATAATAATTGCAGCATAATCCTTATTCTCAATATATATTGATATACCTAAAGGTATTAATTCTGATTGATTTGGTTTTAAGTTGATAGAAGAATCTATACAGGCTCTAAGATCCATTCCAGCTGAACCCGGAGTAGAGTACTCTGGAAGTCCTATTTTATCCCTCATTAAGGGATTAAGTATCTTTAATTTTATTTTCATTGCTTATAGTTCTTTGGGCCGAATAAACTTTTCTAAAGAGTTAGATCTCTTATCAATATTACACCATTCGGTTTTAATTTTTATATGAGCAAATGCACAGGTGGGAAAGTTCCCTAAGCTTTCATCTGTGAGATATTCAACTAAATATTGCATGGTTGGATTGTGGCCAATTAAGAGTATGTTTTCATGGGTGTCTCCATTAGTACTTAATAAATTTAATACATCATTGATGTCTGCATGATATAAGTCATCAGTAATATGCATGTTATGCTTCATATGTGTGTCGCTTAATACTAAATCAGCTGTTTCTAGGGTTCTTTTGCTGGAGCTACAAAAAATTCTATCAAAACTAGTGTCTAATAAATGATCTGCTAATTTTAAAGAGTCTTGGATTCCTCTCTTTGCAAGAGGTCTATCATGGTCACTTAAGAAAGAGTTATCCCAGCTTGACTTAGCATGTCTCAATAAAAATAAATTATTCATGTTTAAATTGTATCTTGCCATCAAACCTTATGTAATTTAAAATCGCCAACCTATGAGCAAAGTATGTCAAGTAACCGGTAAAATGCCGCAGGCTGGAAACCATGTTTCCCACGCCAATAACAGGGTCAAAAGGAAGTTTCTGCCTAATCTTCATACCCATAGGTTTTGGGTAGAATCAGAAAATAGGTTTGTATCTCTAAAGATTTCTACAAAGGGCATGAGGATCATTGATAAAAAAGGCATAGATGCTGTTCTCAAAGATATTCGTGCGCGTGGCGAAAAAGTTTAATAGATAACTGCTTTATTGAATTCTTGGGGTCCACCCAAAGTATCTCTATCACTCTTAGGCTTGCTGCCGTCTTCATTAGTAATACCTAGTTCTGCACCAATCTCTGCAGCTATAAGAGTCTTACCTGAAAGCTTCATCTTATTATCCATTTCAAAGATTCCTTTGATAACCTTTCCAGCAAAGAGTTGTGACGCTGCACCTTTTAAAAACTCAGCATAATGTTCGCCATGCTGTGCGCTAACTTTTGCTGTCTTTTCATCTTTAACAATTCCAGACCATAGAGAAATAGAGCATACCTGAAACTCCTTTAGGTCATGAGCCATATCAAATGCCATCTTGTCTACCCCAGCTTTTTGAGCTCCATATATTGGTCCGTGCATGTAACAAGATGCTCCATGAGAAGATATTTGAACAATCAAAGATTCTGGGTTCTTAATCATAAGTGGAGCTAATGCGTGAGATAATAGATAGTTTGAACGCAATCCTACGTCTACTATTGACCATAAATTAACTGATTTCTCCCAAAATGGTTTTGGTTGCACTAAGTCATCATGTATCTGACAGGCGGAGTGAACTAAGATATCCAATCTACCATACTTTTTTTCTACATATTTTGCTAAACCCTCAATTTCATCTGTTTTATTTAAATCCACGACATATGCATCAGCATCAATATTGTCTTGGTTAATATTTTTAACTGTATCCTCTAAGCTGCTTGATAGTTCAAAACCAAATTGATGAACCTGAGTACCTGATGCCAGGCTTCGTGCTGCACAAATTACAACATCACCAGGACTTCCAATACCTTCTGCAATACCCTTTCCAACACCTCTGCTTGCTCCTGTAACTAAGATAATTTTTTTAGAATTTTTGCTCATTGATATTTTTCCTTAATGTAAAATTGATTCTATATGTTATATCTTGCCTCAAAATCGCCTAGAAGAGCAGATTTACTTATTCAAATGGGTATAAAATTTAAAGTGGTTGAAGTAAATACAGCTGAGGCTATCGATCTTTCTATAAGCCCCAGAGACAATGCTGAGAAAATATCTGTTGTGAAATGTAAGCATGGTGCAGAACAAATAATTAAAGATGCATTAGATGCAGTCATAATATCAGCAGACACTATTGTAGTACTTGGAAATAAAATTTTTGGTAAGCCTGAGTCCAAGGAACATGCCCTAAGTATGTTAATGGAACTATCTGGAGAAGTTCATTCTGTATTTACTGGTGTTTCAATAGGGGTTTGGGATAAAAAATCATTAGACATACATACAATTTCAGTTGAAACGCTAGTTGAATTTGCTTCAATCAGTGCTCAAGAATATAGGAAATATATTGAGACGGATGAACCTTTTGATAAAGCTGGAGCATATGGGATTCAAGGAAAAGCTCAAAGCTTTGTAAAAGGCATCAAGGGAAGTTACTCTAATGTGGTTGGTTTGCCTATTTATGAAACACTAAGCTTATTAAATAGGCTAGGTATAAATTACTAGTATTTTCAGTAAATCGTTAAATCTTATAGTTTTATTTGCCCCAAAGCATATCTAACAAATACCTTTTTTAATGGTGAGAAAGCATCAACAAATTTTAATCCATTATTTCTAATCAACCTGTAGTAAATATTATTATTTTGAAAAAGACTATTGATAGCATTAATCCCTTTGAGCATTGAGTCATTGATGATTTTTCGACGCATTTCGTATTTCTTTAAGGTTGATAGTTCTCCTATAGCAAGTTTGTTATTAATTGCTTTATACAGCTCATCTCTTAAGACTTCTACGTCTGCAATTGCTAAATTTAAACCTTGGCCGGCTAATGGATGTATAGAGTGTGCAGAATCAGCTAATAAACATACTCCTGGCTCTGCATACTCTACAAAACGATGACCAAAAATATCGAATTTAAGAATGTTGCTATCTATAACAATATCAGCACCCAGTCTATTTGATACTCTAGATAAATTGGACTCAATATAGTCTGTTTCTTCTAATTTGCTCCTAGGAATAGACCAAACTACACTCCATTCATTTTGACTTGTATTAATTGGCATAATTGCAAAAATCTCATTCTCATAGAATATCTGTGTAGCCTCAGAAGGATTAAGGTCTTCTGTAATAACAGTAAAAGTAAAAGCTGTTTGATTGTAATCATAGACATGGGACTTTTTATTAAACTGCTTAACTAAATCAGATTGAAAGCTCTCAGTCAAAATTAGTAGATCCGTGTTAATATTCTTACCATTTGATAATTCACAGTTTACTGAACCACTAAATAAAAAATTCTTTATACATAAGTCATGATGAAGGATGTCCCGTGTTTTATCTTCAAGAGATTTGTTAAGTTCATCGTAACGAACTACATATGCTAGATTCTCAATATTAAATTCATCTTTAGTAAAAGTAATTTTGCCCGACCCCTCACCATCCAGAACCTTGATAGATTCTATGGGTGAAGAGCAAAGACCTATATTAAGATCTTTTAGAACTTTATAAGACTGTGGGTTCAGGGTAACCGTTCTAATATTATTAAAGTCTTTCTTGTCAGAGCCAATGATCTCTGTCTCAACTTCAAGCTGATTTAGTCTTAAAGCTAGAACCTTGCTTGCAATTCCACTGCCGGCTACTAGACATTTATTCATAATAGAATTTATGCCATCAAAGCTTCTATCTCTTTTGGAGATGATGGAACTGCACTTGTAAGGTTATTATTCCCTTCCTTAGTTACCAAAATATCATCTTCTATTCTTATACCAATGCCTTTCCAATCATCTGCAACATCAGCATCAGAAGAAATATAAATACCAGGCTCAATAGTAGTTACCATGCCTGGCTCAAATTTTCTAAACTGATTGTTTTCCATATATGCTCCAGCATCATGAACATCCAAACCCATCCAGTGCCCAATCTTATGCATATAAAATTGTTTATAAGTCTCGTTTTCTATGTTTTCATCTAACGATCCTTTCAAAATTTTTAGATCTATTAAGCCTTGAGTAATAACTCTTTCAGAAATCTTTTGTGGTTCAATCACAGATCTGCCTGGCTTGACTGATTCTATTGCCTGTTTATGTGCTTCAAGCACAATCTCATATATAGCTAATTGATTTGAGCTAAATTTACCATTTACTGGATATGTTCTTGTTATGTCTGAAGCATAATTCTGATACTCAGCACCAGCATCTACCAAAACTAAATCTCCGTCCTGTAAAGGGTCAGAATTATCTACATAATGAAGAATGCATGCATTCTCACCTCCAGCAATTATGGGGTTATATGCAACAAATCTACCTCCATTTTTTGCAAACTGGTATACATAAAAAGCCTCTAAGTCTTGCTCATTGAGGCCAGGCTTAACAAACTTCATGGCCTCCATATGCGCATTAGCAGAGATTTCACATGCTTTTCCTATAAGGGTAATTTCTGAATCGCTTTTTATTAATCTAGCCATACCAAGAGTTTCGGTTGCATCTGAAGGGTCTATCTTATGACTATGTCTATCTTTGCTCTCTGCAACTCTTATCCAAGCATTTACCTTTTTATCAAACTCTGGAGTTTTACCAATTTCATATAGGACTTTTGATGCGCCTTGTAATATACCAGGAGCTTTCTTCTCAAGCTCATTATTATCATATGCAAAATCAAAGCCGTAATCTGATTTTGCACCACTAGGCCCAGCTATATAACCATCCCATATCTCTTTAAGCTTATCCTTGGGTTGAACAAAAATATATGTGTTGATCTTGCCATTAAGATTTTTTATAAATATTGTTGCATCTGGTTCGTTGAACCCTGATAGGTACCAAAAATTTGAATCTTGTCTAAAAGAAAAGGATGTGTCTGCATTTCTATATGAAATTGCTGCACCATTTACAATAAGCACACTATCTTTAGGTAATTTAGAGGCTATTTCAGCTCTTCTTGTGATAAACATCTTATCCATTGCTACATTTTACTCTTTTATATTAGAAACTTCCCTTAAATTAATCTTCGACTTAAACTTATATAAGATGAATAAGAAGAAAATATCTAAAATCCAAGAATTAGAAGATAAAGTGGATGTTCTAATCAAGAAGTACCTAGAACAAAAAGGTATTGTGGAGTCCTATATAGTTAAAGAAAGATCTTGGAAAGAGAAAAAGATTAATCACTCTGATGAGATTAGGTTGCTTAAAAAAACAATAAAAGAATTAAAGAATAAATAATATATGCCAAACAAAGAAATATTGTCGTTAAGAGTTATGGGTAGGGATATTTCAATTGCATGTCCTGCTGAAGAAAAAGATAATCTTAAAAAAGCTGCCAAAGTACTAAATGAAGAAATCTCTTCTGTACCAGATAAAAGTAATGCTCTAATACTTGCAGCATTAAATCTAGCCTACACTCAAATTGAGTCGAGTGGTGAATTAACACAGGCAGATGAAGAAATTTTAGAGTCCCTAATTTCGAAAATAGAAAATGCGATAGTATAATCAGCATTGACTGGTTCATTTGCCAATACATTAATTATCTTTGAACCGATATTTAAAAAATAGGCAATATTCCACTGTCGATGTTGTGCATTACCTAAGGGGAAGCCTGATTCGATAAGATTTTTGCCACCTGGACAAACGGTTCAGGACAAATGTATAGCGGTGAATCGGTTTATTAGCCTCCGTTATGGTGAAATCTGAAATAAGAAAATTAATCCTTCTGCGGAGGCTAGGCTTAACAAATCAAGCCTATAAAAATTATTCAACAATTATCCAAGAGCATTTGCTTTCTAGCGAGCTTTTTATAACAAGCAGTGTCATAGGAATATACATGCCTATCAAGAATGAAGTAGATACAAATAGTATTATTCAAAATGCACTTAGTTTAAATAAAACTATCGTAATACCAAGGATAGATGATGCAAAAATAACCTTTACTAGGTATAAAGACAATATGAGTCTAACCAAGAATCAATATGGTATTCCTGAGGTAAGCAATGGTAAAGATTTTAAAGGAAATATAGATCTTCTAGTTTGTCCTGCAATTGCAATGGATAATGCAGGGAATAGGGTCGGTTATGGCAAGGGGTTTTATGATAAAGCCCTAATTACAATGCAAAAATGTACTGCAATCGCATTGATCTTTGATTGTCAAAGGGTTGATAAAATTGATATAGAGGATCATGACATTGGACTCCCCTACTCTTGCAGTGAAGAGGGGATTTTAAAGCATTGAAATTTTAGAAGACTTTATGAATTCTATAATGTCTTGTGCTAAAAGTTTGGGATTCTCCAGTGCAGCAAAATGACCACCAGGGTGATTTTTCCAATGCGTTATATTATAGATTTTGTCTGCCCAAGCCTTTGGTGGTCGAACGATTTCATGCTCGAATATTGCACATCCGGTTGGCTGAACAACAGGATCAAAAGAAAATCCAGCTTGCCCATTTTCAAAATATAATCTAGTGGATGAGGTTATTGAATTAGTAAACCAATACAATGAAATAATAGCTAAAACCTCATCCAAAGGAATGACTAATGCATCATGGTCATCATTAGTCCAAGCATGAAACTTCTCAATTATCCATCCAGCAAGCCCAATAGGTGAGTCAGATAAAGCATAGCCAAGGGTTTGAGGCTTGGTGCTTTGGATAGCAAAATATCCAAAACCTTTTTCATTGTATTTCTCAAAATTTTTCATTGCTTTAATTTCTTCCTCCGAAACATCTTTCATAGGATTATCACCTTCTGGTGGAAAAGCTAAAACTAAATTTAGATGTAGTCCTACACAATTATCTTTAAACAAATCAGCCATCCATTTACTTACTGTTGATCCCCAGTCTCCACCTTGAGCGATATATTGGTTATAGCCCAGCTCTAACATTAGCTCATGTTCAATTTTTGCAATTTCTTTTGAATTAGTACCAAGCTTGGATGGCTTATATGAAAAACCATATCCAGGCATTGAGGGGCAAACAACATTGAATGAAATACCGTCCATGCCTTTATTTAGCAAAGGTATTATCTTAAGAAACTCTTGCACACTCCCTGGCCAACCATGAGTCATGATAATGGGTATTGCATTTGGATCTCTAGACTTGCTATGAAGAAAATGAATGTTGTTGCCATCGCTTGTCTTATACATGAAGCTACCTATCTCATTTAGTTTTGCCTCGTGATCCCTCCAATCGAAGTCTGATTTCCAATAATTAGATACCCCTTTAAGATAGTTCAAGCTCGTGCCTAAACTCCACTTTTTATCATTGATTTCATCAGGCCATCTAGTTAAAGAGATTTTATTGTGTAGTTTATCTATAGCTTCATCAGAAACAGATACTAAATAATCAGATATTTTTTTCATTGTAAGAAGTTTTTAAATCCAATATTGTCGGTCTCCTCAACAAACTGATAATCAAGTTTACTTAAATGTGAGTCCAAAGTAGATTTTTTTCCTGCATCATCTTGAATGCCTATTAGGACATTTGCAAAAGCTGATCCTAGATTACGATAGTGAAATAAAGATATGTTCCAGGTTGATCCAAATTGTTTTAAAAAGTCTAATAATGCTGCCGGTTTAACTGGAAACATGCACCTAAAGATTCTTTCATTAAATTTTGTGGATGGAGCGAGATGGCCTCCAACCATGTGGCGCAAATGATCATTTGAAATTAAGTTATTTGTAAGATCAGAAAACTTAAACTGACTTTTCTTTAACTTGGTTTTTAAAGATTTAAAATTGTCATCATTCTCAACTTTAATGCCTACTAAAACATGCGCTAATACGTTGTCTGCATATCTATAGTTAAACTCCGTAATTTGTGATTTCCCAAAAACTCTGCATAACTTTAAAAAACTACCTGGTTTTTCAGGAATATTGATGCTTAAGAATTTCTCTTTTTTTTCTCCAACCTCAGATCTTTCAACTATATAACTAAGTCTTTCAAAGTTTATATTAGCTCCACTACTAATAGCTAATAAGTTTTTACTGCTTATCTTTGAAGCATATTTTTTTAGACCAGCTAATGCTAAAGCCCCGGCTGGCTCTGATAAGACTCTAGTGTCTTCAAAAATATCTTTAACAGCCGCACATACTTCATCTATGCTAACCGTGATGACTCCATCGACACATTCTTTAATAACCTCAAAAGTATATTTTCCAATTTGGTCAACAGCTACACCATCGGCAAATAGACCAACTTCTCTGAGTTTTACTCTTTTATTAAATTTAATTGCTTCTGCAAGACATGCAGAATCATCTACCTCAACACCATATATCTTAACTTTTGGATTGTGCTGAGCAATCCAAGCTGAAACCCCAGCTAGAAGACCCCCTCCTCCTACAGGAACAAAGATTACATCATACTCATTCTTGTCATCTAGAATTTCTTTTCCAATGGTTCCCTGTCCTGCAATAGTCAAAGGATCATCATAGGCAGATATATATTCCATGCCTTTCTGTTTGCAAATTTGTTGGGCCTTCTTTGCAGCTAAATTGTAGTTATCTCCATGGAGTAAAATTTTTGATCCAAATGATAAAACTGATTTAATCTTAATCTCTGGTGTAGTAACTGGCATTACAATTAGGCATGGAATATTTAATTCCTTACATGCATTAGCAACACCCTGAGCATGATTGCCTGCAGAGGCTGTTATTACACCTCTCTTTTTCTGTAATTTAGATAAATTAGAAATCTTGTTATATGCTCCTCTATTTTTAAAAGAAAAAACTGGTTGTAAGTCTTCTCGTTTTAAAAAAACTTTATTGTTGAGCTTTATAGATAAATTTTTAGCATATGTGATGGGTGTCATAATTGCTGTTTCATAAACAGTGGAGTTTCTAATCAATCTTAAATATTGTTTGGACTTAGAAAATTTTCCAGTCTTTTTTATCTTTAATCTCATTTTCAAATTCTTAAATTTGTTTATTATACAGAGATGAAAGAAGCAAAGATGCAAGTTGCTAAAAAGGCATACATTGAAATACAGAATGACATTAGTGCTGATACCGTCCTAGGAATTGGAACTGGATCAACGGTCGACTGTTTTATAGACATTCTTGGAAAAGAAAGACCTCGTTTGAAAGGTGCTGTATCTAGCTCAGAGAGATCGACTAATCTCTTAAGATCAATAGGTATTAAGGTTTATGATCTAAATGATGTAACCGAAATTAATTACTATATAGATGGAGCAGATGAAGTAGATGGAAAAAATTTCTTAATAAAAGGTGGTGGTGGAGCAATGACTAGAGAAAAAATAGTTGCTGCTGCATCTAATATATTTATTTGTATTGTTGATTCTTCAAAAATAGTTAGCGGTTTAGGGGGTTTTGGAATACCCATCGAAGTGCTAAGTGAAAGTTTAAATTATGTTACTCAAGAGATTAAAAAACTTGGTGGTAACCCAATATTAAGAGATGGCTTTATCACTGATAGTGGCAATCAAATTATTGATATTAAAGATATAAATATAGCTGACCCTTTAGAGCTAGAAAAAACTCTTAATTCAATTCCAGGGGTTGTAGAAAACGGAATCTTTGCTCAACAAAGACCCAATCTAGTCTTAGTTGATTAAATTTGAATCTTGTTCCAAAGCTTCTTTCAAATCAGTTAAAAGTATTCCAGAGTCTGGATCAACTCCCTGTTTGTATCTTTTAACTGTTTCTCCATCTCTATAGATTAAATATTTATTAAAGTTCCATGATGGGTAGTGACCTGTGGCTTTAGCTAATTTATGATAAAAGGAGTGGGCATTTTTCCCTCTAACTTTTGTGGTAGCTAGCATTGGAAATGTCACTCCATAAGTAGTTGAGCAAAAATCTGCCACTTTTGATTCATCTCTTAGTTCTTGCCAAAAATCTCGAGACGGGAAGCCTAAAACAATTAAGCCTTCATCTTTGTAATTTTGATAAAGCTTTTGTAAGCCATCATATTGGTATGTATAGCCACATCTGCTTGCAACATTAACGACTAAAATAACTTTCCCCTGCATATCACAAAAATTTAAATATTGATCTGAATCTAAAGCTCTAACCTCCTCATCCAATAAAGATGGACAAGATATAGAATAAAAAGAAATTGATAGGATTGATAAAAAGATAAAATTACGCATTACAAAATGCTACATGATTGGGGCTATCGCGTAAATACTTGTTAAGAATAATAGAATTAATACGATTAACTCTAAATTATGCTGTATTTTTCTTATAGTTTTAATGCTCATATCCTTATTAAAATAGGAGGGCTTATAACCCTCCTAAACTTTCAGAGAATGTCAGCATTACATACATAGGGGGAAGAGGAGTGCTGACAACATTATTATATATAATTATTTATATATATCAATAATATTAATAAATAAATTTAATCTATTTATATATATAATTTATATCAATATATATTAAATAATAACGTTTTTAAGCCAAATTTTATCAGTAAAGATATATAATTTAATCAATTCCGAGGAAATATAATGAAAGGCACCGTAAATTATATAACGAGCAATGAAATTGCAATTCTAGAAGTAGATAATCCACCAGTAAACCCTTTAAGTATAGGGGTTAGGGTAGGTTTAACTGATTGCTTTAAAAAAGCGAATGAGGATAATAAAATTAAGGGGATTATTCTAAAAGGTGCTGGAAAAGCTTTTATAGCGGGCGCTGATATATCAGAATTTGGTCAAAAAGTTGAGGGGCCAGATCTGCATCAAACTCTAAAAGACATAGAATTTAGCTTAAAACCAGTCTTAGCAGCTATTAACGGTCCTGCATTAGGGGGAGGCCTAGAGACAGCTTTGTGTTGTAATTATAGGATTGCAACAAAAAACTCAATTGTAGGATTACCAGAGGTAAATCTTGGTTTATTGCCTGGAGCTGGAGGGACTCAAAGACTACCCAGAATCATTGGTCCTGGAGCAGCATTAAATGCAATGATTAGTGGTGCCCCTATTCCTGCTAAACAGGCTTTAAATCAAGGCATCATAGATGCTATTTCTGAAAATGATTTAGTTGATGATGCGTTGGATTTTTTAAGAAAGAAGATACAGGAAAATGAAACGCATCCAAAAGTAAGGGATATGACTGATAAGTTAATAGAGGCTAGAGGGAATGAGAACCTTTTGTCAGAAGCAAAGGCTTTAGCAGCAAAAACCAGAAAGGGTCAATTTGCTCCAGGACAGATAATTAAATGTGTAGAGGCTGCAATTGAATCAGATGATTTTGAAGAAGGTAGGAAAAAAGAAGCGGATTTCTTTGTTGAGTGTTTGGTTCATCCTCAACGTGAAGCCATGATTCATATTTTCTTTGGAGAAAGAACTGCAGCAAAAATAACTGATGTTCCAAAAGATACAGAAACCTTAGAAATTAAATCTGCCGGTATAGTTGGCTCTGGAACAATGGGTGGTGGTATCGCAATGAATTTTGCTAATGCTGGAATTCCAGTAACTATATTGGATCAAGATCAAGATAACCTTGATAGGGGTATTGGTGTAATTGATAAAAACTATCAAATGATGGTGGATAGAGGCAGAATCTCACAAGAAGATATGGAGAATATTTCTAAATTAATCAAACCATCTCTTAATTATGAAGATCTAAAAGATTGCGACATAGTGATTGAAGCTGTTTATGAAAACTTGCCTCTTAAACAAGAGATATTTAAGAATCTTTCTAGTCACATAAAGAAAGATGCAATACTAGCATCTAATACATCTGGTCTTGATATTGATGCTATAGCATCATTTACAGACAGGCCTGATATGGTAGTGGGCACTCACTTTTTTAGTCCTGCAAATATCATGAGACTTCTAGAAGTTGTTAGAGGCGGGGAAACATCTAAACAAACTCTAGCAACAGTAATGAAACTTAGTAAAACAATTAAAAAAGCTGCTGTAGTTTCTCTAAATGCTCCGGGGTTCATAGGAAATAGAATGTTATACGGATATACCAAGCAGGCTAATATGCTTTTACTAGAAGGAGCTCTTCCAAACCAAATAGATGGTGCACTAGAATCTTTTGGAATGAATATGGGTCCATTCAGAATGTTAGACCTGGTTGGTTTAGATTTAAGTTGGAGAGCAAGAAAATTAGCAAAAATGAAAACGCCTATGACAAGCCAGATCGCAGATGCGCTTTGTGAAAATGATAGGTTTGGACAAAAAAATGGTAAAGGATTTTATAATTACAATGATGGGTCAAGGGCACCAAATCCTGCTCCAGAAAATGAAGATATTTATCAAGAAGTATCTGAAAGAAATGGTGTTGAAAGGAGGGAGATATCAGATCAAGAAATTGTGGACAGATGCATATTAGCACTTGTTAATGAAGGGGCAAAGATCTTAGAAGAGGGTGTTGCTCAAAGATCAAGTGATATGGATATTGTTTATATAAATGGTTATGGGTTTCCTATTTGGAGAGGTGGGCCAATGTTTTATGCAAATAAATTAGGTCTTAAAGAGGTGCTTGAGAAGCTTAACGGATTTAAAGAGTTAGATAGTAACTTCTGGGAGCCAGCTGATCTTATTAAAAAATTAGCAGAAAATGATGGTGTTTTTGGTGATGCCCCTAAATTAGATGAAAGAAAAAAGAAAACAAAGTTTGATGAGCTAGTAAAATATTAAGTTAATTTATAGCCTTATATTAACTTTTGTACCTTTTTTAACTAAATTATATAACTCTATAACATCATGATTGAACATTCTTATGCAACCATGAGATGCTTTAGAGCCAATTAGTCCCTCTTCCTGGGTACCATGAATATATATGTATCTATCGTATGAGTCTACGCTGGTACCATTATTAAATCCATCTTCAACGCCTGATAACCACATTATTCTAGAGGTTATATAGTCATTTTCTGTATCTAATTTTTCATGAATTATGCTTGCAATTTGATTATTTTGGATCCTGTTAACAAAAATTGTATTTTTTTCAACATTTGTTCCAATCATTTCCTGGATTATATGTTTTCCTAGTGGTGTTTTATATGAATTCTCAACTTGACCTTCCCCAAAATAAGATGATGAAATTGGATAGCTTTTAGTAATCATTCGATCATTCAGTATGTACAGCCTCTGTTCAGAGATGTCTACTTCTATACTTAACTCGCTTAGTATAGGTAGTGATACAAAGGCTAAAAAATAAAATAAATCAATTCTCATCTTGTTTTTTTTGATAAATTAATTTCACTAAAGAGAAAATAAACATAAATAAGATTAGCGCAATAATAGATTGATATCCATATTTTGTGAAGAAATTTAAACTTCTAACTATCTCCAGATCACCTTTAATGACTCCAGAGGTATTTTTATTTAATAAATAAACTATTGTCCCATTATTATCAACAATTGTTGATATTCCATCAGATGTAGACCGAGCTATCCATCTATTTGTCTCTATAGCTCTTGCTCTAATTATTTCTACATGCTGATCCGGTCCGTAAGAGTTTCCAAACCAAGAATCATTGCTAATATTAACTATGAAGCCAGATCCTTTAATTTTATGCAGGTAATTATTAATAAAAGCTATATCAAAACATATGAGCGGAACAAAGGTATTTTCTCCAAATCTTATATTATCTTGCTCAACTTCTCCCCAGCTCATATCAGACATAGGCAGGTCAAAGAATCTTATTAGTCCCCTTAATATGCTCTCAAAAGGGACATATTCACCAAATGGCACTAAATTTACTTTTTTATATGGCTTTAAATCAGAACCTAATATTTTTAATGAGCTATATATCTTGCCTTCATCTTCGTGAAATAGCCCTGATACTACTCTTGCCCCATCTTCTTTAAGATTTCCTTCGATTTCTTTAAATTTTGGATGTTTGTCTGTAAAACCAAAAGGAGCTTCAGGCCATATTATTAAATCAGCACTATTTACTTCATTAGATAGTTTGATTAAGTGATCAGTTATGTTGGCCTTAGTATCTAAGTTAAATTTTGTAAGTGGTTCAAAATTAGGTTGCACTATGCCAACTTCAATAGAGGTATTTTTAGAGTTGGTGATATAAGTTTTATTTGGAATTAGAAGAACCAACACAAAAGCTGCCAATGCTAGCAATGAATATTTTCTATTCCTTGCAAATGCAATATATGAACAAACTAGATAGATTATAAGGCTGCTTCCTATAACGCCTATAATCGGTATAAGAAATTTAAGATATGTGTCCATGAATATGATTCCTGGTAAAAGCCAAGGAAAGCCACCTAATAAGTAAAATCTTGAAATTTCTAGTAATGCCATAGATGAAGATAGAAATAAGATAATATAAAGACGCGGTTTCTCTTTAACGTAAAATTTAGTTAAAAAGATCGGTGCAATGAATACCAAACTCAATATACTGCTCATTATAATCATAATAATAATAGCTATATAAATACTAGTATTACCATGATAGTAAATACTTACTATTAACCAACCAGTACCAATGATCCAATATGCTAAACCCCAAAAAAATATATTCCAAAATAATTTTTTATTATTAAGTTTTTTAATCAATAAGAATAGATATGAAATAGAAATAACTAATACCCATTTCATACCAAAGGGCGCATATGAGAATACTGATATGCCACCAAAAATGATGGATAAAATTACAGTAACTAAATTATTCTTTTGAATGAGATTGAACGGTGATTCCAATTTTTTTTACTTTTCTTTTGTCTGCTGCGGTAACTGTTAAGTTTAGATTACCTAACTGTATTCTGTCACCTACCTTAGGAAGGTGGCCTATTTTTTGAATAAACAGGCCGCCAAGAGTCTCAATATCTGAGTCCTTAAAATTTCTATTAAACTTCTTACTAAAAACATTAATATCTAACATTGCATCTGCTATATATTCTGAATCACTTACTTGTATTAGCTCATCAGTTTCTTCTAAGTCATGTTCGTCCTCAATTTCTCCAACTAGCTCTTCTAAGACATCTTCAATAGTAACAAGGCCAGAAATCGATCCGTATTCATCAATCACTACTGCCATATGAGATCTATCCTCCTTAAAATCTTCTAATAAAGAATCGGCTTTTTTATTCTCTGGAATTATTTTTGCATCTCTAAGCATGTCTTTGATAGATTTCTTATTATCTTCCTGCAATATGGGCAGCAGATCCTTTGCCAATAATAGCCCCAACACATCATTTTTATCTTCTCCAAGCACTGGGTATCTAGAGTGTCCGGTTTTTATAATTCTTGCCAAAATTTCATTCAAGTCTTCATTAATAGTAATTGTTACCATTTCAATTTTTGGCACCATAATCTCTTTAACAGTTGTATCACCCAAACGGATAGCTTTTTCAGCTATAAGCTGAGCTTCCTTATCAATTATATTTTCTGATAATGCATGCTCTAATACTTCAGAAACATCGTTAACTGACTTGGGTTTAAAAAATAAAAACTTTTTTAAGAATGTTTTAATTTTCGATGGAGGGATATCCTGGTCTTCTAAACTCATAGTCTAAGTATATGGGTTCTTAATCCCAAATAATTCTAAATATCTAATTTCTTTCTTTTCCATATTAATAGCGTCTGACTCTTTTGTATGGTCATAACCCAATAAATGCAATATACCATGAGACAACAAGTGCAAAAAATGAGCCTCTATGGTTTTCATTGATGCGCCTGCTTCTTTTGTCAGGTAAGAATAGTTAATAGCAATGTCCCCTAATTCGTCGCTTGCTTTCATTTCTTCTGAATCAGAGCTAAAAGCTAAAACATTTGTAGTTTTATTTTTTCCTCGGAACCTTAAATTAAGCTCTATCATTTCAGCATCATCAACAAGCTTTAAGTTAATGGCGCTGTTAACATTATGATCAGATAAGATATGTTTTGTAATCTCATATAATTGGTCTTTAATAAAAGCTAAATCAATATTTACAGAATTATAAATTCTAAGAGTCACGATTGCTTTGATTCATGTTCTGAGTATGCATCAATAACCTTTTTTACTAAAGGATGGCGTACAACATCAATAGATTTGAAATAAGTGATTCCAATTCCATCAACTTTAGACAAGATTGTTAGGGCATGATCTAAACCAGACGTAATGTGTTTTGCTAAATCAATTTGTGTTATATCTCCGTTGATAACTGCATATGAGCCAAAACCCATCCTGGTTAAAAACATTTTCATTTGTTCTATTGTTGTATTCTGACCTTCATCCATAATTACAAAGGCGCTATTTAGGGTTCTGCCTCTTAAGTATGCTAGCGGTGCAACTTCTATGATATCCTTCTCAAGTAATCTAGCCGTCTTATCGTAACCAAGCATCTCATGTAGAGCGTCATAAAGAGGCTTTAAATATGGGTCAACTTTTTGAGAAAGATCTCCTGGTAAAAATCCTAGTTTCTCACCAGCTTCTACGGCTGGTCTGATTAGTACAATCTTATCAACTTTCTTATTAATTAAATATTCAATTGCTTTAGCTACGGCTAGATAAGTTTTTCCTGTCCCAGCCGGACCAACAGCAAAATTAATTTCATGCTCTTCAATATTATGAATAAATAAGCCCTGATTCATAGTTCTTGCTTTAATAGATCGTCTTGGGGTTTTGATTACAGAGCTTATTTCATTTGGGTCATCTTCAGAAATATTATTAATTGCTAAATGAATAATCTCTTTTGACAGATCAGAGCCTGAACAGCAGGTCTTATAAAGATCAAAAATGACTTTTTTGGCGCTTAAAACCTGTTGGCTCTCTCCCTGGATGCTCAACTTATTTCCATTTTGGTAAATCTTAACAGCTAAATTCTTTTCTAATAATTTTAAATTTCCATTTAATTCTCCAACGAATGCAGCTATATATTTTGCATTGCTGGGTTCAAGAATAATTTGTTCGGCTGGGTCTTGGTTATCGAGCATCAGTTGTTAGTTTTCTATGGGCTACAAAGCGAGCCTTTAAGAGAGTGAGGAAATGCTTCATTAATTTGAATATTAATCAATTGTCCAACTAAATCAATGTTATTAGAAGGAAAATTTACGATTCTGTTACAAATAGTTCTTCCTTGTAACTGGCCGGGATCCCTTTTAGATAGTCCATGCACTAAACAATTCTGAATTGTTCCTACCTTCTTTCTACTAAATCCAAAAGATAATTGGGCTAATCTTGATTGTAAGATATCTAAACGTTCTTTTTTTTCTTCAACCCTAATATTGTCTGGCATTTCCGAAGCTGGAGTATTTGGCCTTGCGCTATATATAAAACTGAAGGACTCATCAAATTTAACCTCATTTATGATGTTCATTGTGGCCTGAAAATCATCTCTAGTTTCACCTGGGAAACCAACTATAAAATCAGAAGAAAAACTCATTTCTGGCCTTACCAATCTAATCTTATCAATAAGTTTTAAATATTCCTCAGTGTTATAACGCCTTCTCATTAATTTTAAAATTCTATCTGATCCACTTTGAATGGGCAGATGAACATGACTTACTAGTTCGGGCACCTTATCATACGCGTCCACCAAATCATCCTTAAATTCATAGGGGTGGCTTGTTGTATATCTGATTCTATCAATATTTTCGATCTTTGCTGCTAATTCAATCAAAGTCGCTAAAGATGATTCTTGGTCTTTATAAGTGCCCTTAAAGTTATTTACATTCTGGCCTAAGAAATGCACTTCTCTTGTGCCTTGATCTGCTAAAGCTGATACTTCATTGAGTATATCTTCAATACTTCTTGAAACCTCGTGGCCACGGGTTTTTGGGACAACACAAAATGAACAATATTTATTACATCCCTCAATTATTGAGACAAATGCTGAAGGTTCACTGGTCCCAGTCCCAGTTACAGGTAAGTAATCAAATTTTTCAAGCTTTGGAAAAGATATATCAATTTGGCTTGTTTTTGTTGTTGTATTATTTTTATAAAGTCTCGGGAGCTTGTGTAGGGTTTGAGGTCCAAACACTATATCAACTACTGGTGCTCTTTTTATAATTTCTTCACCCTCTTGAGATGCAACGCAGCCACCTATAGCAATCTTAAGGTCTGGTTTCTCTTCTTTGATCTTGCGCCACCTCCCAATTTGATGAAAAACTTTCTCCTGTGCTTTTTCCCTAATAGAGCATGTATTTAAAATTAAAAGGTCTGCTTGATCTTCGGTGTCTGCAACCTCAAAATCTTCTTTTTCTTGAAGAAGCTCCTTGATCTTAGCTGAATCGTATTCATTCATCTGGCAACCATGGGTTTTTATATATAGTTTTTTTGTCATTCTGAAATTAATTATTAAAAGCTTTTATTATCAAATTCTGTTCCCATATAATTAATTATGGCTAAAAATAAGATATACAAGATAATCTTTATGCAACTTGGTGAAATTTATGAAATTTTTGCTAAACAAATTTATCAAAGTGATATGTACGGATTCATTGAGGTAGAGAAGTATATATTTAATAAAAACAAACAGCTAGTGGTTGACCCATCTAATGAAAAGCTAAAGAATGAATTCAAAAGTGTTGAAAGGTCATATATACCAATTAATGCTATCGTTAGGATTGATGAAGTCGTTGAATCGGGAGAAGCAAAAATTAAAGAAAATAAAAGCCCGGTGACCCCTTTCCCGATGAATATCCAGCCTGCATCAAAAAAAGACTAACCAAATAACAGCTCCTTATAGTGCTTTAATTCATTAATTGATTCCCTGATATCATCGAGAGCCCTATGACTACTATTCTTTTCATAGGTCTGCGCATTATTTGTCCATCTAGCCACTATTTCTTTAATAGAAGATACGTCTATATGTCTATAGTGAAAATACGCCTCCAACATCGGCATATATTTAGATAAAAATCTTCTATCATGTGAAACGGTGTTACCACACATTGGAGATTTCTTATCTCCAACATACTTAGAGATAAAATCTAATGTTTGCATCTCTGCCATTTGTTCAGTAATACTGCTTATCTTGACCGCATCTAAAAGCCCTGAATGAGCATGTTGAGACTTATTCCAGTCATCCATTTCTTCAAGAATCATTTTATCTTGTGAAATAACTAGATTAGGACCTTCAGCAATGACATTTAATTCAGAGTCAGAAATTATAGTTGCAATTTCAATAATTCTCTCTTTTTCAGGATTTAGACCAGTCATTTCAAGATCTATCCATATCAGGTTTTTATTTGAAGAAAGCTGTGACATTGCTATTGTTAATTTAAACTTTAGTGTATTTTGTGGTCTAAATGAAAAAAGTTCAAACAGGTATGGTAATTGAGTTTTACTCAAACTCATGTCTTGTGAGATTTAATAACAAAAATTTTAATTGCAAAATAAAGAAAAAATTACCTGTTGTAGTTGGTGATCGGGTTGGCTTGGTTCAAGAAAACAATGAATTATTTGTTATTTCTATTAATGACAGGTTCTCTGAACTTTGTTGGTTTAAAGCTGGTGAAAAGAAGCCACTAGCATCAAATTTATCACATCTAGGAATATTAATTGCAGAATCACCAAAAACTAACAGTGAATTCATAGATAAATGGATTGTATTATCTAATTACTCAAACATTCAACCATTTATTATCTTTAATAAAATTGATTTATCTAGATCATCAGAGTCTAAAGAGATAATCAATCTATATAAGGGCTTAGGTATTAAATTATTAAAAGTATCTGCAAAACTCAATGATAGAGTAGATGAAATAAATGCTTATCTAAATAACAAAACAACTATTCTTGTGGGTCAATCAGGTGTTGGTAAATCAACCTTAACAACTGTGCTGACTGGACACACAATAAAAATTCAACCACTATCCAAGAATCATGGTCAACACACCACATCTTCATCAAAGATGTATGCTGTACAGAAGAATAATGGCATGATTATTGACTCTCCAGGCATTAGAGACATTGATATTGTTCATATACCAAAATCATTCCTTCTAGAAGTATTTTCAGAAATAGGCTTTGCATCAAAATCCTGTCAGTTTAAAAACTGTAATCATCAATATGAATCTGGTTGTGCTGTCTTAGAAAAACTTAATAATGGCACAATTAGCAAAAGTCGATACAATAATTTTCTTAAATTTAATTCGATAATTAAGAATGAATAAAAAAACAAATTTTGGCTATCAGCAAGTAAACCAACATGAAAAAGAAGCAGAGGTTGGTAATGTGTTTACTTCTGTTGCCCCAAATTATGATCTGATGAATGACATCATGTCATTTGGCATGCATAGGATATGGAAAAGAGCCTTAATTGAATTAAGTGAAGTCAGATCAGGCGCCACAATACTAGATGTAGCAAGCGGAACGGGTGATTTACCGAAACTGTTCCACAAACAATTCGATAATATATCAATGCATATTACTGATATTAATAACGATATGCTTGCTGAAGGCTTTAAAAGATCTATTGATGAGGGATTCTATAAGGGCTCATATTTTGCATTGGCATCAGGAGAGAACCTGCCCTATCCAGATCAATCGTTTGACCTCATAACTGTCGGGTTTGGTTTAAGGAACTTCACGAATAAAGATCTGGGTTTAAAGGAAATGCATAGATGTCTTAAACCTGAAGGAAATCTATTGATATTGGAGTTCTCTAAGCCAAATAACAGCCTATTTTCTAAAATATATGACTGGTATTCATTTAATGTTATTCCAAAAATGGGTTCTATTTTTGCAAATGATCATAATAGCTATAACTATCTTGCTGAGTCCATTCGTATGCACCCTGATCAAGAAAATCTTAAAAAAATGATCTTAGATTCAAATTTTGCAAAATGTGTATTCTATAATCTTTTAAATGGAATAGTTGCTATACACAAGGCTAAAAAACAATGAAGTTAGAAGCTCATACAGGAGTATAGGGATGGGTTTACTTATCGGCTCTTTCAAGCTTATCTTTTATGCTTTCTACTATTCAGTCATTAATATACCCTTCCAAAAAAAAGATAATAGATTTCTCCGATGCATTAATTTCTTAAATGTCTTCTACTGGTTCAATCATGGAACAAATCCGGGCATAAGGGTTAGAAAATATTTAGAAGCTATGGGTCCTATGTTTATCAAATTTGGGCAGCTGTTATCCACTCGCAACGATATATTGGGAAATGATTTCACAGTTCATTTACAAGAGCTAACGGATTCCTGTAAGCCCTTTTCAAGTAACAAAGCTTTAAATATTTTTAAAGAATCTTTAGATGAGAGCTTTGATAATATATTTTCTCATTTTGAATTAGAGCCTCTTGCATCAGCATCTTTAGCTCAAGTCCATAGAGCCACATTAAAAATAAACGAAACAAAGGTTGTTATTAAAATATTAAGGCCAAACATTGAAAGCAGCGTCAAATCCAATCTAAGGCTTCTAAGCCTATTTAGACTTATTATAAATATTACATTCAAAGACAGTAAAAGGCTTAAATTAAAAGAGGTTATAAAAGATTATAGGAGAACTCTATTAAATGAGCTTGACTTAAGAATTGAGGCATTAAATACAGTACAAACAAAGAAAAATTTTATTAATTCTGAGCTATTGTTCATACCCAAAGTTTTTGATGAATTCACTCGACACAATATTCTTGTTACTGAGGAAATACATGGCATCCAATGTACCGATATAAAGGAAATAGAAAATCGAGGGATTAATAGAAGGGCTCTGGCAGAGAATGGCGTTCGAATTTTTCTTGACCAAGTTTTTAGAGATAATTTTTTTCATGCTGATATGCATCCTGGAAATATCTTTGTAGATGGAAATAGGCCAGAAAAAAATAGTTACATAGCTATTGATTGTGCAATTGTTGGGAGCTTAGCTAATGATGATCTATATGGTCTTGCAAGAATGCTAAATGCAACTATTAAAAATGATTATTTAAAACTAGCTAAACTATTTATCTCATCAGGATGGGTTGATCCTTCGACTGATATAATAGATTTACAACAGACATTAAGAGTCTGCTGCGATCCGATCTTCAAAAAACCTCTGGCTGAAATTGAATTTGGTAAACTCCTAATGTCACTCTTTGATAGCACTCGAAAATTTAACTTAACAATCCAGCCATCTCTAATATTATTACAAAAAACCTTAGTGCATATAGAGGGTATGGGCAGACAAATCTATCCCAATCTAGATTTCTGGTCTATAGCGGGTCCATATTTAGATAGATGGATTCTAGAAAAGTATCATCCAAAGAAAATACTAGAATTCCTAAGTGATAATAAAGTTGAGATCCTAGAGAAGACAAAAGAGTTACCTCTTGAATTGTTAGACATCTTTGAAGAATTAAAAAAGCTTGCTTCAGAACCTGATATTAATTTAAATCATATAAATGAATTGAGGCTCCAGCTTAGAATGCAAAAATTATTTACATACGGCCTAATGATAGGCTTTGTCTCGATAATTTTATTATATTTATTCGCTCAAATAGATTGATTTCATTCTTAGGGAACCTAATTTACAGTATACTTATTTAAACGGAGATATTGATGTTTGGTAACTTTGGTCTTTTAGAAATTTCGATTGTGCTTTTAATAGTTCTATTAATTTTTGGTGGAAGTAAAATTCGATCCATTGGCTCAGATATTGGTGAGGGTGTAAAGGGTTTTAAAAAAGCAATAAATAATGATGAGGCTGAAGAAGATAACATAGATAACAAAAACTAAGCTTTCCATTGTTTCAAATAGGCTTTCTAGAACTACTGGTTATTACCACTGCATGCTTGTTGGTCTTTGGACCCGATAAGCTACCCGAAATTATTAAATCAATTATAAAGTCTATTTCAAGGCTTAAGCATAAGCTCTTTAATATGAAAGAGGATCTAAAAAGCGATATAGGCGCTGATGAAATTCAACAAGATATATTTAATGAGTTAAAAATGGATGAAATTAATAAACAAACAAAAGATGACTAAACAAAAAGAATCTATTCTTAATCACTTAGCAGAATTAAGATCTCGTTTAATTAAATATTTCGTTTCTGTTGTGATCATTTTTATAGTTTCAATTCCTTTTGCGAATAATATTTATTATTTCTTTACATGGCCTATGCCGCCAAACATACAAATGATAGCCACAGAAGTTACTTCGCCATTATTAGTGCCAATAAAACTTAATTTTTATCTGTCTTTAATCATTACCCTGCCTTATTTATTCTTCCATGCTTGGGGCTTTGCGATGCCAGGCTTGTATCAAAAGGAAAGAAAGCTAATAAAGCCAATACTGATTTCCACGATATGTATGTTTGCGTTAGGTATGGTTTTTGCTTATTTTATTGTGGCACCATTAGTGATTAACTTTTTATTTGGTATAGCACCAAATAATGTAAATATCATGACTGACATAAATCACTACTTAAGCTTTATGTTAAAACTATTATTTGCTTTTGGTTTAGCCTTTGAGGTTCCGATAGCAACATTTATTGTTGTTAGATCGGGTTTAAGAACATTTGAGCAGGTTAGAGCTTACAGACCATACTTAATTGTTGCATTCTTGGTAACAGGAATGATATTAACTCCACCTGACGTAATTTCACAATTATTTCTAGCATTACCAATGTGGGCATTATTTGAAATTGGCTTATTGCTATCTAAAGACTAATTGTTATTGATTTATATTTAGTCTGTCTATCCAGTTTTTATTATCTGGTTGTTCTTTGTTCAATAATTTCTCTAATAATATCTGGGCATCATCTTCAAAAATAACTTCATCTAAGTTTGCCTGCGTAACAAAGTCTAATTCTACTGATTTTTTCAGCCAGCTAACAAAACCATCGTAATACCCTTTAAGGTTAAGCACGCCGACAGGTTTATTAATGATGCCTAATTGATTGCTAACCATAACTTCAAGCAACTCATCCATAGAACCAACCCCACCAGGTAATACTATAAATGCATCACTTAGCTCTAGAAATTTTTCTTTTCTCTCAAATAAGTTATTAGTTACTAGCGTTTCAGTAATTTTAGGATTAGATAACTCAAATTCATGCAACGACTTTAAGGTAATTCCGGTGACTTTAGCACCATGATTTATTGCTGTATCGGAAATGGTTTTCATTAGTCCAACATTACCTCCACCATAAACTATATCTATGCCTTGCTTAGCAATTAACTTGCTAATTAAAATTGCATGCTTTTCAAAATCAGGGTCTGCCCCAAGATGTGCCCCACAAAAAATAGCTATGCTTTTTATTATCATTCTGACAAACCTAATAATTTTTTAGAAATAATATTCAATTGTACTTCTGAAGATCCTCCAGCAATAGTATATGCTTTTGAATAAAAAAAAGATTTAACAATATCGTTTCTAGTCCCCTCTTGACTGTCAACATTCATAAGCCCTCCCATACCTAAAGCTTTAATATTTAACTCCCATCTCTCTTGCACCTCCTCAGTGCTTAAGTATTTAAGGATAAGTCCTGTGGTAGATGCTTTAATCGTACTTTCATCGATAGACCTTTGGATGGTTAAATTAATTAATTCATTTCTAGCCTCATGAGATATAACTTCATCCTTAATGATGTCTCTTTCCTCTGACAAGCAGTTTGATAGTTCTATTATTTCTAAAGGTTTTACATCAATGGCTCCTTCAGATTTCATATCAGCCATCATATTTCTTTCGTATTGCAATAATCTTTTAGCTACATTCCAACCATTGTTTACTCCGCCTATACAATGTCTCTTATCAACGAAAACATCATCAAAAAAGACTTGGCAAAAAGGTGAGACGCCACTTAATAGCTTAATTCTTTTAACGTCAACTCCAGGTTGTTTCATATTGACTAGAAAGAAAGAGATCCCTTCATGCTTCTTTGATGGATCCGTTTTAGCTAAACAGTACATCCAATCTGCTTTATCAGCCTCTGATGTCCATATTTTAGAACCGTTGATAACATAACCATTCTCTTGTTGCGTTGCAGTGGTAGATAAGCTGGCTAAATCTGATCCTGCTCCAGGCTCAGAGAATCCTTGACACCACCAGATCTTACCTTGAGATATTTTTGGTAAGAATTCTCTTTTTTGTTCTTCATTGCCATATTCAAGTATCACAGGTCCAAGCATTGTAATACCAAAATTAATTTGAGGATTCCTGCAATTTTGCTTCCTCATTTCATCTCTTAAAACGTTTGCTTTTTCTTTTGATAGTCCAGCCCCACCGTACTTCTTCGGCCATTCTGGTGTGCAATAACCCTTTTCAACCATAGACTTAAACCATTTTCTAGAATCATTATTTGGAAATTTTATCTTTGAGCTAGCCCATACCTGCTCCTCGGCTGGCATAGGTGTTTTCATAGAGTCTGGACAATTATTCTGAAACCACTGACTAATCTCTTGTCGAAATTCTTCTTCCATATATTAAAAACTAAAGTTAAATGTGAGAGGTCCATCATTGATAAGCTTTATTTGCATATCAGCTCCAAAAATACCAAATTTAGACTTTGAATGCTTTTTCTTCAGATGCTCTTCAAGTGTGCTATAAAGTTTTTTTGCTTTCTCAGTAGGCGCAACCTGATGATAGCTTGGTTTTTTCCCTTTTTTTGTAGTAGCTGCTAAAGAAAACTGACTGATGATAGCAACCTCCCCATCAATATCTTGAATAGAGCTATCTAACCTATCTCCGTGGGTAGAAAAAAAATAAAAGCTTGTGATCTTATCTATAAATTTATTAAGCAAAGGCTTGTCATCATCTGTTTCAAAGCAGACAAAAACTACAATCCCTCTATTTATATTAAATAAGATTTTGTTATCTAAGGTAATTTCTGCACTAAGTACTCTTTGAGCTAAAGCTAACATTGCAATACAAATAATTAGTTAG
Organism: uncultured Gammaproteobacteria bacterium; assembly: GCA_964342675.1. Taxonomy (GTDB): domain Bacteria; phylum Pseudomonadota; class Gammaproteobacteria; order Magnimaribacterales; family D2472; genus MED-G82. The sequence continues at coordinate 54,512 of CAYFFR010000002.1, forward strand.
TTATCCTTCTAAAGATTTCTCCCACCTGCCCTCAGCAGCAAGCCTATTCATTAAAGCTCTATGAGAAAATACTGCCTGAGCAGCATCGACATTTTCTGGTTTGCCTGACCAAGCTTTCAGAGCTCCTTGTTGAAGCGCTCTACCATAAGAAAAACTAAGCTTCCAATCGAACCCCCCGATTTTATTCATTTGGTCTAGATGCTCGGTGGCCTCAATCTCTGATTGCCCGCCTGATAAGAAAGTCACACCTGGTAAATTATTTGGAATATTGTTTCTTAAACATTCTATTGTCCTCTGTGCTACTTCTTCCACTCCTGCCTTCTTTTCTGCCGCTGATCCGGAAGTTACCATACTTGGCTTTAGTAAGGTGCCTGTAATATTGACGTTCTTTTTATCAAGCTCATTAAACAAACTATTTAAGCACTCTGATGAAATTTCATTACATTTCTCAATAGAGTGATCTCCGTCCATTAAAACTTCAGGCTCAACTATCGGAACCATATTATGATCTTGAGCTATTTTTGCATAGGCTGCTAAAACTTCCATATTGCTTTTGATACAAACATTAGTGGGTATTGTTTCTCCAATTCTTATAACAGCCCTCCATTTAGTAAATTTTGATCCTAGCTTGGAATACTCTTCACATCTATCGCTGAGCCCATCTAAGCCTTTAGTAATTGTTTCTTCTGGAGAGTCTTTGATTGGTTCTAGGCCTTTATCTACCTTAATACCTGGTAATGCGCCTTGAAAGTAAATAATATCAAGTATGCTGGTTCCATCATCTGAGCTCTGCCTTATGGTTTCATCAAAAAGTATAACGCCGCCTATATTGTCTTTCATCCCAGATGATCTGAACAACATTTCTCTATAATCTCTTCTGCTTTCCTCTGTTGATTCAACACCAATTGAATCGAATCTTTTGCCACAAGTAGGAGTGCTTTCATCAGCTGCTAATATTCCTTTTCCATCTGCAACAATATATTTAGCTATTTCTTCAAGGGTGTTTGGGATCATTGTCTCTCCTTTAATTTTGATAACCTAAAGCTATTAAGGATGGTAACTCTTTTCCCTCTAGAAATTCAAGAAAAGCTCCTCCAGCTGTTGAACAGTAGGATACATCACTATTGCTAATAAACTTATTGATTGCAGCGATTGTTTCGCCTCCTCCTGCCACAGAAAATGCCTTCGCATCTGCAATGAGCTTGCTTAAATGAGCAGTGCCATTCGAAAAAGAGTTATTTTCAAATACGCCTATAGGCCCATTCCAAATAATTGTTCGGGCTAATAGGATATGATCTTGAATATCTCTAGAGATACATTGGTCTAAAATCATTTCGTTTGATTGTACTTCTGATATTTCTTTTTCAATAGGCTGATCCTCAAGAGATGCAGCAACGATTACTCTTTTAGGCAACAGAATATTTCCATTATCTAAGATCATTTTTGCTTGATTAATCATTGACTCTTCTATTAAAGATTTACCGACCTCAAGCCCCTTAGCTGCTAAAAAAGTATTGGTTATTCCACCACCGGTAATGACAAAGTTTGAGATTTCACTTAAACGTTCAATCACTCCTAGCTTGGTTGATACTTTAGATCCACCGACTATTGATATAAGTGGCTCCTCAAAGCAATCTAGAGCTTGTTGAAGAGCGCTCACTTCCTGTTCGACTAAAAATCCAGCGCATGATTGCTTCGAGTTTAAAATAGCTGCGTTTGTAGATGCATGCTTCCTATGGGCTGCACCAAATGCATCAAAAATATACATATCTAAGCCTTCATTTAATGCTTTTCCTAAGTCTTCAGAGTTATCAAGCTCACCAGACATGAATCTGACGTTCTCATGTAAAAGTATCTTATTTTTTTGATGACTATCTTTTTCGCTTAATGATTGAATGAGAACAACTTCTCGGGATAAATGTTTTGACAGCTCTTCTCTAACAATTTCGAGTGAAAATCTTTTGTCATATGAGCCTTCTGTGGGTCGCCCAAAATGAGAAAAAATAATAATCCTACAATTATTTTCTAAAAGATATTGAATCGTCTTAATGGATGCACTTATTCTTGAAGCATCAATAACTTTTTTATTCTCTACTGGTACATTTAAATCTAATCTAAGACCAACACATTTAGATTTAACATCAACATTGCGAAGTAATCTCATAGAAATATTACTGAAGTAATTCCTTTGCTAAATCTGCTATATCTTTGGAAGTAAATCTAAACTCTTGCATTAATAAATTGCCTGGAGCACTTTCTCCAAATGTTCTAATTCCATGAACTTTATCATTGCTTTTAGCTATAGATCCCCATGAATCAGGGTGTAATGCTTCTACAAATAAAGTGGGTAGGTCTTGATCAATAACTAAATCTTTATAATCGCTTGATTGGTTTTTAAAAATATCTAAGCATGGAATAGAAATTACATTGGTTTGAATATCATCTTGCAAGAGCATCTCACTAGCTTCAACTGCTAAGTGAAGTTCGCTTCCTGTTGCTACTATATTAATTTTAGCTTTCTTATTGCTTAACAGTCTATAGCCCCCCTTTTGAATCATCTGCAATTGATCATTGTTTCTTTGAATTGGAGGCAGTCCTTGCCTTGAAAGAATTAGAGATGTAGGTGTTTCAGTAGAACTTATTGCAGAATGCCAAGCTATTGCAGTTTCTGTTAAATCAGCTGGTCTCCAGTTATTAAGATTAGGGGTTGCTCTAAGCGTGACTAGATGCTCTATAGGTTGGTGTGTAGGTCCATCTTCACCAAGACCTATTGAATCATGTGTATAAACATAAATGTTAGGAATCTTCATCAATGCTGAAAGTCTGACAGCATTCCTTGCATAGTCCATAAAAACTAGAAAAGTGCCACTATAGGGCCTTATGCCTCCATGCAAGAGCATGCCATTGGTTATGCCGGTCATTCCAAATTCTCTAACTCCATAATAAATGTGAGAACCTTCTGGAGAGTTATTAAGTAATTCTGTGTTTGAAGATGTAAAAGTATTATTGGATCCTGTTAAGTCTGCGGAACCACCTATCATTTCAGGGAGTTGATCACAGAAAAATTCTAAACAAATCTCTGACGCTTTCCTCGTCGCAACATTATCAGTGTTTTTAATGCATGATTTTAAAAACACCTCAAACTTATTAGAAAATTCTTTAGGAAGTATTCCCTTAATTACTCTCTTAAGCTCAGCATATTCTTTTGGAAAATCTTTTTTATAATCGCTGCAAATAGATTCCCATTCTTTCTCATATTTAGCTCCTGATCCTCTAGCATCAAAATTTTGATAGACTTTATCCGGGATTACAAAAGGTTCGTGATTCCAGCCTAAATTCTGTCTTGTTTGTAAAATCTCATCTTCGCCTAAGGGGTTGCCATGCACTTTTTCAGTTCCAGCTTTATTTGGTGAGCCAGACCCGATATCAGTCTTGCAACATATTAATGTTGGTTGAGATAAATTTGATTTTGCTTGAATGAGCGCTTTATTAATGTCTTCAAAATTATGGCCATCTATCTCGAGCACTTCCCAGTTGTAGCTTTCAAACCGAAGCCTAGTATTGTCGGTAAACCATTCTTTTATATTTCCATCTATGGAGATGTTATTTTGATCATAAAGACAAACTAGCTTTCCAAGTTGGTGAGTTCCGGCAAATGAACATGCTTCGTGAGAAATACCTTCCATAAGACATCCATCACCAAGAAATACATAAGTAAAATGATCAATAACTTTATGCTGAGATTTGTTAAATCTAGCTGATAGATGCTTTTCTGCTAAAGCCATTCCAACTGCATTAGATAGTCCTTGTCCTAAAGGTCCAGTTGTAGTTTCAATGCCCAAACTAATGTCATATTCTGGGTGTCCTGGGGTTTTTGAATGTAATTGACGAAAATTTTTAATGTCATCGATTGAAATATCATAGCCTGTGAGGTGCAGAACGCTATAAAGGAGCATGGATCCATGGCCATTTGATAAAACAAATCTATCTCTATTAAACCATCTTGGGTTTTTAGGATTATGTCGGATGTGCTGTTTCCAAATTACAGACGCTATATCTGACATTCCCATTGGCATGCCTGGGTGGCCACAGTTAGCTTTTTGAACTGCATCCATTGATAAAAACTTAATGGCTTTGCTGATTTGCTCAAGAGTTTCCATATGAAGATTTTATTCTAAATATTCATAACATAATATCTATTGATCAATATTTAAATTAAATATTGAGGAAAAAGCATTAAACGATTAGAATATGGCGATAAAAAAGCGATTTGTCCCGGCTTGCATGCTTAAAAACTGCTAAAAAGGGGCGCCTGAATTAGGTGCAGATATGAATATTTCATTAGAATTTTACCCACCCAAAGACCTTGATTTCTCAAGAACCCACGCATCGTTCTTAGACCTAGAAACATTTGAACCAAAGTTTATTTCTATAACTTATGGTGCATTAGGTGGCTCTCAAGAGAGGTCTACTGGGCTTATTAAGGAGTTTAGTGCTAAATCTAACGTTGAAATTGCTGCCCATTTAACTTTAGTGGGTAAGAGTGTCGAGAGTTTGGATGGCATTACAAGTGAATTCAAGCAGCTTGGAATAAAGAAGATTGTTGCTATTAGAGGAGACAGCCCAGATGGAATATTTAAACAGCACCCAGACGGCTTTGTTAATACTGCAGACTTTGTTAGCTACCTTATAGATAAGGATTTTGAAGTTATTGTGTCTGCTTATCCAGAGCCTCATCCTGAATCAACGGGCTTTGATTTTGATTTACAGTTATTAAAAAACAAGTCGGCTGCTGGAGCAAAAAAAGCAATCACACAGTTCTGTTTTAGTAATGGAGATTTTGAAAAGCTCATTGGTTCTATCAAAAAAGAATCTATCGATATTGAGATGATTGCTGGCATTATGCCTATTTATGATATTGAAAATGTCTGCAGAATGGCTGATCGATGCGGAACTAAAGTACCCAACAACATAATTAATAAATTTTCTAATAATCAAAGTAAAAATAGATCTGTTGCAATAGAAGTTTGTATAGATCAAATAAATTTTTTACAAAATCTTGGTATAGACTCTTTTCATTTTTATACGCTAAACAAATCAACACTATTAAAACAGATTTTATTACAAGCAGGAGGTTAAGATGAGTTATTTAGCTACAAACATTGGCATGCCAAGAATAGGCAGAAAAAGAGAGCTTAAATTTGCTATAGAAAAATACTGGCGTAATGAAATAAATAATACTGATCTTAAGGCAACTGCAGAAGAAATCGTTAAGCTAAATTATAAATTACAAATAGAATCATCTATTAGCCTTATTCCAGTAAATGATTTTACTTACTATGACAGAATGCTAGATCTATGCGCCTTAACAGGTCTTACGCCCTCAAGATTTGATGGCTTAGAATCTAAATCATATCTTGATAACTATTTTAGATATGCAAGAGGAGAAGGAAAGATACCTGCCATGGAAATGACCAAATGGTTCGATACAAACTACCACTATATTGTTCCTGAAATTGAATTAGGCTCTAAGCCTAATTTTAATAAAGACTTTTTTGATCACCAGATCTTGCCTAATGGAGATAAATCCTTACAAAATTTTACATTAATTGGTCCAATTACCTTCTTATCTTTAGCCAAAGCAAATGAGAATGTGGCTGATAAATATGCTGTTTATGGAGCTCTCAAAGAAGCATTTGGTCAAATATTATGTCATGTTAATGATCTTGGTTTTACAAAGATCCATCTAGAAGAGCCTATATTAGGCTCAGATCTAAACCCAAAACAAAAAGAGCTTTTTGCTGATTTCTATAACGATCTAAAAACTAGAACTTCTCCTGATTCACGCTTTCAATTATCAACGTACTTTGGAAACGTTGAAAACAATATCAATTTAATACTTGAATCTGATATCGATGTTGTCCATTTAGATCTGATGACAGATGAGAGTAACGAAGAAAATCTTAAAAAGATCCGTGAAAAGTTTTCTATGATCTCATTGGGTGTGATCTCTGGAAGAAATATATGGAAAATGAATCTTCATCAAACAGCTAAATCAATTATTAATGCTACAGAAGGTTTGGGGTTTAAAGAGATACATATTGGTCCCACTACATCTTTGCAACATGTCCCATATTCATTACGGGATGAAGATAATATTCCTGAAGAAGTAATAGATTGGCTGGCATTTGCTGAAGAAAAATTAAAAGAGCTTGATCTGTTAGTTTCTTATTTAAATAAAACGGCTGATGACAAAGATGAGCGTGTGCTATCTACTATAGAGTCTAATCGTTCAAGGCTTTCATCAGAACTAGTCAATAATAAAGCAGTTTTAGATCGAATGAGGGGCTTAAGTAATACAGATTTCTTTCGTGATGATAGCTTTAAGGTGCGACAAAAAATCCAGAAAGATCATTTTGGGTTTCCTTTGCTCCCAACAACTACAATTGGATCTTTTCCGCAAACTGAATCAATACGAAATGCAAGAGCAGAATTTAATGCTGGGTCAATAAGTGAATCTGAATATAAGAAATTTATAGAAAATGAAATCTCAGAATGTATTGATAAGCAAGAGGCTCTAGGTGTAGATGTGCTGGTTCATGGTGAAGCTGAAAGAAACGATATGGTTCAATATTTTGGAGAATTATTATCAGGCTTTACTTTTACTAGGTTTGGTTGGGTTCAGTCTTACGGAACAAGATGTGTAAAGCCTCCAATCATCTATGGTGATGTTGAGAGAAAAGAGCCGATGACGGTTGAGTGGGCCAAATTTGCGCAATCAAAGACTAAGAAGAAAATGAAAGGCATGCTTACTGGACCAGTCACAATACTGCAATGGTCATTTGTAAGAGATGATCAATCTAGAGATTTGACTTGTAAGCAAATTGCTCTTGCTATGAGAGATGAAGTCCAAGATTTAGAAGCTTCTGGAATTGATGTTATTCAAGTTGATGAGGCTGCTATAAGAGAGGGATTGCCAATAAGAAAATCAAAACACCAAGACTATTTAAAGTGGTCTGTAGATGCATTCAAGTTAACCACTGCTGGCGTATGTAACCAAACCCAAATACATACTCATATGTGTTATTCAGAATTTAATGATGTCATGGATAGTATTGCAGCAATGGATGCTGATGTAATCTCAATAGAATGCTCACGATCAAATATGGAATTATTAAATATCTTTAAAGAGAAAAAATATCCTAATGAAATTGGTCCAGGAGTCTGGGACATTCATTCTCCAAGGGTTCCAAGTCTTGATGAATTAGAAGCATTAATTGAAAAAGCTGCTGAAGTTATTGATGTAGAAAATTTATGGATAAACCCTGATTGTGGATTAAAAACTAGGGGCTGGCCAGAAGTTGAATCAACATTAAAGAACATGATTCAGGCCACCGAAAATGTAAGATCAAAGTTAACTACTTAATTTAGGAGATAAAATGAGCAAGATATTTACATCTGAATCAGTTTCTGAGGGGCATCCTGATAAGGTCTGTGATCAAATTTCTGATGCAATTCTAGATGCATATTTAATTGAAGATCCTAATAGTAGAGTTGCTTGTGAAACACTAATTAAGAATAACTTGGTTATAGTTGCAGGAGAAATAACTTCTGAAGGCAGCCCAAGTCTTGAGCCCATTATTCGAAAAACAATTAATGATATTGGTTATGACAATGATGAGCTGGGCTTCAATGGTAATAATTGTGAAATTAAGAATTATATATTCCAACAATCTCCTGACATTGCTCAGGGAGTGAATGAGGGTGAGGGTGAAAATTTAGAGCAGGGCGCTGGTGATCAAGGCTTAATGTTTGGTTATGCTTGTAGAGAAAATGAAGCGCTTATGCCTGCACCAATTGATTTATCTCATCAGCTTGTAAAGAAGCAATCAGAAATTAGAAAAAGCGGTGAAGTTGATTGGTTAAGGCCAGATGCTAAAAGCCAGGTAAGCGTAGTATATGACGATAGTGGTCAATCTATAAAAGGACTATCTGCAATTGTCCTATCTACACAACACAATGATGGTATTGCTCAATCAGAACTAAAAGAATGTGTTTTAGAAAAAATAATTAAGCCGGTTGTACCAAAAGAATGGTTGCTCGACGACACAAAAATATTGATTAATCCAACTGGAAAGTTTGTTATTGGTGGGCCAGTGGGTGACTGTGGCTTGACTGGAAGAAAGATTATTGTCGATACTTATGGTGGAATGGCTAGACATGGAGGAGGTGCTTTTTCTGGAAAAGAC
>CAYFFR010000003.1:0-6803 GCA_964342675.1 uncultured Gammaproteobacteria bacterium
GCCCAGAGGTGGAATCGAACCACCGACACAAGGATTTTCAGTCCTTTGCTCTACCTACTGAGCTATCTGGGCATAACACAAAACTGGAAAATTATATTTTAGATTGACCCCAATGTCATTAGGTCATTTAAAGCGGCTTAAACCCACTGGGTTTTTCATAATCTTCATTATTAAAGAATCTATCCATTTGTTCTGCAATCCATTGTCTATCTTCTGCATTGGAAGAATCTAACTTTTTTTCATTGATTAATGTTGTTTGATGTGACTTCCATTCCTCCCAAGCTTTTTTAGAAACTGTCTCCATTAATTCTTGTCCTTTAGGTCCTGGCATAGGGGGAATTTCTAGTGCGGGCAATTCTTCCTGAAATTTTTTACAAAATACTGTTTTTGTCATATTGAACTCACAAATTGTTTAATAGGCTTGGGCATGCCAAACTTCTCTATATCTTTTATATTTATCCAATCATAATTTAAATTAGTATCAAGATTAAATCTTTTATTACTTTTTGAGAGGGTTAACGAAAGGTCAATCACTCTATGACTTAGTTTATGAGATACTTCTTTTTGCTTTAAAGTCTTTAACTTATAAGGAATTTTCTGTTTCTCAAAAGGAGCCCATAGACCTTTCCAAATATCTTGATCTTCAATCTTCCTAAGCAACAAAGAGTCTTTATATTTCACTAATTCTAGATCAAGCCCAATTACAGGAAGCTTTTTTAATTTAATAGGCTTGGGTTTTATAACCTTGATAAACGCAGAGCCACATTTCTTGTTTAATGGGCATGTGTAGCAATTAGGCTTGAAAGGAGTACAAATAGTTGCACCTATATCCATAATGCCTTGAGTGTAGGCAAAGGCATTGTTTGTACTGCAAGATTGTTCTGACAATTGCCATAATAGCTTATCGGAAAAATTCTGATTTCTTGCATCCGCATAGAACCTTGCCAAAACCCTTTTAACATTTCCATCCAATATTGGTTGAGGTTGGTTAAATGCAATTGATGAAATAGCGCCTGCAGTAGACTTACCTATACCGGGAAGGGCGAGCATATCTCCATAGGATGAAGGAAATCTTCCCCTGTGTTTTGTTTTAATAATATCTTTTGCAAAAATGATATTCCGAGCACGCTTATAAAAACCCAGTCCGGACCATAATGCCATAATCTCATCTTCTGAAGCGTTAATCAGCTGCTTAAGACTAGGTAGTCGGGATATAAATTTCTTGAAATAGGGAACAGCAGTTTTCACTTGTGTTTGTTGGAGCATGATTTCAGATATCCAGACCCGATAAGGTGAGATTTGTTTTCTCCAAGGGAGATCATGTCTGCCATGTTTTATATACCATTTCACTATACTTGTTGACAGAAATCTTTCTTTGCTCATCATTTTAAAGGTTTAGGATCTCTTTTTTGATAAGATTATTTGAATCATCGAAGGTATAAATAATTGGTACCCCGGTAGGAATTTCTAATTTGACAATTTCTTCATCATTTAGGACATCTAGTTCTTTTATCAATGATCTAAGTGAGTTTCCGTGTGCAGTAACTAGAATGTTTTGACCTTTTTTTATTTTAGGCACTATATTTTGATTGTAATACGGCATGACTCTTTGACCTGTTTGCTTAAGACTCTCACCTCCTGGCGGTGGCGTATCATAAGATCTCCGCCAAATATGTACTAGTTCATCACCCCATTTTCTTCTTGCATCATCTTTATTAAGCCCAACAAGATCGCCATAGTTTCTTTCATTTAGAGCCTTATCCCTAAAGACTTTTAAAGCTTCTTGATGAATTAACTTTAAGATAATATTCCCTGTATGGATTGCTCTTGTGAGGACTGAAGTAAATAAGAAATCAAATTTAATATTCTTTTTGCCAATTAATTTTCCAGCCTTTGTTGCTTCTTGAATACCTTCCTCAGTCAGGTCAGGATCACTCCATCCAGTAAAAAGATTCTTTTTATTCCATTCACTTTGACCATGCCTCACTAGTACCAAGTAATTTAATTTCTTCATTCCTACCTCACTAGTTATATTTTAAGCGATAATAAGCAAATGCTAGAGTTCAATCTGTTTTTAATTGATCATTGGTACTACACGGTACCATTATTTGGTTTTATTGTGATGTGGTTTATGTCTGAAAAAAGAAGGGGAGGAGTGAGAGTTTCCCCTAGCCAGCTTGCTAATATAGTTAATAAGCACGATGGCCTCGTTGTTGATTTAAGGACAAAAGAAGAATTTGAAGCAGGATCTATTACTGGATCAATAAGTATTCCATTTACTGATATCGACCAGAGATATGAGGAACTTATCAAACATCAAACAAAGCCAATTATTTTAGTTTGTACTTTAGGCAGAAATTCTGCAACAAGCGGAGATAAATTAAAGAAACATGGGTTCACGAATTTATTTGTACTTAAGGGTGGAATCAGCACATGGCAACAAGAGGGCTTACCACTCGTTTAGCATTTTTATTTTCTTAGTTAAAGTATTTCGACCCATGCCTAATAGTTTTGCAGCATCTTGTTTTTTTCCTTGAGTCTTTTCAAGAGCAAAATTAATTATCAATTTGTCTAATTCTGGCTCAATAGTATTAAGCATCTTTGAATCATTGTCATCATATATGGAATCTAACCAAGAGTTAAATCCTGATCTCCAACCTCCATGATTATGTCTTTTAGTATTGCCATTTAGAACTTCTTCAGGTAAATCTTCAGGTTGTATGCTTTGACTAGGCGCCATCAGAGAAAGCCAATAACATGTATTCTCAAGCTGCCTAACATTTCCTGGCCATGAATACTCTTTTAACTTTTCTAAAGCCTTATCCGAAAGAGATTTAACGGGCTCAACTAGTAACTCAGCATGAGACTTTAGGAATGCTGTAGAAAGATCACTTATGTCCTCTAGTCGCTGTCTTAATGGCGGAACAATGATTTTAATTACATTTAAACGATAGAATAAGTCCTCTCTAAAGCTCCCATTTGCTACTAAATTTTCAAGATCTTGGTTGGTTGCTGTAAGTATTCGCACATCAACCTTGATAGGCGTATCACCACCAACACGATAAAACTCCTTATTTGAAAGAACCCTCAATAATCTGGTTTGGGTTTCCAAAGGCATATCTCCTATTTCATCTAAAAATAGCGTGCCACCATTTGCTTGCTCAAACCTCCCGATTCTTTGTTCCACAGCCCCTGTAAAAGAACCCTTTTCATGACCAAAGAGCTCACTTTCAATCAATTCTTTGGGAATATCTGCCATATTTAATGCAATAAACGGCATATCCTCTCTTGGACTATTTTTATATAGAGATTTTGCTATTAATTCTTTACCTGTTCCAGACTCACCTTGTATTAATACCGTAGCATTAGTGTGAGAAAGCTTCCCAATAGATCTAAACACACTCTGCATTGAGGGCGCTGAACCAATGATATCGGTTTTTGAAACCCTCTTAGGTTTTTTAGTCTCAGTTTTATCTAAGGCTCTTTTAACAGTAATAATAGCCTCTTCTAAATCAAAAGGTTTAGGCAAGTACTCAAATGCACCTGACCCATAAGAATCAATCGCTGCTTGCATATCAGCAAATGCAGTCATAATGATTACAGGAATAGATTCATAATTATTATTTAAATGTTTAAGTAAATCATACCCATTCATGCCTGGCATTTTTATATCCGATATAACTAGATCAGGAGCACTTTCTTTAAGAGCATCAATCAGATCTTCTGCGGTTGCATATGATTGAACATTAAAACCTTCTGAGCCTAAACTTTCTTCAAGAATTAATCTTATTGATTCATCATCATCTGCTACCCAAATATTAGGCATGAGCTTGCTCCTTTATTTGATTTTGATTAATAGGAATCATTATGAAGAAGCTTGTAATATCTTCTTTACGCTCATAATGAATTGAACCTCCATGGACTCTGACAATATCTTGAGCGATGGACAAACCCAAGCCCGACCCATTTTCTTTTGCAGAAACCATAGGAAAAAATATTTGATCTTTGATTTCTTCGTCTATTCCAGGGCCATTATCAGAAATCTTTATAAGGGTTAGGGTTGAATAAATATGGCCATTTATTGGTTGTCTAAATGTTATGCCTGTTTTTATAGATATCTCTGGGTTTGTGTTTGAATTTACACATGCATGAATAGCATTTTGACAAATATTTAAAACTGCTTGAATAAACAGATTTTTATCCCCAAACAATTCAGGAATGCTAGGATCATAGTCTTTATTTACATTAACCTTATTTAGGTTCTCAACATCAACCAGATTCAAGACGCGTTCAAGTGCTTCATGAATATTAAATTGCTCTAATTGAGGTTTTTTTGCTGGAGTAAGAATTCTAGTAACTATTTCGTTTAGTCGATCAGTTTCATCCACAATGATCTTAAGGAACTTCTTAGAAAAATCATCAGAGTATTTCTTATTAAGAATTTGAGCGCTACCTTTTATACCTGAAAGAGGATTTTTTACTTCGTGAGCTAATGACCTTGCTAATCCTGCAGCAATTTTTTGTGAAGAAAATGATTTAGTTGAATCTATAATTTTATTTAGATTATCAACATTAGTCATTTCAAGAATAAAGATACTAAATTCATTGGATTTGGAGATAGTTAAATCAATAGCCTTATTTAATCCATCATTAAAATTTATTTGGAAATCTCGCTGAGTGATTGAAGAAGAATTTTCGTTTGCTAGATTAATAATCTCATTAATTCGAAGAAAGGATTCCTCTTCTAGAATGCTTGATAGGGCTGCAAGATTTTTATTTTCTATATCTTCTTTATTGATTAATTTATTTAGAATATCAGATTCTTGATTCTGCACCGCATTCCACCCCCCTGAAGAGGCAGCTTCGTTCATAGTAATAACTCTTAAATCTTCATTAATAAATAAGATTTCAGTAGAAAGCTGATTAAATGCATGAATTGCTGAATTCATAAGATAATAATTAAAATGGCAGTTCCAGAGGAAGCTGCCTTTTTAATTCCCTAAGCAAGATTATTTAGTTAGAGTTCCTACTATATGAGTAAGAATCTTGTAAGGATCAGCATTTGAGGCAGGTCTCCTATCTTCTAAATAACCATTCCAATTATGCTCCACTGTATATACCGGAATACGAATACTAGCACCTCTATCACTTACACCATAGGAGAATTGATCAATGCTTTGAGTTTCATGGAGTCCAGTTAATCGCATGTCATTATCAGATCCATAAGCAGCTATCCCCTCCTCATGAACCTTCCCTAACTTGTCACACATGGATGTGAATAACTCTTCAGAGCCATTATTTCTCATCGCATCATTAGAAAAATTTGTATGCATTCCTGACCCGTTCCAATCACCTGTTTTTGGTTTTGGATGGATGTTTACGCCTACACCAAATTCTTCTGCGATTTTATAAAGCATGTACCTGCTCACCCATAAATCATCTGCAGCTTTAATTCCTTTCCCAAAGCACTGGTATTCCCATTGCCCCAGAGCGACTTCTGCATTAGTGCCTGATAATGTTATACCAAGATCTAAACAAGCAAATAGATGTGCATCTGAAATTTCTCTTCCTACTACATTGTTTGCTCCAACGCCACAATAATAATCACCCTGAGCTCTGGGCTCACCATCTTCCCATCCAAGAGGTTCCCCAGTTTGAGGATCAGTAAAGAAATATTCTTGCTCAAAACCAAACCACCATTCATCTGTCACCACCTCATCAGCAGCAGCTCTAAAGTTAGAAGGGTGTGTTGTATGATCTGCAGCCTGGACTTGGGTCATTACTAAGTCGTGCCCATGTGGATTCTCATATGTTTGAACTGGTACCAATAAGCAATCAGAACTTCCTCCCTCAGCCTGTTGTGTGGATGATCCATCGAAGGACCAGTCTGGGGGAGAACTATCCTCTGTTGCTTTTACCTTACTTCTTAATGATGGTTCAGGTTTATATCCATCTAGCCAAATATATTCATATGTTTTCATTGCATTTCTCCTTTATAAATAATAATTAATTATATTAATGCAAATTCTGTGCCATACTAAATGCACATATATTGTGCAAAATAAGTTTAATTTTAGTGCATATAGATAATAATTGCACTATATTTGTGCTAAATTCCTATGAAACTACCAATAGTTTGAAGGTGATCTTGGAAGCTTTCTAGTGAGTGGTTGCCACCAAAAACTATCTCAATTTGTCCTCCTTTGTAATAATTAATAGCTTTTTTATAATCTAAAACTTCATCTCCCGACTCAAGTATCACTAAAAATTTCTTTGCATCTTTTGGTTTTACTATTTCTTCTTGTAATTTTTTTAAATGCTCTATCTCATCACTCTTCAGAAAGAACTCTTCACCTGTCGAATAATTAACATTCTTTCCTAGATATACTTCCATGCCTTCAGCTGGAGTTACTGCAGGATTGATTACAATTGCATTTGCATTTGACTGTTCTGCATAATAAGTAGAATAGAATCCACCCATAGAGCTTCCCACTAAAAAAGATGGAGCTTCATTTTTTATTATGTAACTTATTTCATTGGACCATTCAATTAAATTATTAGGAAGGTCAGGAACTAATATTTGATAGCCATCATATTTCGTAATATATTTTTTAAATATTTTTGCTTTTTGTGAATTTGAAGATGAAGCAAAGCCATGGAGATAAAGAATTGTTTGCATTAAAAATATTCTTTGTTAATGTGAATTTGAAGATGAAGCAAAGCCATGGAGATAAAGAATTGTTTGCACTAAAAATATTCTTTGTTAACACGACCATTTATAAAAATAAATTCTAACCACTCAG
>CAYFFR010000003.1:6903-56862 GCA_964342675.1 uncultured Gammaproteobacteria bacterium
TAAAAATATTCTTTGTTAACACGACCATTTATAAAAATAAATTCTAACCACTCAGTAAGCATTCTATTCTGCTGATACTTCTCATCTAAGGATTGCAATTTTGGCTTTTTCATAAAAAATGGAACAGGGATTTCGTTTTGAAACGAAATTACTTCTGCTAGTTTTGCGTCAAGATAAAAGTGGATTCTAAATGTAAATTCAAGAATTCTATTTCTTGTTCTAATATTTTTTGCTTCAATTATTATGGTGTGGTTTGATCGATCAATTATTTTGAATTCTACAAAAGATGGAGGCTTGTCAATCTCAAAGCAGAAATAGTCTTCTGAATAAATTCCAAGTATTTTTTCAAGTCTCTTAAAGTTTGCTGAGCAAATTGCAAGATGGTGAGATGTTTTCAGTAATTTATTCATAACTAGATTTTATAGTTTATGTTAAAAGGTGTATATCTTTTACAAGCCTCCAAATAATTCTTGATCTGAGCTCTTTCAGACCTACAATATTTTTTCACAGCCTCTTCAAAATCTTTATTTAAAAAATAATGAAATGAATATGTTAATTTAGGTTCGAAGCCTCGTCTTATTTTATGCTCTCCTTGAACGCCAGGATCGAAGCACGCTATATTATTCTTTATGCAATAATCAATACCCTGATAATAACAACATTCAAAATGCAGATTACTAACTTTTTTTAAGGCACCCCAATGCCTACCATAAAGGATATCTTTGCCCTTAAAGCATAGTGATGCAGCAATGGGTTCATTCTCCTGATAAGCAAAAAAAATAATTGGCTTAAATATCTGATTTGCGGTATTAATTTTAGAAAAGAATTCTCTCGTTAGATATGGGTTCTGACCTCTCTCATAGTATGTTTGTTGATAGAATAAATAAAAAAAATCCCAATCTTCTAATGTAATTTGATCCCACTCTTTTTGAATAAATGAAATATTATTTCTTGCTACACTCTTCCTCTCTTTTTTTATAGTTGATCTTTGTCTGGATGTGAAAATTGATAAGAAATCATCAAAATTATCATATCCTTTGTTTTTCCAAATAAATCGATAACTATGTCTTTCAATAAACTCTTTTTGTTTAAGAATCTCATGATTATTATTTTTTGGGAATAATATATGCCAGCTTTCAATATTATCTTCGTTAAGAATTGCAATGGCTTTATCTATTAACTCAATTTTATCTTTTTCTGTTCTGCCAAGAATTCTATTCCCTTCACATGGAGTAAATGGAACCGCAGTTAACAGTTTTGGATAATAACTTCTGTTTGACCCCATCAAAGCATTTGCCCATTGATAATCAAACACAAACTCTCCATAGCTATTAAATTTTTTATATAGAGGTAAAAAACTTAATAATTCTCCATGATTAAATTTACCTAAGTGATGAGACTCCCATCCTGAATTTTTAGATGCAGAATTACTTTCTTCTAAGGCGCTTAGAAATTTTAAATTCTCAAATACATTGGTTTGTTCAAAAGACACTTTCGATGCATTTATACTATTTATATCTATTCTTTTTATTTTTGATTTCATTTATTTAAACCATATAACAATATACGGCGACAACTGATATAAATAAAATTGCCCAATGATTATTTTGGAATGCTTCTAAATATTCTTCTTTCTTAGCTAAGTTATTTTGGAATATAAAAAAGAAGATCAAGCCGAACAGACCTATAAACCATTCCCAATTTAATTTATCTATAAAACCAATCACAGAGAATAAAATCATTGCAATTAATTGAAATAGAGCAATAACTTTTAATGTATGACGCCCCCACCATAATGGAGTAGATTGAATTCCAAGCCTCTCATCATCTACTACATCACATAAGCCATAATAAGAATCATACGCAATCGTTAGTGAGGCAATAGCAAAATATAATAGCAACATTGTTGGGTTATTAAGCTGATCTGTCATAGCGAACACAATGATAACGGGGTTGAATGTTAATCCAAGAAATAGTTGAGGACCTATAAAGAATCTCTTAGTTAATGGGTAAATAACTATCATCAGTGCAAAAAATATACTGATGAGCGCTGTATTTGAATTAGTAAAACTCAAGAGCATCAGGCTAATTAATGATAAAACTATAAAAATAAGCCATCCTTCTTTAATTGTGAGCTCTTTAGCAGGAATAGGGCGGTTTTTGGTTCTAGTTACATTATTATCAATATTACTATCCCATATATCGTTAATTACACATCCTGCTGATCTAACGACAATGCTGCCAATCACCACTACAAGCAGACTTCTTATAGATAGATTGCCTTGCGTACTTATTACTAATGCTAGAATAGCAGGCCACATCAATAGATAAATTCCTATTGGCTTATCAAGTCGCATTAGCACTAAGGCAGCAACAATTTTCTTCATATCCCCAAGAATACTTCCATAATGCTAAGGGGGTAACCCTTAATTTTATAAAGAGTCTTTCTGCCCCATACAGTTTTTTCAGTATTAGTTTTAAATTTTGCAAACACTCTATTAGTATTGATAAATAATTTGCTTTTAAAAATTAGATCTCCAAGAGGTTGATTTCCAATATTTTTTAGATCATTTGATCCCTTGGAGGAGGCAAGGGGAGTGATAATGCTTCTAGCATACACAATAGGCTTATTATCTCCATATAGTAAAACCTCTCTTATTCTTATTAATTGAGGATCAATATTCATATCTGTATATTCAGATATCTGTGCTCGACCTAGACCATCATTAAGTACCTCAAGCCTAAACTCTGCTTCTGCAGAGATCTTCTTTGTTATAGAGCCTTCTTCGTGTAACCATTCAAGAATTTTTTCATCTTTAAGTTTGAGACGTAAGGATGAATTTGATAGCCATTTACCTAATCTTTTAGCTCGCATGAATTAGATCTATAAAATCTGATATTATAGCGTGCTTACATTTTCATTAATGCTACATTTAGTCGAATATTAAAGAGATAATTAAGAGAGAGATCAATGGAATATAAAAAATGGGAATGCATTGTATGCGGTTTGATATATGATGAAGAGTTGGGCTGGCCTGACGATGGCATCGCTCCAGGCACCTCATGGGATGATGTTCCTGATGATTGGTTATGTCCAGATTGTGGAGTTGGCAAAGAAGACTTTGAAATGATTGAGATTGAATAAATAATGGATGCCCCAAAGAACTTAACTAGAAATGTCCTAATAGGGATGGCTTTGGGAGTTGTAATTGCATCAATCTTTTATTATTCCACAAACCTTATCCCTCAAAGCTTATCTTTTTTTACAGAAAAGTATTTATTTAATCTTGGGGGACAGATTTTTAAGAATTTGTTGATGCTAGTTGTGGTTCCGCTTGTTTTCTTTTCACTTGTATCTGGAATCTCATCTATCTCCAATATGGTCAAGCTAGGATCTATTGCAACAAAAACCATTGGACTATATTTAATCACTACCGGGATAGCTGTTAGTTTAGCTTTACTATTTGGATGGGCATTGAACCTTTCTGGTGCTGGGACCGAGATTATTCCATACACACCTCCGCCTGGTGATTCAAGTCTTTATGGCACTGTGCTTAGGATATTCCCTAATAATATTTTTGGAGCTTTTATAGAAAATAATATGCTAGGAATAGTATTTATAAGCATCTTATTTGGGATAGCATTAAACCTTACAGATGATATAACAAATGGCCTCTCTAGATCTTTTGAGAGATTTAATATTGTCTTCCTTAAGATAGTTCTATTAATAATGGGCTTTGCTCCAATAGGTGTATTTTGTTTGATGGGAAGCTATGTCATGGATAAAGGTCTAGATATATTTGGAGATCTAGCCCAGTATGTCATCTTATTAATCTTTGTTTTATTTTTTCATCTTTTATTTACTTATTCATTGATGCTCAAGCTTCTTGCAAAATTAAATCCATTAATTTTTTTTAAAAAGATGAGAAATGTTGCGCTATTCGCTTTTTCAACCTCATCAAGTGCAGCCACCATACCTGTTACCTTAAAAACTGTAACTGATGATCTTGGGGTCAAGAAAGATGTTTCTGCATTTGTAGTTCCCGTAGGGGCAACCATCAATATGGATGGCACAGCTATTATGCAAGGCCTTGCAACAATGTTTATTGCTAGCACAGTAGGAGTGGATTTAACTTTTGTTCAATATTGCCAAATAGTATTGCTTGCGATAGTTACTTCTATTGGAACCGCTGCTGTTCCTTCAGCAGGAACAGTGACATTAGCACTGATTCTCGGGTCTGTTGGCTTGCCCTTAGATGCAATCGGTTTGATATTAGCCGTTGATAGGATCTTAGATATGATGCGAACTTCTGTTAATGTTTGTGGTGATGCAGCTGTGTCCTGCATAGTTGCAAAATCAGAAGGCTTATTAGACGAAGAGATCTTCTTAAAATAGATTCTAAATATAATTTTTTTTATCTCATTATTTGATAAAATGCACCCTTTAAAAAGAGGCTCCTTATGAACATTTCTTTGATCCCATCTGTGTTAGGCATTGTTGGTCTAGTTTTTGCTTTTGTTGTTTATTTTTTAGTTATGAGATACCCAGATGGCGAAGATAAGGTAAAAAAAATTGGAGACCAGATTCACAAAGGGGCGCTTACTTTTATGAAGACAGAATATAAGTATTTACTTATCTTCATCCTGGTTCTAGTTATCCTCGCATATATATTTTTAGGCCAAGCATCAGCAATTGCAGTGATTGTTGGGGCGGCCTGTTCATCTTTAGCTGGATTCATAGGAATGTATGCTGCAACTAAAGCAAATGTTAGAACTGCTACAGCAGCACAAAAGGATGGCCCTGCAGCAGCTTTATCGGTCTCATTCTATGGTGGGTCTGTCATGGGCTTGTGTGTTGCGGCATTAGGTTTAATTGGATTAGGGGGGCTATATTTCTTCTTCATTGGGGATGTAGCTTTTGAAGCTCTAAATGAAAAGAATGTTCATGCATTAGAAGGTTTTGGAATGGGAGCTTCAGTAGTAGCTTTATTTTCAAGAGTTGGAGGTGGTATTTTTACAAAAAGTGCTGATGTTGGAGCAGATTTAGTTGGAAAGATAGAGGCAGGAATCCCAGAAGATGATCCAAGAAACCCAGGCGTTATAGCAGATAATGTTGGCGACAATGTAGGAGATGTTGCTGGAATGGGTTCAGATATTTTCGAGTCATACTGTGGCGCGATGATAGCCTCAATTGCTATCGCATATACAATGAGCTCTACAGAAAAAATGATCTTGCCTTTGGCACTTGCATCAACAGGTTTAATAGCATCTATTATTGGTATTTTTATAGTTAAGCTTCAATCAGCAAGATCGCCAGCAAGTGCCCTAAGATCTGGCACTCTATTGGCACCAATTATTTTTATAGTTTTAGCATATTTTTTAATTGAAAGACTTAGTACAGTAGAGATAGGAGTATGGTGGTGTGTAGTTTGTGGGGCTGTAGGCGGAGTATTAATTGGGCTCATAACAGAGTATTACACAGGGGGTAATCCTGTTAAGAAGATAGCAGGGTCTGGAGAAACTGGTCCGGCTACTGTAATGATTTCTGGTTTATCAGTAGGCATGCAGTCTGTTGTTATACCAATTATCGTTCTTGCTTGTATTATTTTGGTTTCTACAACATTAGTAGATGGAGTTTATGGAGTTGGTATTGCAGCAGTTGGCATGCTTTCAACAGTTGGTATTACTATGGCTATTGATGCCTATGGACCAGTTGCTGATAACGCAGGCGGAATTGCTGAGATGTCTGGTATGGGGGCAGAAGTAAGGGAGATTACAGACTCATTAGACGAACTAGGCAATACAACAGCAGCTATAGGTAAGGGTTTTGCAATTGGTGCTGCTGCATTAGCAGCATTGGCAATAATTTCAGCATATTCTGCTCAGGTTTCAGTTAAATATGGAGATGCCTTTTCTTTGGCTCTTACTAACCCAATTGTTTTAGTTGGAATGTTTATAGGTATTTGTATACCTTTTTTAATATCATCTATTACGATGACAGCTGTTGGAGATGCTGCTTTTGCAATGATTAATGAAATTAGAAGACAATTTAAAGAAATAACTGGTCTCATGGAGGGTACTGCAGATCCAGACTCTGAAAAATGTGTTGAAATTGCTACCACAGCTGCACTTAAAAAAATGATGCTTCCGGGAATCATTGCTGTATCTATGCCTCCAATTATTGGTTTTGGTCTAGGAGCAATTGCATTAGGCGGGATGTTAGCTGGAGGTCTTTTGGGCTGTGTCGCATTAGCTCTATTTATGGCCAATGCTGGAGGTGCTTGGGATAATGCTAAGAAGTTTGTAGAAAAGGGAAATCTAGGAGGCAAGGGATCCGATACTCATGCTGCAACAGTTGTTGGTGATACTGTTGGTGATCCCTTTAAAGATACATCAGGACCATCAATGAACATCCTTATAAATGTGATGGCAATTGTCAGTCTTGTTATATCAGGATTAGTCCCTCTTAAAGGCATATTATTTTAAGCATCAGCATAGTCAATAGATCCTGACAACCATCGCTTGCTTAATTTTTTAGCGACCATAGGATTATTTTTACTAATCGTTTCAGCTATTTCCTTTGTTTCTGCAATGTATTTGCTATCTCTAATTAGGTTTGTGTATTTAAATGGAATGACTCCAGTTTGTTGAGCACCCATGATTTCTCCAGGACCCCTAATCTCTAGATCCTTTTCTGCAATAACAAAGCCATCATTTGTATTACACAACACATTTAACCTAGTTTCAGAAGGAGTATTTAATCTGTGTTGGTGAAGTAAGATACAATGGCTTTCTTTGAACCCTCGGCCAACTCTCCCTCTGAGCTGATGTAGTTGCGCTAACCCAAATCTTTCAGCATTTTCTATAACCATTATGTCAGCATCTGGAATATCAACACCAACCTCTATGACTGTTGTTGATACCAATACAAAGTATTGTTTATTCTTGAAAGAATCAATTTCTTTATCCTTGTCTTCTTTTGACATTCTGCCGTGTATTAAACCCACTCTATCTTCACCGAAAAACTCTCTTAACTCATCACTTGTTTCAATCACTGAACTAACATCAAGGGCCTCTGATTCCTCAACTAAGGGACAAACCCAATATGCCAAGCTACCTTCTTTGCAAGATTTTTTCAGACGACTTATTAATTTATTTTTCGATTGCATTGATAACATAGTTGTTTTTATAGGCTGTCTTCCGGGAGGCATCTCATCTATGACTGATATATCCATATTTGCATAAATACTCATTGATAAGGTCCTTGGGATGGGTGTTGCGGTCAAGGTCAATTGGTGAGCAGAGAGGGTTTTTTCTTTAGATTTATTAATGAAAGAAAGCCTTTGATTCACTCCAAATCTATGTTGTTCATCAATAATAACAAGGGCTAAATTTTGAAATTTAACGTCTTCTTGAAAAATTGCATGTGTACCTATAAGAAAATTTATTTTTCCTAATCTAACTCTATCTATTATCGATGTTCGTTCTCTTTTTTTCATACCACTAGTCAATAAAGCAATTTCATGGGAATGGCTAGGAAAATACTTCTGTATATTCTCAAAATGCTGTTGTGCTAGCAATGTTGTAGGAGCCATAAAGCCAACCTGATACCCTGAGTCTAAGGCCTTAGTAGCAGCAATAATTGCAACTGCAGTCTTTCCAGACCCCACATCCCCTTGGACTAGCCGCATCATGGGACTGCTAATCATTAAATCATCACCGATTTCTTTGCATGTTCTTTCTTGTGCATTCGTAAGCTTATAACCGAAACTATCATCAAAATCTTTGAACCACGAACCAATTTTCATACAGGTATTTGCTTTCGTTAATTTATGTTTTTTCTTTAGGTCGATCATACTAACTTGAAAAGCAATCATTTCTTCTTTCATTAATCTAACCCTTGCTGGATGTGATCCTCCGGGCACCAACTCTGCAACATTAATATTAGGTTCAGGAGAGTGAATGATCTTTAATGCCTCTTTAATTTCCATATTGAAGTTTTTATCATAAACAGAAAGATCAACATGATCTTTTACAAAATCGTATCTATTTAAGGATTCTTTAATAAAAGATCTAATTTTATTTTGACTTATCCCTTTAGTAATCCTGTATATCGGTGTTAACGTGGTTTCATTATTTTGAAATACATCTTTTGAAATTTCGTATTCTGGATGAATCATTTCTAACCCATACCTGCTCAATGAAGTCTTCCCATAACACCTGATCTTATAACCAGACCTAAATTGTTTTGTTTGATTGGGGTGAAAGTAAAATAATCTAACATTAATATGAGACTTTTGATCTGCAATCTTTACTACTAACATTTTCCTGGGCCTATATATCGCTTGGGATGAAATAATCTTTCCTTCAATATAAGCTTCATCTCCTGGTACAAGATCACTAATGCGAGATAGCTTTGTCCTATCTTGATATCCATATGGCAGGTGAAAACAAAGATCTTGTAAATCAAAAATACCCAAAGCATTCAACTTAGAGAGAATCGCAGGACCAATACCACGAAGATTTTTTAAATCTAAATTCGCCACAAATCGATAATACTTTTAATATAGAAGTCTGTACAACAATGAAAAAGAAAATTTTATTTTTTGGATATGGAGATCTAGGCTCTAGATTAGAATATATTAGCAAAAATGATCTATTGATTACTGCTATTTCAAGATCTCATGAAGCGTTAAAAAATGCTGGTTTTCCGATTTCTTTTGATTGGAAAGAACATCACTCAGAGAGCATACAATTAGCAACAGACTATGATGGATTAATAATTACACTTACACCAGAATCTTCTTCAAGAAAGGGGTATCAGGCTGCTTATATAGATGGATTAAGGGCAATTCTCAGAATTCTTAGCAAGATAAATTTTAAAAAAATTTTGTTTATATCTTCTACTAGAGTTTATGGTAAGCATCATATAGGTGAGATAACAGAGGAAACTTCTGCTCAACCAGATGATTTTAGAGGAGAAATTATTTTAGAATCTGAGAAAATCATTCAGAAGCATTTTAAGCATGATCATTTATTGATTGCTCGTTTATCTGGTCTATATGATGAAGACGCTACTGACTATTTAGCTAGTCTTAAAGAAGGATATAACAGAGACAAGATAATACTCCCTTCAAAGTCATCTAATAGAATTAGTCGACAGAAGGTAGTAAAAATCATTAGAAAATATTTTCTTAATTCAGTCTCAAGTGGGATCCTTAATGTTAGCGAACCGACAATAGAATACAAAGAAAGGTTTATGTCATTATATCCAGATTTAAATTTCTTAGATTACTTTATAGAACCAAGCAATTTTAAGATCTTCAATTTAACTAAATTTAATAATAGTAAGTTATTAGAGGATATATACTAGTTGTATTATGGGCATGATTGAAAGTATGACAGGTTTTGGCGTTGCGAGACTTAAGGCCAGCAATTGTGATCTAGTCTGCGAGATAAAATCCATCAATAGTAAGTTTTTTGATTGTAAGGTTAGATTACTATATTCATCTATGATTCTTGAAGAGTTTTCTATAAAACAGCTCAAAAAAAAATTTAATAGGGGTAAGTTTGATTTAAGAGTGTTAAATAATCAAAACCATGAACAAAACTTTCAGCTTAATGAAGAATTATTACTTAAAGTAAATACAGCTATTCAAAACTCTCAATCTATTAAAGACAAATCATTTACATTTGGTGATATCAGAGATATACCAGGAGCATTAATCACCAATGAGAGCAAAGAACCAAGCCATACTCAGTTAAAAAAGTTAATAGTTGGTGCAATCACTGATCTAAAAAAATCACGGCAAGCTGAAGGCAAGAAAATAGAAAAAATAGTACGATTAAAGATACGAGGGATATCATCTTATTTATCAAAACTTCAAAAAATCGCCCCCAAACTCAATATCAAAAGATTGAATGATATGAAACAGAAATTTAATATTTATTTACAAGCAGATAAAGCACAAGACATTGAAAAAGAACTTGCGGCCATTTTAATTAAGCACGATGTTAAGGAGGAGTTGGATAGAATATCATTTCATATAGATGAAATTTCAAATTCTATGAAAGAAAGGAACAGTCACGGAAAGAAAATTGACTTTCTTTTACAAGAAATATTTAGGGAAGCCAATACCTTAACAACTAAGCTTGAACAATCTGAGCCTAAAAGCTATGCACTCGAAATAAAATTATTAACTGAAGAATTAAGAGAGCAAATCCAAAATATTCAATGAAGAATCACGGAAAACTTTTTTTAATCTCTGCAGCTTCAGGAACTGGCAAATCATCTTTAATTAATACAGTTCTATCTAGGTTGGAGAAAGATAGTCTTTCAGTCGAACTGTCTATTTCACATACAACAAGATTGCCTAGGAAGGATGAGCATGAATCAAAAGATTACTTCTTTATTAATAGAGATAGCTTTACTGTTAAGATCAAAAATAATTTTTTCTTAGAATATGCAAAGGTTCATGATCATTACTATGGAACTTCAAGATCTTTTGTTGAAGAAAAGCTTGCATCAGGTATTAATCTAATTTTGGAGATTGATGTGCAGGGAGTAGATCAAATCAAACAATTATCTTTACCAAGTCAATCGATCTTCTTATTACCTCCCAGCTTAGAATCACTAGAAGATAGATTGAGCCTAAGGGGTTCAAATTCTGCAGATAGCATCAAGTTAAGACTTCAAAATGCTTTCAGCGAATTACCCAAGTGCTCAACTTATGATCATATTCTTATTAATGATGACTTTTATAGCTGTAGCCAAGAACTTATCGACATAATTAAGGGGGAACATAAAAGCCCCTATAATTCCAAAATTCAAGAGTTTTTAGATAAACTATTGTCTTAATTGATATAAAAACACTAAAATACGCCTCCGAGGTTATTATTTATGGCTAGAATTACAGTAGAAGGTTGTCTTAAACATTCAGAGAGCAGATTTGAATTAATTCAGACTGCATCTAAGAGGGCAAGACAGCTATCAACCACAAGCAGAGAACCATTGGTGGAATGGGAAGATGATAAACCCACAATAGTTGCTCTTAGGGAAATAGAAGAGGGCCTATTAGATAAGGAAACATTACAAGAAACACTGGATGAAGACATGCTACTTGATGAATTTGCATTGAATAAGCCTGAACCCAAGGATGATCTATTGGGGTGATACATTATATGGAGTCCTCAATTGAGTGACATTACCTCAGCAAATCTATCAATCTTTCAGCCAGCAAATCAAAGGTCTTTAACTAAACTTCCAAAAGATATATACAATCAAGCTTCTAATTACTTATCTCGAAAAGAGATAAAAAGATTAAACTTGGCATATTGTGTAGCATTAGAAGCTCATGAAGGTCAATCAAGAATGGATGGATCTCCATACATATCACATCCAATAGCAGTAACATCAATATTATTAGATTTGAAGGTTGATATTGAATCAGCTTGTGCAGGTTTTATGCACGATGTTCTTGAGGATTGTAACGTTCAAAAACATAGCTTAGAGAAAATCTTTGGCAAAGATACGATTAATATAGTGGATGGGGTAAGTAAATTAAACCAGATAGACCTACAAAATGTAGCAGATAAAAATGCTAACAATTTCCAAAAAATGGCATTAGCTATGTCAAGAGACGTTAGAGTAATTGTAGTTAAGCTTTGTGATCGATTACACAATATGAGAACTATAGACTTCCTGCCTAGAGAAAAACAGATACAAAAATGCATTGAGACTCTTGAACTTTATGGCCCAATTGCTATCCGCATAGGTATGCAGAGCCTTCGAGTTGAACTTGAAGACAGAGCCTTTAAATGTTTACACCCCCTAAGAGCAAAGCTTTTGAAAAGTGCAATAAAGAAAGCTAAAAATGGCAGAGAAAGAATCATATACAAGATAAGAAAAGAAATTAAACATCAGCTTAAAAAAGAAGATGTTTTAGCTACTGTTCAAGGCAGACAAAAAAGTCTCTATAGCATTTATAGAAAGATCAAAACAAAGAAGAGACCTTTTTCAGAAATTTTAGATGTTTTTGCTTTTAGGATCATTGTTAATAGTGTAGATGATGTGTATAGATCTTTAGGTATTATTCATAATTTTTATAAACCTATAGAACTTAAGTTTAAAGACTACATTGCTATTCCTAAGACAAACGGATATCAGGCTCTTCATACATCGCTTGTTACTCATCAAGCCATTCCAATTGAGGTACAAATCCAAACAAAGAATATGGAACTCATTGCTGAAAATGGAATCGCAGCACATTGGGCTTATAAAACAAAGGAAGACGATCGTGGAGATAGTGCTAGAGGAACTAAGAAATGGTTAGATAATTTAGTAGATATTAATTTGTCATCTCGAGACTCTTCAGAGTTTTTTGAATCAGTGAAATCAGAACTATTTAATGATGAGGTATATGTCTTTACGCCAGCTGGTGACATAGTCAATCTCAAATCAGGAGCTACTCCAATTGACTTTGCTTATGAGTTACATACAGATATAGGTAATCAAGCAATTGCTTGTAAGGTTAATAGAAAATATGCTCCCTTAAATATACAGCTAGAAAACGGACAATCCATAGAGATTATAGTTTCTAAGGAATCAGAACCTAATCCAGAATGGTTAAATTTTGTAGCTAGCAGTAAGGCAAGAAGTGCAATTAGAGCAAGCCTTAGGCATCAAAAAAAGTCCCATGCTCGTAAGGCTGGGAAAATTATGCTTGAATCTGAACTCAAAAGAAGTGGCTTAAGTCTAAGGGATTATCGAGGGAGCAGACTGAAAAAAGTTCTCAAATTAATAGGAGTTGACACACTAAATCAACTTCTGACTGATCTAGGCCTGGGTAAGAAGACCGGAAATATAGTTGCTGAGAGATTTTTTGAGGGATTACAGATTAGAAAGAATTCAAAAGATTCCGTAAAAGCTTTAGTGCTATCTGATCATAAGATAGAAGGTGTTACTGTTGTATATGCAAAATGTTGTATGCCTGTGCATGGCGATCCTATTACCGCACATACAGATACAGATAGGGGTATAGTGATCCACCACTCTCGATGCCGACAGGTATATCCCAATAGAGCAGATACAGCTAGGTATTTCCCAAGCATGTGGGGAGAAAATTCTAGAGAGATACTTTATAGAGCTCATATCAAAGTAATTGCAGAAGACAAGCCTGGTAGCTTGGCAGATTTAGCATCAATTTTTGCAGAAAACAATATCAATATTTCTAATGCACTGACTAAGGATTTAGATGCAAGGCTCAGTGAGTTCTCATTTGAAGGAGACTTTGCCAATGTTGAAGATCTAAGAAGTTTAATGAAGAAAGTAAGGACACAGAAATTTGTTACCAGTTGCATCAGAATATTAAATGATACAAGAAGCAAAAATGAAAAAACACATCATCAATACTGATAAAGCACCGGCACCTGTTGGCCCATATTCTCAAGGTGTTGTAATCAATAATTTATTATTTATTTCTGGTCAGGTAGCCCTACATCCAGATGATCAAAATTTAGTAACAGGAAGCTTTGAAGATGAAGTTAACCAAGTATTTAATAATTTAGAGGCCATTTGCCACTCTAGCTCTACCAGTTTAGATAATGCTATAAAATTAAATATTTATCTTAGAGACTTATCAAACTTCAATACAGTTAATGAAATTATGGACGCAAGATTCTCACAACCTTATCCTGCAAGAGCAACCATAGAGGTATCTAGACTACCCAAAGATGCAAATATTGAGATTGATGCAATAGTCAACATAGAAGATACGTGATGATGGGCAATCTCTTAAACTTAACTAACTTGGAAAAACAAGACATTGACGATCTTGTGTCTTTAGCTAATAAGTTTAGAGACCAGAAAGGAGCTTTTAGACAAGACCCCATTTATCATGATAAGACCATTGTCTCAATGTTTTTTGAGCCTAGCACCAGAACAAAGCTCTCTTTTCAAATCGCATCACTGAATCTAGGAGCAAGATTCATTGATTTTAATACTACAGAATCCTCGTTAAATAAGGGCGAATCTATTGAAGACACAATTGAGGCATTATCTATGATGGGAGTAGATCTATGTATCATTAGACATTCTGAGCCAATCATTTATGAGCTAGCAGAAAGTTTCCCCAACATGAAATTTATCAATGCTGGTGAAGGTATTAACTCTCACCCAAGCCAGGCACTTCTTGATTATATGACAATAAAAGACTTTCAAGATGATATTTCAAATATGAATATTACAATAGTAGGGCACCTAGATCAGTCTAGAGTTGCAAGATCATTTTGTGAACTTATTTCAAAGACTGGCTATAAATCTATTACTTTTAATGGGTTACCAGAGCTTTGTTCTGACTATTTAGATCATCAATTGGGAGATTTTGAAAATGATTTAGATAAGGCTCTAACCAATGCAGATTTAATTATGGCTTTAAGAATTCAAAAAGAAAGACTTACAGACTCACTAAGTATAGATTATGAGGACTATTTAAAATCTTATCAAATAGACGCAAACAGACTTAAGGTTGCTAATAAAAATTTCTTACTTTTTCATCCAGGACCTGTTAATTACGGGATTGAACTCTCATCCGATGTTACTGATTTACCCAATATGAAAATACAAAACCAGATAGCAAATGGTATTGGAATGAGAATGGCAATCTTAACTAGTCTTCTTTCTTAGATAATACTTTTTTTATAGTATCTACGGTCATGATAGAGTTTTGATCAATTTCGACATTTACTTTATCACCAGCCGTTAGATCATTTAGATTGGTAATTTCTAGGGTTTCTGGTATTAAGTGGACTTTAATAGAATTATTTTCTAAGTTGCCTACTGTTAAGCTACAACCATTTATCGCAATATAGCCTTTATAAAATACATACTCCATAAGGTCGTTAGGTAGCTCCATCACGATATCTTTTGCTCCTTTAGATATAGGTTCTATTGAAACAATCTTTGCCGTACCATGGACATGGCCTGATACTAGGTGGCCGCCTATTTCCGTTGCAGCAGTTATGGATCTTTCTAAGTTAACTTTGTCCTTATCCTGTAACTCAGATAGATTAGTTAATAACAGAGTTTCTTTCACAACATCGAACTCAAGACAGTTGGACGATGATGATTTAGCAGTAAGACAAACACCATTAACTGCAACGCTTGCACCTTTTTTTAGTCTCTCTGTGAAACCTTTCTGTGTTTGAATTTTGATAGTATCAAAGCCCTTAGACTTTTCTTTAAAAATGAGTATGCCTATGCTATCCACTATTCCAGCAAACACAATACTATGCTCCCCATTTCTCTCTATAAGCCTGCATGCTCTCTAACTCTCTTATTTTATTTTCTTCTTCTAGATAGACTATTAGATCATCAAGATCAATGATTGAATATACTCTGATATTAAATTTAGCCTCTAGTTCTATAGCTGCAGACTCTTGTCCGCTTCCTTTTTCTTGTCTATTAAGGCCAACAATTAATGCCATTGGAGTGGCATTTGCATTTTTGATAAGCTTGATGGATTCTGTTGCAGCTGTTCCAGCAGATAAGACATCATCAATAATCAGAACTCTTCCAGTCGGTTTTGCTCCAATAAACACTCCCTTCTCTCCATGATCTTTAATTTCTTTTCTGTTAAAACACAAACTTATTTCATTATTATTTTTTTGAAGTCTCAGCCCAAGAAAACTTCCTAATATAGTGCCTTTGTATGCAGGCCCAAAGATCTGATCGATCTTTATGGAAGCATTATTAAAAATCTCTTCAAAAGCATCTGTTATTAATGATAGATTTCCTTTAGCAATTAACTTGGAAGCATTAAAAAAATAGGGACTTTCTCTGCCAGACTTTAATATGAAATTTCCAAATTCAAGAGCCTGAGTGTTAATTGCCTCTTGAATAAATATTTTTTGTCTTTTAGTTAGCTCAGACATTCCTTTTGAATCGAAATAATTTTTTTTATGCCCTCTTTAGCTAAATTAAGCATTTCATTTAATTCTTCTTCTGTAAAAGGTTGCTCCTCGGCAGTACCTTGAATTTCAATAATTTTGTATTCTTCATCCATTACGAAATTCAAATCACTTTCTGCATTAGAATCCTCGTTATAATCTAGATCAAGCATTGGTGTCCCATTGATAATCCCAGCTGAAACAGCTGCAACATATTTTTTAATTGCTCTGTGATCTTTTAAAGTATTTTTAATTGCATAAAACAGCGCAACACATCCCCCAGTTATTGCAGCAGTTCTTGTTCCACCATCAGCTTGAATAACATCACAATCAATAGTAATTGTCTTATCTGCTAAATACTTCATATTAACGCTTTGTCTTAATGCCCTACCAATCAGCCTTTGAATCTCCATCGTTCTCCCGCCTTGTTTACCCCTAACCGATTCTCTATTCATTCTTTCATTTGTTGATCTTGGCAACATTCCATATTCTGCAGTAATCCATCCCAAATCAGAGCCACGCATCCACCTTGGAACTCCATCTTCAATAGTTGCAGTACAGATAACGTGGGTATTTCCAAACTTTACTAAAGCAGAACCTTCAGCATTTTGAATAATATCTAAATCTATTGACACATCTCTTAGAGAAGAATTCTCTCTATTATTTGATCTCGACATAGATCGCAT
Organism: uncultured Gammaproteobacteria bacterium; assembly: GCA_964342675.1. Lineage (GTDB taxonomy): Bacteria > Pseudomonadota > Gammaproteobacteria > Magnimaribacterales > D2472 > MED-G82. Next base: position 23,535 of record CAYFFR010000003.1, read on the forward strand.
TATATCCTTATATAATCTTGAAAAGATTATTGGAGGTAAATAAGCATGAAAAAGACAAGTTTTTTTCACATATTCTTAGTTTTGCTAATAATATCTTGCTCAAGCGAGGTAGAGATTGAAGCAGATATTAAGGCTGATTTAAATATTACTACAAATGAACGACAGCCTTTTGAGTCTAATTATCGCCCCTTGCCATCTTCTAGAACTTTGATCAAATCAGCGAATGTTTATGATGGACTAGGTAATGAGTATTTAGGCTATGATCTATTAATTTTAGATGGCAAGATCGAGGCCTTTAAACAAGATATAGATGATGATCAAGCATTTATAATTGATGCTTCAGGAAGGTGGCTTACCCCAGGAATAATAGATATTCACTCTCATATGGGAGTCTATTCTGCCCCATCAGTTAGAACGAGCTCGGATGGGAATGAGGCCACAGATCCTGTTACTGCAGAAGTTTGGGCTGAGCATTCAGTATGGACACAAGATCCACAATTTGTTTTGGCACTAAAAGGAGGTGTAACGACTTTCCATGTTTTGCCAGGTTCAGCAAATTTAATGGGGGGTAGAGGTGTTACCTTAAAAAATACTCCGAAGAATAAAATTCATGACATGAAGTTCCCAAAAGCACCTCATACATTAAAAATGGCGTGTGGCGAAAACCCTAAAAGGGTTTATGGTAATCGGAACCAAGCTCCTTCTACAAGAATGGGCAATATGGCGGGTTATAGAGAGGCCTGGATCAATGCATCCTATTATCAGAAGAGACAGAATGAATATAAATCTAAATCTTCTGAGGCAAAAGAATTAATTGATCCACCCAAAAGAAACCTCCAACTAGATACTCTTGCTGGAGTGCTAGATGGAGAGATTCTAGTTCATAACCATTGTTATCGAGCTGAGGAGATGGCAATGATGGTTGAATTAGCTAGAGAATTTAACTACAAGATAACAGCCTTTCATCATGCTGTAGAAGCCTATAAGGTTGCAGATATGTTAGCTGAAGAAGGTATTTGTGCAGCAATGTGGGCTGATTGGTGGGGCTTCAAGCATGAGGCTTATGATATGGTCCAAGCCAATATCGCTATTGTTGATCAAGCCAAAGGAGGTTCTGGTTGTGCAATAGTGCACTCGGATGATGAGGTAGGAATCCAGCATCTAAACCAAGAAGCCTCTAAGGCTTTATCGGCTGGATTAAGAGCAGGATTTAATATTTCCAAGGCTAGAGCTATGAAATGGATTACTAGTAATCCCGCAAAAGCAGCAGGGATATTAGATCAGACAGGGTCAATAGAAAAGGGTAAAGATGCCGATTTAGTTATCTGGGACACCAATCCATTTAGTGTTTATGCAAAAACACTTACGGTGTTTATAGATGGAGCCATTGCTTTTGATAGAAGCAACCCTAAGACTACACCAGTAACAGATTTTGAACTAGGGATCATTGATCCTGATAAGGAGAGGTCAGCATTATGAAGCTTTATAAAGTTATTACGATTATTTTTTTATCTCAATCAATATATGCCAATTCTATTGTTATAAAAGGTGGCTTAATTCATTCTGGTAACGGACTTGAATCTTTTCAAGCTGATATTCTCATAGAAGACCAAAGGATTGTTAAGATAGGAAAGAATTTGAGTAAGTCCAATGCAAGAGTTATTGAGGCGAATGGAAGCATTGTTACTCCAGGACTCATTTCACCCTTAAGTAATATAGGGGTGGTAGAGATAAATGCTTTAGATGTCACCAAAGATGATGAGCCAGACATCTTTGGTCCAGGCTTTAGTGTATTTCATGCCTTTAATCCTAAATCAACTTTGATTCCATGGAATAGAAGCAATGGAGTAACTTCAGCAATAGCTTCTCCTGGTTATTCCAGTGGTTTTTTTAAAGGAATGGGTTCATTTTTTATTCTAGATGGTGAATTGGATATCAAGGGTATACCTGATGTCGCTATGTATGCAAGATTGGGGGCAAGAAACGGATCAAGGTCTGAAACTATTCAGATTATGGAATCTTTATTGGAGATTTCTCTTCAATATGATGGAACTAACGTAGAAGACATTTTGGATATTAATTTGGTTGATAGTCTTGAATTGCAAGCAAATGATATTTTAGCTTTACATAGTGTTGTAAGAGATAAATTGCCACTTGTATTAGAGGTTAATAGGGCATCGGATATTCTCCAAGCCTTAAGGCTGAAAGCTAAATTTAAATTAAACTTGGTATTATTAAGCGCAGAAGAAGCCCCATTAGTTCTTGATGAGATAATTAAAGCTGATGTACCAATTATCATTGATCCAATGGATAATATTCCTGATTCATTTGATGAGCTAGCCTCAAATATTGAATTAGGAGGAATCCTAGATCAGGCAGGAATTAATTTAATGTTTAGCACGCAAAGAAGTCACAATTATCATTTAATGAGACAAGGCGCTGGTAATGCTGTAGCCTATGGAATGAGTTATGGAACGGCTATTCAAGGTATGACAAAAAATGTTGCAGATACCTTTGGTTTGTCTGGAAGAGGCTTAATTGCTGAAGGAAACTATGCTGATATTGTAGTTTGGGATCAAGACCCTTTAGAGCCATCATCATTCCCAAAGTATGTTTTAATAAATGGCAAGATTCAAGACTTAACAACTCGATCTTCTAGATTGACAGACAGGTATAAAAGCTCGAGCGATAAACCCTCGGCATACAAGTATTAGAATTATTGAAGAGACTTTTTAACTAATTCGCTAACTAGACTCATATCAGCCTTACCTGCAAGCTCTGATTTTAAAGCACCCATCACATTGCCCATATCTTGCATTGATGAAGCTTCCAACACATTGATTTTATTTTTAATGACCTCTTCAACCTCTTTATCAGAGAGTTGTTCAGGAAGATACTTTTGTATAACTTCTAATTGCTCTCTTTCTGTATTTGCAAGATCATCTCTATTGCCTTTTGTGAACTGGTCAATAGAATCCTTGCGTTGTTTAATCATTTTATTAATAATCGATAAGACATCCTTATCAGCTGCTTCAACCTTGTTATCAATTTGAAATTTTTTTATTTCAGCTATCAGCATCCTTAATGTATCCCTTGCAAGAGAGTCTTTCGCAAGCATTGCTGATTTTAAATCTTGATTAATAGAATTTAATAAAGACAATTATCTTCTGGTTCTTGGTCTTGAGAAATTATATTTCCTATTGTTCTTGTTAGCTCTTTTTACTGCAGCAGCCATCTTTCTTTTTCTTGCTTCAGTTGGCTTCTCATAGAACTCTCTTTTACGAATTTCAGGAAGTATTCCTGCTTTTTCACAAGCACGCTTAAATTTTCTTAAACCTACGTCAAAGTATTCGGTGTCTTTTATCGTTATTGAAGGCATAATTAAGTTGCGTAGTTTATTATTTTTATGTGACTATTGCAAAGATATATACATGATTACTTTAGGTATAGAAACTTCCTGCGATGAGACAGCTGTAGCTCTTTATGACAATGAGAAAGGTATTATCGCTGAAGAAGTTTTTTCGCAAATAGATATTCATAAGGACTATGGGGGAGTGGTGCCAGAATTGGCTTCAAGAGATCACTGTGCAAAAATTATGACTGTTACTGAATCAACACTAAAAGATTTCAGTTTAGATCAAGTTGATCAAATTTCTTATACCGCAGGACCCGGATTAATTGGAGCACTTCTTATTGGGGAGAATTTTGCACAGGGCCTAGCTTTAGGACTGAATAAACCAATTATCCCAGTTAATCATTTAGAAGCCCATTTACATGCCCCTAGGATGTCTCAAGGTAGCAAAATCGGATTTCCATTTCTAACATTGCTAGTGTCGGGGGGACATACAATGATTATTGAAGTTAAGTCTTTAGGAGATTATGAACTTTTGGGAGAGACTAGAGATGATGCTGCTGGAGAGGCATTTGATAAAGTAGCAAGTCTATTAGGTTTAAATTATCCAGGAGGACCAGCTTTAGAAAAATTAGCAGAAGAGGGTGATTCAAGTATTTTTCAATTCCCCAGACCTATGATGAATACAGACAGTCTTGATATGAGCTTTAGTGGATTAAAGACCTCTGTCCTATATGAATTAAAGAAAATAACTGATCCATCACCATCTGACTTAGCAAACATGGCTGCTTCATTTCAGGAAGCAGCCACTGATGTTTTAATTAGAAAAATTGAGAAAGCATTTGATGTCTCCAAATCAAATTGTATAGTTTTGGCTGGTGGAGTGGCTGCAAATACGCTTTTAAGAGATAAGATGACTGACCTTTCAAACAGGCTACATGTAACAGCCCACTATCCACCAATAAAACACTGCACTGATAATGCAGCTATGATTGCCTACCTAGGGTCTTTATACTCTCATCATAAGCATTATCATTTAGAATCATATGTTAGACCAAGATGGCCACTCAACGAGATAAGCAAGTGAAAGATATTATTTATATTAATGACTTAAGAGTTGAAACAATAATTGGCATATTTGGTTGGGAAAAAGAGGTTCCGCAAGAAGTAAGTATCGATATCGAGATAAACTTTGATTGTAAGAAAGCCTCTAAAAATGATTCCATTCAAGATACCTTGGATTATAAGAAAATCACAAAAGACGTGATTAAGTTTGTACAAGGATCCACGTTTAAACTTCAAGAGTCTTTAGCAGAAGGCATAACCCAACTTATTAAAAAAAAATATAAGGTAGATTCAATTAAATTAAGAGTATCAAAACCAGGAGCTTTGAGGCATGCAAAGGATGTAGGAGTTATTATTCATCGATGATGAAATACTATATTTCTATTGGAAGTAATATAAACGCGCAATCCAATATAGATTTAGCACTCGATAAGTTACAACAGGTCTTATCTAGTACTAATCGTTCATCAACCTACAAGACTAAGGCTGAAGGATTTAAAGGCAATGATTTTTTAAATCTTGTTGTAGTTGGTAACACAGATTTATCTTTTAATGATTTAAATAGCACACTAAAAACTATTGAGGATGAATCGGGTAGGGATAGAAATGTTTCTAAGTTTAGCAATAGAACCTTAGACCTAGACATCGTGCTTCAGATTAATGACAGGGGAGAAGAAATTTTTAAAAGCGATGAAATCAATCAATATGATTTTGTTTCTAGACCATTAAACGAACTTTTGGGAGATCAATAATTTTTTTCGACTAGCGACCATCCAGCCTCTGCTAATGGGATAACTTGGCTACCTCTATCCTCAGCATATTTACTTGCTGCTGTACCATCCCTCACTCTTCCCACGATACCCTGCAAGATGCCTGCAAGTTTAAATAGGTTAAAAATAAAATAGAACTCCCAATCACTAGAAATATCTTTTCCCGTATTTTCTGAATACATGTCTAAATATTCTTTTTCATTTGGTATACCAGATTCTTTAAGGAATTTTTGATCTTGAAATTCTGGTGAGTTCCTCCAACTTAAACAATGATAGTTAAAATCAGCAATAGGATGACCGAGCGTTGATAATTCCCAATCCAATACCCCCAGCACTTCGTTTTGGTTATTAAAAACCATATTATCAAGACGATAATCTCCGTGCACAATACATGTTTGGTCATCATCAGGTATATTTTTAGGCAACCATTCAATGAGATTATTCATTGAATCTATATTCTGAGTTTCTGAGGCAAGATATTGTTTAGTCCATCTAGATACTTGTCTTGCAACATAATTTCCAGGCTTTCCAAAGCTTGATAATCCTACCTTCTCATAATTAACTTTATGGAGTTCAGAGATCACTTTATTTTTATTTTTGTATATCTCTTTTCTGTCTTCTGGCGACTTATCTTCTAAAAGCAAATCCCAATAAATATGACCATCTAAAAAGTCCATTAAAAAAAATGGAGTACCAATCACATCTGGATCTTCACATAAACCATAAGTTTTCGGCACAGGAACATTTGTATCTTCAAGTGCTGTGATAACTCTGTACTCTCGATCTACAGCATGTGCCGATGGCAATAGTTTTCCAGGAGGCTTTCTTCTGAGCACAAATTGTTTAGTTTGTGTAGTAACTTTATAGGTAGGATTTGATTGCCCACCCTTAAATTGTTCAATTGATATTATGTCACCAAACTCCTTAATATTCTCACCAAACCAATCTTTTAAACCCTCCTCATTGAATCTCAGCCTTCCTTCAACTTCCTTGGTTCCTGCAAAAATTTCTTTATTCATTAGTTTATTGATCGACCTCCATCTACATTTATAATCTGTCCAGTTATATAGGTTGAATTTACAAGAAATTTGACTGTTTCCGCTATGTCTTCTACATCACCCATTTTTTGTAAAGGTATTCTCTTAATTATTTTATTTTTCTCTGCTTCTGTCCAATTTTTTTTTGGAGGCTCAAGAATTGCTCCTGGAGCAACTGCATTAACGCGAATATCTGGACTGAGATCTTTTGCAAAAGTCTTAGTGATAGCATTGAGACCAGATTTTGCAGCTATATAGATTGAATGATCTGATAATCCAGAATGAGCATTAATATCAGTTATATTAATAATAATTCCTTTGGATAGCTTAAGAACATCCTTAAGTCCAGCAATTAAAAATATAGGCGCCTTTAAATTGCTATTAATAAGTAATTCCCAATTTTTTTTTGAAATCTTTGAGATAGGGGTAGGAAAGAAAGTAGAGGCATTATTAATCAATGCATCGATGCTACCAAATTGTTTAATCGACTCATCAATTAAATATTTTATTTCTTTTTCATTATCTAGATTTGCTTTAATGCATCGAGCACTATCACTCCTTTTATGATTAAGATTCTGCATTAATTTCTTAGCATCAGAGGTAGATTCATTAAAGTGTATGATTACATCCCATCCCTCATTCCACAGAGCCATTACAATTGCTTTGCCAATTCTTTTTGATCCACCAGTAATTAATGCAACTTTAGACATTTATTTTCTTTACAATTTTTAATAATCTATTGTGCTTCTCATTCTTAATCTCAGATGGCTTTATCTCATCAAGATCACGAAGATTCAACTTTTTATATTCTTTTAAGATTGTTTTAATTTTTTGAGTATGCATTCTTTGGATACCTATGGTTAAAATATCATCAATATATAATTTGTTTCTTTCTATATTTAATAGACCGATTTGCTTAGCCAGTGTATTTTCATCACTTGTTTGAGAGACTTGAATTAGAAGCTTACAGACTTTTAAAAGGTTTAATAGATTCTTTGGTAATTTAAAATGATTTGAGATTTTAAATTGATTTTGTGATTCAAGCAGCACCCATTTCAGCTCCATCGTTTTTGCTTCAAGATTTGAAATAGATTTTAGATCCCGGAACCATGGATCAGTCAGAGACATCTCTTTGATAAATATAAAGAAATTAGCACTATGATGGTTGTTTAAGGACTTTACTATTTCAGCCCAAACTCTATTCGAAGACAGCACCTTTAACTCATTACTTTTAACTATTGCATTAATTGATTGTTTTAAGCTTTGAGTGAGTTTGAATTCTTGCAGTTGATTGTATGTTAAGAATCTACCTACCCTCATAGCCCTAAGAGGGTCTTCAGAAAAAGCATTAGATACATTATTAAATAGCTTATTTTTTAAATCTTCCATCCCGTTAAACGGGTCAATGAACTTTCCATTCTTATCTTTAGCAATAGCATTGATTGTTAAATCTCGTCGTTCTAAATCTTCTTCTATAGTAACTGTTTTATCATAATAGAATGTAAACCCTTTATAGCCTTGACCACTTTTTCTTTCAGTTCTTGCTAACGCATATTCTTCATTGGTTTCAGGATGCAAGAAAACAGGAAAATCCTTACCTATTGCCTTAAAACCTAAATCTTCCATTTCTTTTGGAGATGATCCAACTACAACCCAATCTTTATCTTTAGGTACTACCCCAAGAATTTCATCTCTCACTGAACCACCCACTTGATAGATATCCATCTTACTTACTTATTTGAAATATTTTTTCGTCATTAAGCCTAATCGCAGTTAACTTTCTACCCCAAACACACCCCGTATCTAAACCTATTATATTTTTTAAATTAGTTTTGCCATTCAGTGCTGCCCAGTGCCCAAATATTAAAACTTGATTCTCCTTTAGGTTAATGTACTTAAACCATGGATCCAATCCTGATTTAGAATAAATTCCATTAGATATGAGATCAAGCTTCCCATCTTTATTTATAAATCTCATCCTAGTTAAGTAGTTGATAACAAGCCTGAGCTCATCATCTTTTTCAAGGCCTTGCATCCATTGCTTAGGATGGTTACCCCACATTAGATTGAAGAACTTTTTTGGTTCTTTCCTGATTAACTGTAATACATTTTTAGATATCTTTATTGCTTGGTTCATTGACCAGACATGCGGTATACCAGCATGAGATATATAAAAATTTTTGGGTCCAATTTTTTTCTTAATTATTAAGGGCCTCTTAATGAGCCAATCAAAATATTCCTTCTTATTTTTATGTAAACAAATTGATTTTAGGTGTTTTGATGACGAATTATTTATCATTAGCTTAAGCAAAAATAGATCATGATTCCCTAGGACTGTTGTTACAGATGATCTGTTCTGCAAACAAAAATCTAATACCTCTAAAGATTGCGTCCCTCTATTAACTAGATCTCCTATAAAAATTATTTTGTCTTCATCCTTTTTAAAATTAATTTTTTCTAATAGTCTCCTCAGCTCATTAAAACATCCATGGACATCTCCAATTACATATGTGCTCATTGTCTTAATATCTTAAAAAGGCTAATAAAATTATCCAATGAAATCTTCTCAGGTTTTTCATTTCCAGTCATTTGAGTGATGGACCAATCTTTGATATAGCCCTGAAGATTATTTCTAATATTTTTTCTTTTGTGCACAAAACATTGGTCTATAAATTCAGAAAAGTTAGCATAATCTGACTCTTTTAGAAGAGGTTTATTTAACCTTGTCATTCGTATAAAGCTTGAGGTAACCTTTGGTTGAATATCGAACGCATTTGGCTCTATATTAAATAGGATTTGTGAAGAGAAATATAAGCTTGTCTTGATTGCTAATCGCCCCCAATTTCTCTCGCCTGGTGATGCGCAGATCCTCTCTGCCACTTCCTTTTGTAGCATACAATGCATATCTTCAATTCTATTAGCTGCCGATATTAAATTGAAAATAATTTGAGTAGATATGTTATATGGCAAGTTACCAATTACTCTCAACCTCTTAGGTAACTTAGAATAGTCAAACTTCAAAACATCACCACAAATAAGATCTACTTGATGTTTAGAATATTTCTTCTTGAGATGAGCTATATTGTTACGATCAATATCAATTGCAATAACATTTGCTTCTGAGTTAATAATAAAATCAGTTAATGAACCTCTTCCCGGACCAATTTCTAGACAATTATCACCTCTCTTTAAATTTATAGCATTTTCAATCTTAAGAATTGTGACAGGATCTTTTAGATAGTTTTGTCCAAATTTTCTTCGAATCGACCTATTTGACATTAAATCATTGTATCAGCCTGTGTAAAGGCCTCTTTTAAAGATGTATCATTTGGTTTTGATTTACCAGCCAATTCTAATGCAGTCCCATGATCTACAGAAATACGAATTAATGGTATGCCTAATGTAACATTCACAGCCTTACCAAAACTCAGAGCCTTTAAAACAGGAAGAGCTTGATCATGATACATAGATAGGTAGACATCAGTTTTAGATAAGATTTTCTTAGTAAAAGCAGTATCAGCAGAAATAGGAAAAGAAGCATGAATTCCTTCATTATTAGCTTGTTTAATTGCAGGCATTAATGCGATACCTTCTTCGGTTCCAATAGTACCATTTTCACCTGCGTGAGGATTCAGACCCAAAACAGTGATGCGTGGATTCTTTATTTTGAAGAATTTTTGTAGGTCTCTATGTATTATTCTTAGATTTTCTAATACAGAGTTCTTTGTTATGTAGCTTGAAACACTTTTTAATGGTATGTGAGTGGTTGATAACGCAACTTTTATTTTAGGGGAGCTAAGTAGCATTAACGCGTGCTTAGATTTTGTTCTTTTTTGTATCCATTCGGTATGTCCCATAAAACTCTTATAAGTTTTTACAATATTATTTTTACTTATTGGGCCTGTAACCAGAATACACTCTTTATTTAATAGACATGTATCAATACCTTGATTCAGGCGATCAATTACATATTTAGCATTCTTAGGGTTTAGTACTCCAGAAGAAGAGTCACTACAAGTAGTACCATCAAGAATTTGTAACTCACCTTTATTATTTCTCTTTAATTGATCCAGATTCTTGATCTGAATTAGATTAATATTTTTATTTATAATTTTAGCTCTATCTAAAAAAAGCTTTGGATCACCAAGCACTCCAACGCCACCTCTAAGGTTCTCCCAAAAATTAGTTTTACATAGTCGTATTATTAAATCAGGACCAATGCCAGCCGGCTCTCCAGGAGAATATAAAATCTTTTTCAATCTAGGTCTTTGAACTCTACAAAAGCTTCAGCGCGCATAGTCCTTAATGAATTCTCAAGCTCCTCATCAAATTTCCTTGAAAATAGAACGCCATAAGCTCTATCCTCTATCAGATCTTGTGTCATGTCATAGTTTCTAGTATCTAATACTTCAAGAAAATGAAACCCAAACTGAGATTCAAATACGGGTGAGATCTCTCCAATTTTTGTCTCCAACATCATTTTTTCAAATGCTGGTGCAGTTGCTCCTTTTGGAAGCCACCCAAGTTCACCCCCTTTATTTGCTGAACCAGGATCCTCAGAAAACTCTTTAGCTAATAAAGAAAATTCTTCTCCCGCAAACAATCTTTTCCTAACGTCTTCTAATTCTTCTTGTGTAAAAGTTTCATCTCTTAATTTAGTTGGTGACATTAATATATGCCTTACATTCCATTGATCTTCATACTGTACTAAAGGCCCTCTTTTATCCGATAGCATTAATAAATGAAAACCTGCACCACTTTTAAGCGGAGGAGTGATGTAACCGACCCTTTGATTATTTATGTTATTGAAGAATAAATCTGGCAGATCTATAGCTTTTCTCCAGCCTAAAGAGCCTCCCTGAGAAGCATTTGAGGAGATAGAATATTCTGATGCAAGCTTTTCAAAGGATGCTTCACTTTCAATCATCCCTCTAATATTATTTGCTGTTTCTAGGTCTTTAACTAGTATTTGCTTAATCAAGAATTCTGGCAATAATTGAGTTTTAGCTTCTTCAGTGGAGATAAATGCATACAACTCCTGATCAGTAATGATAATTTGACTACCGACTTTACCTCTCTGAACTCTTTGAATGATCATCTCTTTTCTGATTTGCTCTCTGAAGGTTGCATATACTTGGCCTTCAGACTCAATAGCTTCTATAAATTGCTCAATGGAAAAATTATTTTGTGCTGCTATATTTGCTATAGCTTGGTTTAGTTCAGCATCACTAATTCTTACACCCGCTCTTTTTGCACTTTGTAATTGAAGCTCTTCAAGTATCAGTCTTTCTCTTACCTGTTGGATGATTATGCTTTCTGCAGGCATCGGTATGTCCTGTTCTTGGAGTCGCGTTTTAAATGTTTGCATCATTGACTGTACTTGGGATTCCAAGACAACACCATCATTAACAATAATTGCAATACGATCTAGACTTTCAAACTTCGCAAAACCACTGAAAGATAAGAATATTATAAATATTGAGAATATAAATTTTTTCATTGTGGTTGATTATAAGTTCCAGAGTGACTGAGTAAACATTTTTGCTAATTTATTTTTTGGCCCTGTTAGACCCTTTAACTCAAACTCAAAACTAATCCTGCTTTTGTTTTCTAATTGAATCATCTCCTTCCACATAAAAATATCAGATGCATTGATTAGATTTGAGTTTAGTGCACTATTAAATCCAGAGAGTCTTTTATCGCTTGCATAAATCCTCCATGCAAAGCAACACGACTCATAACCTACACCAATAAAACTTTCTATATTCTTGTTTTGATTTAGATCTTGCTTAGTTCCAGCTAAAAGCTGATAACCTCCACCAAAATATTTTTCAAGACCAAACTCAAGATAATCTAGCTCATTGAATAGACTAAACTCATTTCCCTTTCTAAATCTTCTTGCAATATATACTTTTTCATCGCCATTATTGTATTCCAACCCAATATCTCCTTTGTTCAAAGCATCAGATTTCTTTTCATAAGTTGCATTAGTAAAAAACATAAGATTGTTATTTCTTATAGACGCATTAAGTAGCAGTAGATTATCTTTCGAAGAATCTAATCCATACAGTTCGTTAAGCACCTTACTGTCATTTAAAAAATTCTTTCTTGCTAAGTAGGTCCTTATCTCTAAGTCACCATATTTTTTTTCCCAATCAATACCAAGATATACATATTCTTCATCTAAGATTCTATCAATCCCAAGCAATCTGCTTTCAGAAATTAGGTGTTTTGAATCCACATGATAGGGATGTAAATCAAAGATCGGATTCTCTGACTGACTCGTAAAGTCAGTATAGCCAAAACCAATTTGCGGCTTAATTAACTCATAACCATTAGAGTTAGTCTTCAGAAAAACTTTATCTAATTTTAGTTTCGTAATTAGAAAATTATCATGATCTTTATACTTATTTTTTAAATGATAATTTTTATAAATTATCTCATTCGAAAGCTCTATATTCGTTCCATCAAGATTTGCAAATGCAATAATCTCTAATGAAAAAGACTGTCTTCTACCTTCACGATTATTAATTGGGCTAACACTCTGATTATTTATAAAGTAAAAACTTCCTAATGGACCATCATTTTCAAACTTTTCTGAGCTTAACGACCAGTCCATCAGAATATTTCTCCACTGATTTATATAATTAAAGTTTATTGCGGGTGATTTTTTTAATTTGAATGGCAGAAGCGGATTTAATATTTGATACCCTTCTTGAGATAGCTTTAAGGATCCATTTTTAAATCCTAAATCTAATTCAACATTCTGTTTGAGCTTATATTCTCTTCGGTTACTGAATTGATCAAGATCTGATCCAAGATCATTAAGAACCAAAGGATCAGAGGCTTTTGACCAATCAATTGATAGCTTTCCCCAAGGTAACAGAATGCTTTCATTAGCATTAACAGCCCATCTTTTCTCTTGGTTATTATGAAACTTTTTATCATTATCAAAATATAGAACATTAATCTGATTGAGCCTGCCCCCAGATAAATACCTAACATTTGACTCTATCCCTAAACCTCTTTCATTTATCAGTCTAGGAGCAACAGTAATATCAGACTTTTGAGATGTCACTATATAAAAAGGTATATAAAAATCTATGCCATCAGAAGTAATCGCTATATCTGGTTCTAAAATGCCACTCAGACGCTGATCAGTTGCAGGAAAAGGTACTTTTGGTAGTCTGAATAATCTATTTTCAAATATTTTAAGCTCAAGGTCATTGATTACCCCTCGTTTAGATTCTTGGTTTACTAATACTTCTTTAGCGCTTATCTCCCATCCCTTAGACGGTTCTGAGCAAGATGAAAACGAAACATCTCTAAATAGCAATTCTGATCTATCGATTGATGAAAGGTCTTTAAATTGAAACTTAAGCTTCTTATTTTTTAAGATAGCATTGCCATTCTCTAAATTTATTTGACCTGTATTGCGATTTATTGATCCATTCTGAAATTGGAATAAAGCATCTGAGAACAATACTTCCCCATTTTTAATGCCTTTGATAGTATTTGCTGTTTTATTAAGTATTGCCGTATCAGCCTTTAAGAAGCCTCTTTCTAACCCTAATTCAATCTCTCCATATAGCTTAAGTATCTGTTTATCAACTAGACTAATTTTATCTGCTTTTAGATATTCATTATCAATCTTTGCCAGAGAGTTTTCTGGATAACTTTGTATTAAACATGTTGCTCCAAATACAAAAGCGCTATTTGAGAGCATCAAAACAATTAAGATTCTGCCTGTAAGGCTTTTTAGCATTCCTTGCATTGTACTATTTTCAGTTAGAAAAGAATCTATGTTAAAAGTTTATTTTTTTGATGATATAAAGTCTGGCATTTCTCTAAGAGCTTCTTTTCCAAAGAACATCTCGTCCTTGATAAAAAATGTAGGCACTCCAAATGCACCAGCATCAACAGCTCTTTGAGTATTCTCTTTTAATAGATCTTTTATTCTTTGTTGATTCGTAAGAGCGATAATAGTATCAGCATCAATACCTGCATTTTGTATACATTCATGTAAGACCGATACATCTCCTAGATTTAATTCTTGCTCCCAAAAACCGCTTGCCACAGCATCAACATAATTTCTAAAGCAGTCTGTTTCTTGAGCAGCCAACGCACCTCTTTGAATGGTTATAGTATTAATAGGAAAATGTGGATTAAATGAAAAATCTTTTAGTCTATGGAAAGTAGCAAACCTATTAATTTCAGCCATCATATATTCAGATTTTTTTGGTATCTCTGCATTTGCAATCATAGGCGGTTGGTTATTGGTCAGCTTAAATATCCCTCCTAGCAAACAAGGAATATAATCAAACGTAACACCAAATTTTTGTTCAAACGATGGGATGACTTTATGACATAAATAACCGTTAGGACTTGCAACATCATAAATAAATTTTATTCTCATCCTTAAATTATACGTGATTGATATAATGTAGCACTTAACCATAGGAGATTTTATGAGCCTTTCGAATAAAACGTTATTTATAACCGGAGGCAGTCGAGGCATCGGTTTGGAAATTGCTAAACGAGCAGCTAAGGATGGTGCAAATATTGCCATAGCTGCTAAGACTGCAGAGCCTCATCCTAAACTCCCTGGCACAATTTATACTGCGGCGGAAGAAATTGAGCAAGAGGGCGGCAGGGCTTTGCCTTTAGTATGCGATGTTAGGGATGAAGAGAGTGTTTTAGATGCTATTAAGTTAACCAATAAAGAGTTTAATGGTATTGATATATGTATCAATAATGCTTCTGCGATACAGCTTACAAAAACAGTTGATACTGATATGAAGAGATATGATCTTATGCATCAGATTAATGGAAGAGGCACATACATGGTAAGCAAATATTGCATCCCTCATCTCAAGGAGTCAACCAACCCCCATATTTTAAATTTAGCCCCCCCACTTGATATGTCTCCACAATGGTTTGGTTCTCATGTTGCCTATACTATGGCGAAATATACGATGAGCATGTGTGTGTTAGGTATGGCAGAGGAATTCAAAAGCGAGGGCATAGCAGTGAATGCTATTTGGCCTAGAACAGCTATTGCAACAGCCGCAATCAAGAATGTCTTAGGCGGCGACTCGATGATGAGCATATCTAGGAAAGCATCAATTATGGCTGATGCAGCTTACGAAATTTTAATCAAAGATTCTAAAGAATTTTCTGGAAACTTTTGCATTGATGATTTAGTGCTCTATGAATCAGGAGTGCGTGACTTTTCTAAATATGCTGAGGTACCATTTAGTGAACTTGCACCAGACTTTTTTGTACCAGCTGATACACCATTACCAGAGGAGATCAAAAATAGCTAAACCCAACATTCATGAATTGCTAGAACTTGCTAAAGATTTTGATCCGGCAGTTCAAGATCTTTCTCCTCTTACAAATGAAGCAAGTGGAAGAAAGTATTTTAGGGCTCAGAGCAACAACAAATCATTTGTAGTTTGTTGGGCTCCAGAAGGTATTGATCAGTCAACATTCTTTAGGTTATCTAAAGCATTATCTGATCATAGAATTAAGGCTCCAGAGATATTAGCCTTTTCAGAAAATAACAATGTTTCATTTCAAAGTGATCTAGGTGACAAATCTTTAATTTATGATTTAGAGTTTTATAAAAATGAAAAAACTTTTCAATCCGTTATAGAGGCTATAGTTACCATTCAAAAAGCAAAAATTAAAGATATTCCTAAGATCACTATTAATAGATTAAGAGAACAAGCTGGGTTGATTAAAAATGTTTTTTTTGAAAATTTTTTGGATTTAGATACTCCTCAATACATTGAAGAGCTGATTGATGTTTTCTCAGAGAGATTAATGACTCATCCCCAGGCGAACTCACATACTGATTTCGAAAGACGTAATTTATTCATCCTCCCTGATGAAACTGTAGCTGTAATTGATTTTCAGGACCTATGCATGACTTCAATAGGAACAGATTTGGCAGGCATCTCAATAGATCACTATTCTGAGATCAACCACCCACTGATTGATAAAGTAACATCTAACTACTTAAGTTTTTCTAAGCAAGATATTAGCTTCGAAGATATGCAGACCATTATTTTAGAGGCTGGGGTGCATAGAAATATGCGAATTCTTGGAACTTTAGCAAGATTATATACTGAATCATCTTTAACCTTTAGATTAAAAGATTTACCTCAAATACTAAATAATTTATCAGAAATACTTCTCTTGTTAGGCCATGATAATTCCATATTTAAAGAGACTCGAACTAATCTACAGCAGAGGTTGGAAGTATCATGAACGTGATGATATTTGCAGCTGGGGAGGGAAAAAGATTACGTCCTTTAAGCAATCAAGTCCCGAAGCCTCTAATAAAAATTGGCACTAAAACCTTACTTGATATTGCATTAGATACCGCAAGTAAGATTAATCCAGACTCAATAGTTATAAATGTATTCCATTTAAAAGATCAGATTACTACTTTTTTAGATAAGCACCCTATGCAAGATAAGATAGTTTGCATCGAAGAACCATTTTTATTAGGAACTGGAGGAGGCTTAATTAATGCATCTGAACATTTGGGTGCCGAACCAATACTTATATTAAATTCTGATCTAATATGTGACTTTGATATATCACAACTTAATCTTGAAGTAGAGTATGCTCATTTAATAGGCGTTCCAAACCCGAGCCACAATAATAAAGGAGACTTTTCCATTCAAGGATCTTATGCTGAAGTTTTAGACTCACATAATCAATTTACTTTTGCAGGCATATCCATTATTAATCCAAATATTTTCTCGAATCATAAGAACAGTGAACTTCCTTTAGACTTATGGAAAGATTTGCTGTTACCTCTTATTAATCAGAGAAAAATATCAGCTGAAATCTATGATGGATTATGGTGCGACGTAGGTACTGAAGATAGACTAAAGCTTGCAAGGGAACTTTTAAAAGAAGAAAATTAAAATTATGTCCGATAAAAAATACATTATTGCGCCCTCAATACTTTCTGCAAATTTTGCAGACTTAGGCAATGATATAAGAGAAGTTATTAAAGCAGGCGGTGATTGGATTCATTTTGATGTAATGGATAATCATTATGTACCAAATTTAACTATAGGGCCGATGGTATGCGCTGCTTTAAGAACAAATGGCATTAATGACTTTATTGATGTTCACTTGATGATTGAGCCTGTTGATGAGTTAGCGGTGAGTTTTGCTGAGGCTGGAGCAAACTTAATTAGTTTTCATCCTGAAGCTTCTAACAATGTATTAGAAACCATTAAGTTAATAAAAAACAAAGGATGTCAGGTAGGTATAGCCTTAAATCCTAAGACCCCTGTTAAGTTAGTAGAAAATATACTTGATAACATTGATCTTATACTACTTATGAGCGTTAATCCTGGCTTTGGTGGACAGGAGTTTATCGATTCAGTCATTCCCAAGATAAAGGAGGCAAGACAATTAATTGATGAAAACAACAAAGATATTCGTTTAGAAGTGGATGGAGGAATTAATGCTGATACTATAGCCTCAGTGGCTGAAGCTGGTGCAGATGTATTTGTTGCTGGATCAGCCATATTTGGATCACAGGATTATGCCAAAACAATCCAAGAATTTCGTCAAAAGATATCATAGTTTCTTTTTAGTTCTTTTCTTCAGCTCTTTCCTGGAAACAGCAGAAGTATCATTTCAACATAAAGAAAGAACAGTGCTTAAGGTAGAAGTTGCTAATACAAATCTTCTTAGAAGACAAGGCTTAATGAATCGACAAGAATTACTACAAGATCATGGTATGTTATTCATTTGGACTGGTTACGATCAAAGATGCATGTGGATGAAAGATACTTCTATTCCCATTACTCTAGCTTACCTATCTAATAAAGGCATTATTCAGGAAATTTATGATATGGTGCCTTTCTCAGAGAATTCTATTTGCTCTAAGCAACCAGCGAGAATGGCTCTGGAAGTTAATTTAGGGTGGTTTAATAAAAACGGTATTGGCATAGGAGATAAATTAATCCTTAAACATTAGATTAGTGCAATGATCGATAAAGCTTCATATTTAGATTATAAAGATCAAGGATTCACTATTGTTCCAATGGTAAGAGAGATCCGCATTGATGATGAGGGTCCAATTTCTATATACATCAAAGCATCAACCCAGAAGAATAAGAATTCATTCTTATTAGAATCAGCCGAGGGTAGAGATAAATGGGCTCAATTTTCTATCATTGGTTGGGATTGTATCGACACAATTAAAGTATATGGAAATGAAATTCAAACCATGCAAGGTAGTGAAAAAGCTAGTTTTAGCTCTGATGACCCACTTAAAGATATAAGAAATATTATCAATAAAGAGCATGCCTTAGACATAGGCAATGTGCCTTTTTACGGCGGTTATGTAGGTTTTTTTTCTTATGAGAGTGCTCAATATGCAGAGAAAAGAATAGCGGATTTATCTACAAAAGCTCCAAAGTTTAAAGAGCATATGCCTGATATCTTACTTGTAAGGGCTGATAATCTAATTGTCTATGATAATTTTAATCACACTATTCAAATTATTTTTAATGTTAATCCTCAAAGCACACCATATGAAGATATTCAACCACATCTTGATGAAATTGAAGATTTTTTAAGGGCACCAATAAATAAGCCTGAAGATTTATTTAATACACCATCTGGGGAATTTAGTTTTACCTCAAATTTTGATAAATCAGATTACTTAAGAGCTGTAGAAAGAATCAAAGAATACATACAAAATGGAGATGTGATGCAGGTTGTTTTAGCTCAGGATTTCTCATCAGAATTTAATTATGATCCTTTTAAGTTATATAGAGCTATTAGGAAGCTTAATCCATCCCCATATATGTATTTCTTAGATTTAGAGGAATGCAAGGTCGTTGGGGCCTCTCCAGAGATTCTAGTTAGATTGCAAGATGATGAAATAACTTTACGACCAATTGCCGGAACAAGGAAACGCGGTCGAGACTCTTATCAAGACAATCAGTATGAGGATAACTTGATAAATGATGAGAAGGAATTAGCTGAGCACTTAATGCTGATTGACTTGGGTCGCAATGATGTCGGAAGGGTTTCAAAATTTGGTTCTGTTAAGGTTACTGACAAAATGACAGTAGAGAAGTACTCACATGTTATGCATATAGTATCTAATATTGTTGGAACATTGGTTGATGATGCTGACTATCTTGATGTATTGAAGGCAACTCTGCCGGCAGGAACTCTATCGGGGGCACCAAAGATTAGGGCTATGGAAATAATTAATGAGCTTGAGCCAAGTTCCAGAGGTATATACGGAGGTGCTATTGGATATATAGCTTGGAATGGAAATATGGATACAGCGATAGCTATTAGAACCGCTGTTATTAAAGATGGGATCATTCATGTTGGTGCAGGTGGCGGTATTGTAGCTGATTCTACTCCTGATAATGAGTGGGAAGAATGTAAACAGAAATCTAAAGTCTTTGAAGATGCAATTGAGATGATCAAATGATTTTAGTCATCGATAACTATGATTCATTTACTTACAACCTGGTTCATTATCTTGGTATGTGCGGACAAAAAGTTATTGTTAAGAGAAATGACGAGATTGATATTAAAGAAATTAATAGATTAAACCCAAAGAAAATAGTTATTTCTCCAGGCCCATGTACTCCAAAGGAGGCTGGGATCTCAGTAGAGATTGTAAGGAAAACACAAGTCCCATTACTTGGTGTGTGTTTAGGACATCAATCAATTGGAGTAGCATTTGGTGGACAAGTAATTAAAGCACCAGATATATTTCATGGAAAAGTATCATCTATAGAACATAATAATAAAGGTATATTTAAAGATATTCCCAATCCATATCCAGTCGTTAGATACCACAGCCTAATCATTGAAAAGAATTCGATGCCTAATGATTTAGAAATTACATGTGTCTTAGAAGACAATTCCAATATTATAATGGGCATCCAACATAAAGAATTCCCAATTTTTGGAGTTCAATTTCATCCTGAATCAATTGATACAGAGCATGGTATGCAATTAATAGAGAACTTTATAGCCTTATGATCAAAGAGATTATTACTCAGTTGGAGGACAGGCAGGATCTTAGTGGCTCTCAAATGGAAGCTGTCATGAAAGCAATCATGACTGGCGAAATCCAAGATGCAGATATAGAAAGATTTTTACTGGGCTTAAATGCAAAAGGTATTGCAGAAACTGAAATTACTGCTGCAGCTCAGGTTATGCGAGATAGATCTTTAAAGTTTGATATTGGGGATGGGTCGCATATTGATACCTGTGGTACCGGGGGCACAGGATTAAATACTTTTAATTGCTCAACCGCTTCTGCCTTTGTTGTAGCAGGAGGTGGAGGAAAAGTTACAAAGCATGGAAACAAAGCAATTTCTAGTCAATCCGGTAGTGCAGATCTTCTAATAGAGGCTGGAGCAAACATCTCCCATGATAGAGACAATCTTACGAAGATTTTTCATACGGTTGGATTTATATTTCTTTTTGCACCTCTACATCATTTATCTATGAAGCATGTAATGACGGCAAGAAAAAAAATTAATACGAAAACCATTTTTAATTTATTAGGACCACACACAAATCCTTGTGGAGCTAAAAAACAATTACTAGGGGTCTATGAAAAAGATCTATTAGATAAATTTACTATTGTTGCAAAGAATTTAGACATGCAACATGTTTTGATTGTGCATGGTTTTGATGGCCTAGATGAGATCAGCATTACTGATTCAACTTATATCTCTGAACTTAAGGACGGTAAAATTAATAAATATGAGATTTCTCCTAGCGATTTTGGTCTTCCTATTTCACACTTTGATGAGATCGTTGCTCAATCACCGCAAGAAAGCTTAAATCTAGTACAAGATGCTTTTGCGGGTGAAAATTCAGCGGTACAAAATATGATTGCTCTAAATGCTGGAGCAGGATTTTATTTAGGAAATCAAGTTAAGTCCATTGCCGAGGGAGTTGAATTAGCATTTTCAACAATGGATAGCGGTAAAGCTATAGCAAATTTGGAGGCATACGTTAGTGTGTCTAATTCATAATGACCATTCTTAAAGAAATAGTTAAGAATACTCAAGAGAAGGTTAATGAAAGGAAAAGACAGTTTCCAATTAAGAACATTAAAAACCAACTGGAAAATATACCCATCATTGACATTTCATTCAAAGAGAATTTAATTAATAAAGATGAAGCTATTATCGCAGAAATAAAAAAAGCCTCACCAAGTGCCGGAGTCATTGATAAAAATTTTAACCCTATTGATAAAGCCAAGGAATATGAAAATAGAGGGGTAGCTGCATTATCTGTATTGACAGAAGAGGACTTCTTTGGAGGTTGTAATGAGTATCTCATCAGTGTTAGAGAAGCAACATCATTACCAATTTTAAGGAAAGATTTTTTAGTAGATGAGTATCAAATTTATGAATCAAGGCTTATTGGTGCGAATTGCATTCTTTTAATAGCAGCCATACTCTCAGATTCCCAGATTAGAGACTTTGTCAAAATATCTGAAGAACTAAATATGGATTATTTATTAGAAGTTCATGATAAAGATGAGCTTGCCAGGGTAGAGCACTTTGATAACGCAATCATCGGAGTTAACAATAGAAACTTAAAGACATTTGAAGTTGATTTAAAAAATTCTGTTAGGCTTAGGCAGGCCTTTAATCACAACAATGTTTTTGTTGCTGAATCTGGTATTAAAAAACAAGCTGATATTGATTATCTAAAAAGCAATGGGATTAATGTCTTTTTGATTGGTGAAAGCTTAATGAGGAATGAATTTAAATAGACTGAGATTAAACATATCGACTTGATGAGGTCATTATTTTAGCAGTTAAATTCATCATTTTTTTTGTTCTGTTTGGTAATTTTTTTCCTCCACTTTTGGATGCATTTTCTGCATGAGAGCCCTCATCAGAACGCATTGTCTCTAGAATTTTAATAGTTCTTTTATCATTCTTAGATATTCTCAAAAGATGCTTATCAAGATGTTTTACTACTTGCTTTTCAGTTTCCTCAACAAAACCAAGACTTGTTTTTTTACCAAAAGCACCAAATAGAGCTCCAATTGTAAATGATCCCGCATACCATAATGGATTCAAAATTGATGGCTTGCCATTTAATTCATTTAATCTTTTATTACACCAAATTAGATGATCTGTTTCTTCTTCACCAGCGTGAATCAGATGTTCTTTAATATCACTATCCTTGCACACCATAGCTTGACCTCTATACAGGGCTTGAGCTGCAACCTCTCCAGCTAAATTAACTCTCATTAGTTCGATAGATAACTTTTTTTCATTCTTATTTAGCATTTGATCATCAACATTACATGGGTATGCTCTATCAGTACCAGATTTTTTATTAGAAAGCGTTTTTAATGCTATATCACATTCATTGATTAACTGATCTATTAGATTCATGGTAGTCCTTTATCACCAATATCTTTTCTAAAAAAAGCCCCTTCAAAAGAAACGCATTTTGATAGATTATAGGCTTTAGATTGTGCAGTTTTCAAATCATTTCCTAGGGCTGTTGCACAAAACACACGACCCCCAGATGTTTTAACAGTATTTTCTTCAAGCTTAGTTCCTGCATGAAAAAGCTTAACATCAGGATCATTAATATCCTCTATCAATACTAGTTTATTTGACTGATAATTTTGAGGATAACCTTCCGATGCAATCACTACACCGCAAGCATGTTTTGCACTCCACTTAATATTATATGTATTTAATCTACCTTCTATTGCTGCTAAGCACAGTTGAACCAGGCTAGATTCTAGTCTCATCATTATTGGTTGAGTCTCAGGATCACCAAATCGACAGTTAAACTCAAGCACTTTAATTTGATCACCCTTAATCATTAACCCTGCATACAAAAATCCCAGATAGGGGCATCCTTCGTTTTTTAGACCCTCCATTGTTGGAATCATAACTTGATCAATAATAAGCTTGTATAGAGCATCGGTTACAACTGGTGCTGGAGAATAGGCTCCCATCCCACCAGTATTTAGGCCGACATCACCATCACCAACTGCCTTGTGGTCTTGACTAGTTGCAAGTGGCACAATCTGGTCGCCACTAACTACTGCAATAAAACTTGCCTCTTCTCCTAGCAAGAACTCTTCTATCACAACTTTGTTTCCTGCGTCTCCAAAAGTACGATCTTTTAGAATAGATATAAGCGCTTTTTCAGCGGCTATTTTATTCTCACAAATTATTACTCCTTTCCCAGCAGCTAGACCATCTGCTTTAACAACAGCAGGATATTCAATTAAATCCAGATAGGATCTCGCCTCTTCATAATCGTCAAAAGCTTTATATTCTGCGGTTGGCACACCGTATTTCTTAAAAAAGTCTTTAGAAAAAGCTTTAGATCCTTCAAGTTGTGCAGCCTTTTGTGATGGACCAAACACAGGAATATCTGAAGCTTGCAGCAGGTCTACCAATCCCTCAACTAAAGGTTGCTCTGGCCCAACAATAACAAGGTCAATTTTCTTACTTTTACAGAAGCTTTCTATATGGTCATGATTATTAAGCTTAATATCCACATTAGAAATTTTTGTCTCTAGTGATGTGCCAGCATTCCCAGGAGCAACAAAAACATTACTAACCTCTTGATCTTGTGCACATTTCCATGCCAATGCATGCTCTCTACCCCCATTACCCAAGATCAGTACTTGCATGATATCTAATGCCTAAAGTGCCTTATCCCAGTAAAAACCATTGCTATATCATGCTCATCTGCAGCATCTATAACTTCACCATCTCTCATTGAGCCACCCGGTTGAATAATTGAAGTTATGCCAACTTTAGCAGCTTGATCAATACCATCTCGGAACGGAAAGAATGCATCTGAGGCCATAGCTGATTGACTTGATTCCAAACCTTCTTGTTTAGCTTTTAGAGCAGCTATTTCTGTACTGATTACTCTACTCATTTGTCCCGCACCTATACCTATGGTCTGGTTATTCTTTGCAAACACAATAGCATTGGACTTAACAAATTTAGCCACTTTCCAAGCAAATAATAAATCATTAATTTCTTCTTGATCCGGCTTTCTTTTTGAAACAACTTTTAGATCTTTCTCAGTGATTTTCTTGCTATCACTATCTTGCCACAATAAACCACCTGAGATTGTTTTTAATATACCCGGAAATGTTTGATTAGAACTTAGGTCTGCAATTAAAACTCTTACATTAGGCTTTTCTTTAAATGCGTTTAAAGCATCTTTAGAGTAATCGGTAGCTATGATGATTTCAAGAAATTGTTTTTTGATAATTGTTTCTGCTAATTGTTTATCAATAGTTGTATTTATTGCTATTACCCCACCAAATGCTGAGGTTGGGTCTGTTTCAAATGCTTTGTTATATGCATCGATAGAATGTTTAGCAGATGCAACTCCGCAAGGGTTTGCATGTTTAACGATCACGCATGAAGTTTCTTCAAATTCTTTTATACATTCCCAAGCTGAATCAGCATCAACCATATTGTTAAACGACAATTCTTTGCCTTGGAGAATCTTACTATTAGCAATTTGTTTAGTTTGTAAATTAGGCAGGATGTATAAAAAGGCATTTTGGTGGGGATTCTCACCATAGCGAAGTTTCCTAGGGTTTTTTAATATATCTTCATTAATAAGACTTTTTGTATTATTTTCATTAACTAAATATGAAGAAATGGAATGATCATAAGCTGACATCATCTCAAACACTTTCTGAGCACACTTCTTTCTAAAATTTAGATCAAGTTCCTGAGCTTTATATAAGTCAATAAATTCAGAATACTGTGAAGGATTAGACAAAACAGTGACATCTTTAAAGTTTTTGGCAGCAGCTCGTATCATTGTAGGGCCACCGATATCTATATTTTCTATGGATTCATCAAAATCAGCATCAGAGGCTATTGTCTCTTGAAAGGGATACAGATTTACGACAACAAGATCTATCATTGGGTAGTTAGATTTTTCCATTTCTGTTAAATGAGAATCACGTTTTGCCAGAATTCCTGCATGAATTTTCGGATGCAGTGTTTTAATTCTTCCTTCCATCATTTCTGGATGACCCGTATATTCACTTACTTCTATTGCCTTATATCCTCGATCCCGAATAAATTTGTAAGTGCCCCCAGTAGAAATTATTTTTATATTTTCGTTATTTAGGAACTCTAAAAGAATTCCTAGATTAGATTTATCTGAGACGCTTATTAGAGCAGACGTTATATCAGGCATTATAAATTAATCTTATATTTGATAAGTTTTTTTCTTAATGTCGCCCGATTAAGTCCTAATATTTTTGCTGCCCTAGATTGATTATTATCGACAAATTTCATCGTGGCTATTAGAACCTCTGGTTCTACCTCACCCATCACCAACTGATATACATCTGCTGGTTCTACAGACTTAAGATCCTTGTAGTATCTTTTCATGGCCTTTCTGACCTGTTCGCTTAAAGGCTTCTTTCTTGTGGGACTTAGCTTTGAATTTACTTTTTTCACAATTCTTTTTAGGTGAAAGAACAGTTTACTATTGATTAAAAAATGCTCAACAAGATTAAGTATTTATTTGAGTTTTTTTTCTATAACCAAGCTTCAAATCGATAATTGTGTTATTACTTAGAGTAATTTTTGTAATAGATAGGTAATCTGGGTAAAAATACAGAAGACTCTTATTTTTGTAATAATCTCCAGCTATAACGTTAATGACCATAAAATGCGTAAAAATTATTTTATTTTGTTTAGAGTCTTTAATTTCATTAAGAATATTATTTCTCCATGCCTTTATCTCTTTGGGTAGCTTCGCAATATTCATATGCATAATATTGTTTAACCATTCATTCTTTTGTTCTTGCTTAATACCGGAGAAAGGAATTTCTACATATACGTCATTTATAACTACTGCTTTATCTAAAAACTTAGATAGCGGAGCCGCACTTTGTCTAGCTCTTTTTTTGGGGCTTGAAATTAAGTCAAAAGATGTTAAATCATCATTATTGAGCTTCTCTATTAACTCTTCTGATTGGAGACAGCCATCACTACTTAAGGGAGAGTCATTATCTTGATCCCATGCATATTGAGTTTCACCATGTCGTATTAGATATATTGAAGTTTCAGACATTAAATTTCTTTGACTTTATAATTATTGTATGCGGTTACCAAGATTTTATTATTCAGAACTCAAGATTGGTAGTGTCTTGATAAATGAAAAAAAGAACATCCATCACTTAATTAAAGTCTTGCGTTCTAAGACTGGCGATCAGATTGAACTATTTGATGGAAAATTGTCAACAGGATTAGGGGAAATAAAGGAGATTTCAAAAGATTCTATTAAGGTGGATATAACAGAAATCTTTAATCAACATCAGGGATATACTCATAACTATGACTTAGTAGTCCCTGTATTAAAAAAAGACAGTCTTTTTTTGGTAATTCATCAATCAGTTGAAATTGGAATCAACAATATCTTCTTATATCGACCTGATCGCATTGACCAATCTATGCTAAAAAAAGATATATCCAAGATTATGTCAAAACTAGAAGATATTGTAATTGCAGCATGTGCACAATCAGGCAACAACAAGCTTAGTAAGATACAGTATAGTAAATCCTTAGATAAGGCGCTTAAAGATTGTAAGTACCCTAGAGTAATATTTGATAATCAAACAGAAAATTCAATCTGCAATATGAAAGGAGGAATTTATACGAATGGAGTTACACTAGTCATTGGATGCGAATCAGGTTTTTCTATGAATGAGAGATCATTATTTGTAAAGGATGAAATTTTTAAATTACGAACTAATATTTTGAGAGCAGAAACTGCACCAATTGTTGCATTAACCACATTGAAAACAAAGCTAGAGGATATTTAATTGAAGGAAAAGTTTTTATTTATTATTGACCCCTTGTCTTCTCTCAAGCCTTATAAAGATACAAGCATATTTATGATGCAATATGGATCTAGTAATGGATTTGATATTTTTTGTTGCGAAATAAAAGATCTATATGTAATGGAAAACCAGGTAGGTGCCAATGCTGCTGAAATAAAAGATCCAGCAAATCAACCCTTAGAGAAATCAAATAATAAAAAGATGAATTTAGATCAATTCTGTTATGTATTTATGCGGAAGGATCCCCCGGTAGATCAAGACTTCTTAAATGCCTTGTATCTTTTAGAAAAGGCAGCGCATGATGGAGTTCGAATAATCAATCATCCTGCTAGTTTGCAAAAATTTAATGAGAAAGTATTAGCCTTACGGTTTGCTCAATACATGCCTCACACTGTTATTGGTAACGACCTTCAAACCTTACATGATTTTAAAGAACAACATGAATCTATAATTGTGAAGCCTCTTGATGGCATGGGCGGAGACTCAATATATAAGTTTGATCAAATATCCAATCATGAAGAAGATATTTTTAAAAAATTAACAAATAATTTTTCTACACAAATAATGCTACAAGATTTCTTGCCCGATATTTATGATGGTGATTACAGAATACTAATTATTCATGGCGTTCCTGAAAAAATTGCATTAGCGAGGATACCTCAAAAAGGAAGTTTTAAAGGTAATTTAGCTGCCGGAGGAACAGGTATTGCAAAAGAAATTACACAACATCAATTTGAAGTAGCATCATTGATAGGCGTTTTCCTTAAAGCTCATGATATAGCATTTGCTGGGATAGATATGATCGGAGAGTATTTAACTGAAATCAACATCACGAGTCCAACTGGAGCAAGAGAAATATATGATCAGTCTCAGACCAATACGATAAAAAACTTCTTTGATAACTTGTAATGGAACCGTTTATAGAAAAGAAACCAAAGCAAAGATGGAACTTCAGTAAGGCATTATTTATTTCAATTTCTGTACATGCATTAGCACTATTTGGTATAGGCTTTATTATTTTCTCTATTCAAGATCAGTTCGATTCACAAAGAATAGTGAATATTAAATTTGCTAATGCCAATGTTGATTCCTTAGGCAGCATTTCTTCTAAACAAGATCTCAATAATCAAATTGTTGATGTTCGATCAGATACGGCATCTATTAGTCCAGATAAATCAAGCGAGTCATTATCGATTAAGAGGCTAGATGCTAATTCATCTAATAGTGATAGCGAAGCAAGGTATTTAAATGCTTGGCAAAGAAGGATCGAAACAATGGGGCACTATGAATTGGCTAACTCGAATATCAAACAGGATGCTTCTTTAACGGTAAGGGTTATTATTGATTCTTCTGGAGAGTTAATTATTTCAGAAATTTTAGAGTCATCGCGTAATGACTTCATTGATCAGCTAGCATTAAGAATTCTAAAAGAATCATCTCCGTTTATGCCATTTAATGAAGAAATGACAAATGCTTATAAGCAAATAGAGGTAGTTAGGGTTTGGAATTTTAAAAAGTAATCATGCAATTAATGTCTATTGATTTTGGTACGCAGAAGATAGGGGTCGCTGTTGGACAGACTATCACGCGTACATCTACACCTTTAGAAGTTATAAAATATAAAACTCAAGATTACTTATGGCGCTCTTTGGAAGATATTATTTCTGAATGGAAGCCAGAATTGATTTTAATTGGTTATCCTATCAACATGGATGGTAGTGAAAGCGAAATGAGTAAGAAGTCTAATAATTTTAGAGTAATTGTTGAAAAACGATTTAACGTTAAAACAGAATTAATTGATGAAAGACTTTCATCATTTCAAGCAAAAGATCTACAGAATAAAGATGGTAGCAATATAGATTCTTTAGCTGCAAAAATTATTTTAGATAGTTGGATGGAGCATCATGTCAATTCCTAAAAGCTTTATTGATCAGGTTTTAGACCAAACTAATATAGTTGATATTATTAGCAGAAGAATTGAAGTCAATAAAAAAGGGAATAGATATTGGTGTAAATGCCCCTTTCATGATGACAATAACCCCTCAATGTCTATCAGTGAAGAAAAGCAGTTTTTTTATTGCTTTGTATGTCAAAAATCTGGGAATGCTATACATTTCTTAAGAGATTTTGAAAGCCTTGATTTTGTAGATGCTATTGAAGTATTAGCTCATCAGCTCGGACTAGAAGTCCCTCAACAAAGGCAAGAGAATCAGATTTTACCTAGCAAACTTGTCAAAAGCGCTGTTTTATTCTACACAAATAATCTTAAATCTTCGGCTGCTGATCAAGCTAAATCTTATCTGAAAGAAAGAGGAATAACTGGAGAGACCGCAAGATATTTTATGTTAGGTTATGCGCTCAATAAATGGGATTCATTGTACTTAGAGTTAAAGCAGAGCTCCTCTGATCAAGAGCTTGATCAGTCAGGATTATTCGTTAAGAAGGATCGAGGTTTTTATGATCGCTTTAGAGATAGAATCATTTTTCCTATTAGAAATGCCAAGGGTCAATTTGTTGCAATGGGAGGAAGAATTATCGCTGAAGGCGAACCTAAATACCTTAATTCACCTGAAACAAGTTTTTTTAATAAATCCAATGAGCTATTTGGCTTGTTTGAGGCTAAAGATTCCAAGGCTACAGAAGCATTGATTGTGGTTGAAGGATACATGGACGTCATTGGCTTATTTCAACATGGTATTAATAATGCAGTTGCCACTTTAGGCACTGCCGTAACTTCAAATCATATTTCCAAAATCCTTAGATACACTAAAAAGATTTATTTTGCATTTGATGGAGATCAAGCTGGTCAGAAGGCAGCTTGGAAGGCATTAGAGACAACATTTCCATCATTACGTAAAGAAGTGGATGCAAAGTTCATATTTTTTGAGGCAGGCGAAGATCCTGATTCATTCATTAATACTCATGGCATCAAAGCATTTAATCAGTTGCTTGAAGAAGCTGTGCCACTTTCTGAATATTTTTTAAATAGAATTAAGGAATTTGATTTAGACCATATTGAAGGTAAATCACAGGCTGCCAGTTTTGCAATGAATCTCATAGATTCTATTAATAATGAATTTATAAAAGAAGTGTATTTGCAAGAAGTCTCAAAATTGTGCGACATGGATATTAAGAAGCTTGCTTCAGATAATCCACCGCGTAAAAGAGTGGATCCAAGTCAGTCAATTAAGATACCAAACAATCAATCATTAAAAGTTCAAGCTCTAATTAATATTTTTAGATCATTGATAGCTTTCCCAGCCCTTGCTTCACTAGACAAGTTCAAAGATTTAGTTACTAAAGAAAATTTTAGCTTTTTAAAACAGGTTCTAACTTTGTATAGCGACCATCCAAAAACCCATGTTTCCGATGTCCTTGAAATCATTGAAAACGAAAAGATTAAAAGCTATTTTAGTCAAGCAGTGATTGAAGAGCTAGACATATCTGAAAAGGATGCACACCAAATGATCAATGATTGCATAAACGTATTATTAAAAAGTCAAAAAGATAGAGAGGAAATGCTGAAAGATAAGTATAATAACCAATCGATCTCAGCAGAGGAAAGAAGAGAATTGCAACAGTTGATACTAAAAAAGCTTGATCTAGATGAGGAAGATCAAGAGCTATTAAGTAAATTAAGTGCAAAAAAAATTTGAAATTCGCTCTTTAGGATCAATATATACATAATCTGGCTAATACGAGGATTGAATTGGATAAAATCAAAAAACAAGGCTCTAGAATTGCAGAGCTAATTGAAAAAGGAAGAGAGCAAGGGTTTCTAACTTTTGCGGATGTAAATGACCATTTACCTGAAGATATTTCTGACCCTGATCAAGTAGACGAAATCATAGGCATGATTAACGATCTTGGTTTGCAGGTGCATGAAACAGCGCCAGATGCAGACACGCTGATGTTATCAGAATCTTCTGATGATGATGATGACATAGCTTTAGAACAGGCAGCCGAAGCACTAGCTGCTGTAGAAAATGAGAAAGGAAGAACCACTGACCCAGTTAGGATGTACATGCGGGAAATGGGTACAGTTGATCTCTTGACTCGTGATGGCGAAATTGAGATTGCAAAACGGATTGAAGAGGGGATGCGAGATTTATTGAGTGCAAGTGTTAAATACCCAAAAATCGTCGAATATGTTCTTGATTACTATCAAAAATACAAAGATGGAGAAAGAAAGCTAAATGAATTGTTAACTGGTTTCTTAGAAGTTATGGATGAAGTTCCTTCAGCAGGACCTGGAAGTGAAAAAGCAAAAGCAATAGAAAACGATGATGAAGAGGAAGATACTGGACCTGATTTAAAAGATGTACAAAGAAGAATGACAGCTTTGAAACGTCAATTTAATAGGACCCAAAAGGTACTAGGTAAGAAAGGCAGACATGCAAAGGAAACTAATGCTGAATTTAAAAAACTAGCAGATATTTTCAAATTTTTAAAATTCTCTCCGAAAATGTTTGAGGACCTCTCATATATTGCAAGAAGAGATCTAAATGCTATTCGAGACAATGAAAAACGCATCCAGTATTTAGTTGTAAAAAGCGCACGGATGCCTAGAAAGGACTTCTTAGCAACTTTTCCTGATAACACGACCAAGGTGAAATGGATAAATTCATTAATGAAGAATAAGAAGTATTCTAAAACTGCTCTAGAAGCTGTTAGCTCTGATGTCATCATTGCACAGAAGTCAATTAAGTATATTGAAGAACGAGTTAATATGAGCGTGAAAGAGATTAAAGAAATCAACAGGGCGATGTCCATGGGTGAAGCCAAAATGCGTAGAGCCAAGAAGGACATGGTTGAAGCAAATCTTCGTCTTGTAATTTCAATTGCAAAGAAGTACACCAACAGAGGTTTACAGTTTTTAGATTTGATCCAAGAAGGGAATATAGGGTTAATGAAGGCCGTTGATAAGTTTGAATACAGAAGAGGTTATAAATTCTCAACCTACGCAACTTGGTGGATTAGACAAGCCATCACTAGATCCATTGCTGATCAGGCAAGAACCATTCGTATACCTGTTCATATGATTGAAACCATCAATAAACTTAATCGTGTTTCTCGACAGATGATGCAAGACATGGGAAGAGAACCTACACCGGAAGAATTAAGTGAAGAGCTAGATATGCCCGAAGATAAGGTAAGAAAAGTTTTAAAGATTGCAAAAGAACCTATCTCCATGGAAACACCCATCGGTGATGATGAAGACTCTAATTTAGGAGACTTTATAGAAGATACTGTGATTCATTCACCCATTGAGAATGCAACCGAAGATAGTCTTCATCTTGCCACAGATGATGTTTTGTCGTCCTTAACTGCACGAGAGGCTAAGGTTTTAAGAATGAGATTCGGTATTGGTATGAATACTGACCATACTTTAGAAGAGGTCGGAAAGCAGTTTGATGTAACTCGAGAAAGAATTAGGCAGATTGAAGCTAAGGCTTTAAGAAAATTAAGACATCCTTCAAGATCAAGCCACCTTAAGAGTTTCTTAGATGAATAATATCTAATGCTGACCATTTCTAATCTTCCTGATACTCAACCTTATAAATTATTTCAAGAGAATTATTTAGCAGCTGAACAGGCAGGTCAGTCTCTGCCGTATGCATTTGCTATCAGCTCATATAATCCATCCACTAATCAAGTGGACAGTCGATTTGTAAATTTAAAATTTATTGATGGCGAGGATTGGATTTTTTTTACTAATTACCATAGCCCTAAAGCTCAAGCATTTAAACTACATGATCAAGTTGCCGTATTATTTAATTGGTTTTCAACGCAAACGCAAATTAGGATCCAAGCCAAGATATGCATGCTTGATGCAAAGAAATCTGATGAACATTTTAGTTCTAGAATAAAAGAGAAAAACGCAGTCGCAATCTTTTCTCAGCAATCTCAGCCAGCTAAGAGTTATGAAGATTTAGAAGCAAGATATCAACAAACTCTTGACTATGATAATTTATTTCATCGACCAGATCATTGGGGCGGCTATGTCTTTAAACCTTTTTATTTTGAATTTTGGACTGCTAATAATACTAGACTCAATCACCGTCATGCATTTGAGCTCATTGATGGAAATTGGCAAGGCTCTATCTTAGAGCCTTAAAATTAAGTAAGATACAACGTCCTAGCGGGCCTGTAGCTCAGTTGGTTAGAGCAGTGGACTCATAATCCATTGGTCGGAGGT
>CAYFFR010000004.1:0-56461 GCA_964342675.1 uncultured Gammaproteobacteria bacterium
TGGACTCATAATCCATTGGTCGGAGGTTCGAGTCCTCCCGGGCCCACCATTTAAATACTGCCAATCCATTTTTATTGAAATCATTATCCCTTACAATAGCCAAAACATATAAGGAAAATCATGAAACAGATACTGCCCATCATTTTTTTGACCATTATCGCATCTGGCTGTGTGTCTAACCCAGAAGAATCTTCAATTGCAATGAATTCGAATGAGGAAGAAAGTGATCTGATCTGCCGACAAGAGAAAGTTCTTGGATCAAAAATACCTGAAACATTTTGTTATACCAGAGAAGAATTAGATTCTATGGAAGAGGGCGGTCGTAACGCTTTTGAAAAAGAACGACGTGAGCGCTTGAATCAACAAACACAAGAAGGGTTACGCAATATAGATCCAACTTAGGATGTTTTTAGATTTGTATAAGTCTTATAAGATAACATTTAGGGCTTCACTGTTTATTTTTGCTTCTTTTGCATTAAGCACCATCTCACTGCCATCTTTTGCATCTGATCAATTTAATATAAGTCGAATTCTTCTTGAATCTACAGTTAGAATTAATGTTTGGGAGAATCGGGGCACAGATGAAGCTAGCGTAGTTTATGGTGGTAGCGGGGTGGTCATTAATAATGTTGGTAAAAAGATCTTTATATTAACCAATGCCCATGTCTTATTAGATGAATATTGCTCTCCCTCTTCAAAGAATGACTGTGAGAGCAACCTTTATCCTGATAATCACATTATCGTAATTGATACTTCAGATAGTAAGTACGAATATATAGTTGAAGAAGATGATTTTATATTTTGGGAAGATATAGATTTAGGGGTTGTAGTGATAGATATGTCAAATTTTGAGGAATATGATGACATGTTACCCATAAAAATATCAGGCAAATGGTATCCATTGATGGAGGTATTTTCTTCTGGATATCCTCTTGTGCTAGGCAATCAAAGTAATTACAGAAAAATGTTCTTTACTTCTGGAGTTATCAATTCATTGATTGATAGTGACCAGGGTTTAGCAGATCTTGAGAATTACTCAATCGTTCACAATTCAGGGATTACTGGGGGCATGAGCGGAGGCCCATTAGTGGACAATAATGGTATGTTACTAGGTATTAATGGTCTAGTAGGAGCTCCGGAACTAGAACAAGGTTTTTTGGGCGCAATAGTAGATTTTGATTTTGACAATTTCAACTATTCCTATGCCATTCATATTTATGATTTTTATAATGCTGTGATTACAACTGATAGTGGGAATTTTGATTCTAATAGTAAGTTCTTTGGTTTTTTACCAAGACTTTCTAAATCAGAGCACCTTGCTTTATACAACTATTTTATAGACGAGCACCCAATAAGGACATTAGCTATATTTGATTAAGGAGGATCTTTGTAATTATTGATCTAAACTAGTTCTAGTACATTTTAGAACTTGCAGATCTTCAATTTGCTCCAAGACAAGCTTTAATTCTCTGTATTCATTTAACTCTCTTGGAGTTTCTGAAGATTTAAATCCAAAGAAGTTCTCACCTACTTCAGGGTTTTGAGTACCAATTCCCGCAAACATGTTGGAGTTGGCTTCTGTATTCCCTGATAGCAATCTTTCAGCAATATCATTGATCAACGTAGAAACTTGAATTCTAGTCTCATTAAGTTGTTTGCAATTTAATGAAGAAGGGTCAACTTTATCGTAATGGCGATCATTCAATTCTTTTTGGTCATACGTTAATCTTGGCGTAGCACAGCTCACAACAACACCGATGACCGCAAAGGAAATGATAAAATTTTTAAAGAAACTATTTCTACTCATACTCCAAACCCCTTTTCTCTGAAGAAAATGTAATATCTTACAATTTAGATATTAAATCAAGCTATTATTCTAACAAAATTAACTAGTCTCACAAAACACAATTAAAAATTAGGTAAAAATATCATGAAAATATTTAACAATTTGTTAAAAAGTAGTAGAGTTTAATGTGGCGAGTGAATTGAATAAATTTTGAATTAGTATTTAATTTTTTTGGAGGAATTACCTTTATGTCTAACGAAAACGAGAGCAAATGTCCTGTCATGCATGGTTCACATACAAGCAATAATGCATCAGGAACAACCAATAGAGATTGGTGGCCCAATCAACTAAATTTAAGCATTCTTCATCAACATGATCAAAAGTCTGACCCTATGGAAGAGGAGTTTGATTATCGAGAAGAATTTAAGAAGCTCGATTATGCCTCATTAAAAAAAGATCTAAATAATCTAATGACCGATTCACAAGATTGGTGGCCAGCCGATTATGGTCATTATGGTCCTTTCTTCATCCGTATGACGTGGCATGCAGCTGGAACTTATAGGATCGGAGATGGTCGAGGTGGTGGCGGCACTGGCGCACAACGTTTTGCACCACTTAATAGTTGGCCTGATAATGGCAACCTTGATAAAGCAAGAAGATTGCTTTGGCCTATTAAACAGAAATATGGAAAGCAGATTAGTTGGGCAGATTTATTAATTCTGGCTGGTAACGTTGCTATTGAGTCAATGGGTGGAACAACATTTGGTTTTGGTGGTGGGCGCCCTGATATTTGGGCTCCCGAAGAAGATATTGATTGGGGAGCTGAAAAAGAATGGCTTGCAAGCGAACGTTATTCAGGAGATCGAGATTTAGCTAATCCCTTGGGAGCCGTCCAAATGGGGTTGATTTATGTTAATCCTGAAGGACCCGATGGTAACCCCGACCCTATAGCTAGCGGTAAAGATATCCGTGAGACATTTGGTCGTATGGCAATGAACGACGAGGAAACAGTAGCGCTGGTTGCAGGAGGGCATACTTTTGGTAAGGGTCATGGTGCTGGAGCAGAAGATCATGTTCAGACTGAGCCTGAAGGTGCACCACTGGAAAACATGGGATTTGGTTGGAAGAGCACTCATGCATCTGGAAAGGGCAGCGATACCATTACAAGCGGTTTTGAGGGAGCTTGGACATCTAACCCAACACAATGGGACAATGGATATTTTGATCTCTTATTTGGCTATGAATGGGAAAAGGTTGAAACACCAGCTGGTAAGGTAGTCTGGCATGCTATGGACCAAAAAGAAGATGACATGGCACCAGATGCTGAAGATTCTTCAGTTCGGGTTCCTACTATGATGACTACTGCTGACATGGCAATGCGTGAGGACCCAATATACAACAAGATCTCTAAACGTTTTCATGAGAATCCTGATGAGTTTGCTGATGCATTTGCACGCGCGTGGTTTAAATTGCTGCACCGAGATATGGGTCCCAAGTCTCGTTATTTAGGACCAGAAGTGCCTGATGAAGACCTCATTTGGCAAGACCCAGTTCCTACAGGTAATTCAGACTATGATGTAGATGCTGTGAAAAATCAGATCGCTAATAGTGATTTAAGCATTCAAGAATTAGTTGAGACAGCCTGGGCAAGCGCTTCAACATACAGGGGATCTGATATGAGAGGTGGTGCTAATGGCGCAAGAATTAGATTGGCTCCACAGAAAGATTGGGATGCAAATAAGCCTGAGCAATTAGCTAAAGTGTTAGATGTATTAGGCGGTATAGCAAATGATAGCGGAGCTTCTTTAGCTGATGTAATTGTATTAGCTGGGAACGTAGGAATCGAAAAGGCTTCTGGAGCTAGTGTTCCCTTTGTCCCTGGACGAGGAGATGCTTCAGAGGAACAAACCGATGCTGAATCCTTTGAAGTACTTGAGCCTTTAGCAGATGGTTTCAGAAACTATCTAAAAGATGGTTGTGATTTTCCACCAGAAGAAATGCTTCTGGATAAAGCTCAACTGCTTGGCTTAACTGCTCCAGAAATGACAGTTCTCGTGGGAGGGATGAGATCATTGGGCATAAGCACCAATAATCATGGTATTTTTTCTGAAACAACAAGCAAGTTAACAAATGAATTTTTTGTAAATCTGCTTGATATGAACTTTGAATGGAAACCAAATGACACAAGCTCTTATGAAGGAGTTGATCGTGCTTCTGGTAAAGCTACAAGAACAGCAAGCAGAGTTGATTTAGTCTTTGGTTCTAATTCTCAGCTACGTGCCATTGCTGAAGTATATGCTTCAGACGATGCTCAAGATAAATTCATAACTGACTTCATATCAGCATGGAATAAAGTTATGAATCTTGATCGCTCTTAAGTTCATATTTCAGCTCATACATATGTATCGAGGTGCTTAAAAGCACCTCGTGCATTATAGCTTCACCCACTGCATTTGATTATCTTATAATCCCTATATATGAATCTAAATCTTCGAATCGGCATCATTGGAGCTGGCATGGCAGGCATGTTGGCTGGTATCAGGTTAGCTGAAAAGGGCTTTAAGAATATTGTTATTTATGAAAAAGCCAATAATGTTGGAGGGACTTGGAGAGATAATACTTATCCCGGATTAATATGTGACGTACCATCACATCATTACACTTATAGTTTTGCTAGAAACCCAAATTGGTCTCGTCATTATTCTTCTGGAAAAGAGATTCAAGATTATTTTGAAGAGGTTGCTAAAGAATATCAGCTAGATCAATTTATTGAATTTAATCAAGAAGTATCAAAAGCAGAATTTCAATCTGGTCAATGGATCTTAGAACTCAAACAAGGAAAGACAGATCGGGTAGATATTCTAATACCTGCAACTGGAGTGCTACACCACCCAAAATACCCAGACATTGAAGGCTTCAGTAATTTTAACGGTAAATTATTTCATAGCTCTAGATGGGATCACTCTATTGATCTATCCGATAAAAAAGTTGGAGTAATAGGCAATGGCTCTTCAGGTGTTCAAATAGTTAGCGCTTTAGGAGGAAAATGTAATCATTTATATCACTTCCAAAGAACCGCACAATGGATGATGCCTTTAGAAAATGGTTTTTTTACTAAACAAAATCAACAAGCATTTCGCGATCCACAAGTTTTAGATAAAGCAATGCAATTTAAAGAATATTTCGAAGCAGTTGAACGTTATTCTGAGGCTATATTAGATATGGATTCAGCAGGGGCGCAAGAAATGGCAAAGATGTGCCTAAATAATCTAGAAGATAATGTTCATGACCCTAAACTTAAAGAAGCGCTAAGACCTAATCATCAAGCTTTATGTAAAAGACTAATTTGGTCATCGGATTACTATCCAGCTGTACAGCAAGAGAATGTCTCCTTGATAACCAATGCTATTCAATCAATTGATGAAGACGGCATTAACCTTGATAAAGAACATATTGATCTGGATGTCATCGTCTTTGCTACTGGTTATAAAGTAGATAGTTTTATGAGGCCAATGAAGATTATAGGATCTAATAATATTACTTTAGATAAGTTTTGGAGCGAGTATCCTATAGCTTATTTATCTATTTGTATGCCACATTTCCCCAATCTGTTTATGTTAAATGGCCCTAATGGACCGGTCGGTAATTTCTCATTAATTGATATAGCCGAACATCAGATGCACTATATTTTTCAACTACTTAAACCAATCGCATTAGGTAAATTTCAATCTTTGCACCCCTCTGAAGAGGCAACTTATACATATGAGAAGCTACGATCTGAAGCAGCCAAAAAGACTGTCTGGTTTAAAGGAGGGTGCACCAGTTGGTATTTAAATGATCTGGGCATTCCAGCAAGCTGGCCCTGGACCTATTCAAAGTTTGTTGATGAGATGGATAAGCCAAACTGGGAGCATTTTAAAACTGCTTAATACGCATGAATAGAAAAGTAATGATTCTTATTATTCTTATGTCAATTATGGTTGCAGTGAAGATCATAGCTCCTTTGGTTAAATCATTTACTCAATGAAACTTTTATGAACATTAAATCTCTTGTATGATTCAAGCATGAAAGTCGCAATTTACCCAGGCTCTTTTGATCCGATCACATTTGGTCATATAGACATTCTTGAAAGAGCTGCATCTTTGTTTGATCGCGTTATTATTGGGGTTGCTGAATCAAAGCTCAAGAATCCATTATTTACAACAGAAGAGAGGCTTGAGCTTATTGAAGAAGTCTTTGCTAAGAGTGAGAACATTAGTGCAATTGGATATTCAGATAAACTTACTATAGATTTGGCAAGAGAGAATAAAGCTAAAGCCATTATTAGAGGCTTGAGAGCAGTTTCTGATTTTGAGTACGAGTTTCAGTTAGCAACTATGAATAGAGCTTTAGCTCCTGATATTGAAAGCATATTCTTTACACCAAAAGACACTTTAATTTATGTTTCTTCCAGCTTAGTCAAAGAGATTGCACAATTTGGAGGCGATGTTTCCAGGTTTGTACCTAAGCATATTGATAACGCATTAAAAGAAAAATTTAGTTAATTCTGACATTTTTTGCATACAAAGGTAGACCTTTGATTTATTTTAAATGCATCAATCTTATTTTTGCATACAAAACATGGTTCTCCCTGGCGATTATATACCTTCAAATCTATCTTAAAGTAGCCAAGATCTCCACTAGGGTTATGAAAGTCTTTTAGTGTTGTTCCACCTTTTTTAATTGCACGATTTAGAATCTTTTTTGTATGAATTACTATTTCTTTACACATTTTCTTAGTGATATATTTTCCTCTTCTTCTAGGATTAATCTTAGATGCAAATAAGATTTCATTTACATATATATTACCAATGCCTACAACCCATCTTTGGTTCATCAATATAGATTTAATTGGACTACTTAATTTTTTAACAACATTAAACAAATATCTATTATTGAATGTATTAGATAGGGGCTCCGTCCCTAGATGCTTGATAAGAAAATGGTCATCTGGATTCAAGGTAAAGTGCAATGATCCAAATCTTCTAGGATCATTAAATATCAACTTTATTTTTTCAAAAATAATCTCAAAATGATCATGAGTCTTAAAAACATTGGTGGTATTTTTTGCTAATCTTAATGTTCCAGACATTCCAAGATGAATAATCATAGAGCCTTTTCCACAACTTATGATGATATATTTAGCTCTTCTTCTTATATTTAAGATACGCTGACCGACCAAAGTCTCTAAGGCTGAAACATCAATTTTCCACCTAAGATTTAACTGGTTAATATTAAATCTTTTTATGGTCTTTGATTGAATTCTAGCTATTCCCTTTACTGAAGTTTCAACCTCAGGAAGTTCAGGCATTAAGTTAGCCTAACAAAGAGTTTATTTTGACTAAGTTCGCTGGTTCTAGAGTGCCTGCTGCTAAATGAAGCTTCAGAGTGGCAATCAGATAGTCGTATTTAGCATTTGCCAAGTTACGTTCAGCTGAATAAAGATTTTTTTCAGCTTGTAGAAGATCAACAATATTTCTTGTCCCAACCTCATAGCCTATTTTAGTTGCTTCTAAAGCGCTTGATGCTGAGACGACTGCTTGCTTTTGAGCTCTTAAATTTGCCACTAATGTCACAACGTTTGAATATTGTGATCTAACTTCCTGAATGACATTTCTTTGAACGAATAAGGCATCTTGAGACGATTTATTATATTCAGCATAGGCCTGTTTCCTTCTCGAATGTACTGCTCCTCCTTGAAAAATTGGCATTGACCACTGCAGACTATAAGTTTCTCTTCGTGTCTCATCTGGAACTTTTATTACAAAAGATTCAATATCAAGTCCATCATAAGAGTATTGATTGGTTTCGGACTCAACTCTTTGACCAACAATATCAACCTTAGGCAAATGATTTGATGCAGCGCTTCTTGCTTGATTCTTAGAGGCAGACGATCTTAGCTGGGCAGCTTTTAGCCTATAATTATTATCCATTGCTTGTTCTACCCAAGCCTCTTTCGAGTCAGGCACTGGATTAGTAACATCCATCTCATTGACTAGCGTATCTATAGACATAATTTGTCTACCCACTAAAGCATTGAGCGCCTCACGCGCATTAAATAGTTCACCTTCTCGTCTAATTTTTGATGCCAAACTAAGATCAAAAGCCAATTGAGCTTCTTGAACTTCAGTGATTGCTGATAAGCCCACTTCATAGCGTTGTTTTGTTTGGTCTAGTTGTTTTTTAATGGCTATTTCTTCTGAAATTGCTGCATTTAAATTATCAATTGATCTAAGAAGGTTGAAATACAGTTCAGCAGTCCTGACAATTAAATTTTGCTGAGAGTAAGCAAAATCAGCTTCTGCAGCGTCTGTAAGAAATTTTGATCTTCTAAAGTTAAACCAGGTGTCTAATCTAAATAATGGCTGACTAATTCTTGCTGATTTACTAAAATTATTATATTCATTTTGCAGTGTATCTAATTGGTAATATTCATTCCAATTTGTCTGTCCAGATATAGAAATGTTAGGCAATAAAGTAGCTATGCCTTGAGCCTTAATTTCTTTGCCTGACAAGTATGTATATTCAGCAGCTTTATATTGAGGATCATTCTCAAGAGCCTCGTTATATATATCTAATAGACTATTTGAATAAGCTAAATTGCTAATGACCAGCAATAAAGCTTGAGAGAATATGAAGAGTTTTTTAAACATAATATTAGAGGCAGAATTAGACCTTGTTTTAACCCTTATTGTCAAATATTTATTCATTATCACTAACTAACATAGTTAGTAAAATCTTAAGCCTTCTTGAGTTAATATTAGAGTAAAATAATACAAAATAGTTCCTTATGTTAAAACACAATTCCCAAATCATAAAAAAAGTATATATATCGAACAAAGATAATCCTGATATTCAAGTCCCATTTAAAAATATTTCTCAGACTCCAACATCGTCAACAGATCAAAATATTCCTAATCCAGATTTAATGATTTATGACACCTCCGGTTGTTTAACAGACCCTGAATTTAAACCCTCTCAAAAAGGCATTAAAAAATTAAGATCTTCTTGGGTCTCTGGACGCTCTTCAAAGAATAAATCACAAATGCACTTTGCTAGACAGGGGATCATTACTCAAGAAATGCAATATGTTGCCACTAGAGAGAATGCAGTCTTAGAACAGGCTAAAGAATTAAATATAGAGTCTCCTTACCAATCACAATTACCTCATGAAATTAATGCTGAATTTGTTAGACAAGAATTAGCAGAAGGAAGAGCAATTATTCCTTCTAATATTAATCATACAGAGCTTGAGCCTATGATAATAGGCAAGAACTTTCTTGTTAAAGTTAATTCAAATATTGGCAATTCAAGTCTTAGTTCGTCAATAGATGAGGAGGTTGAAAAACTTATTTGGTCTACTAAATGGGGAGCTGATACGGTCATGGATTTATCTACTGGTAAAAATATTCATAAAACAAGAGAGAGCATTATTAGAAACTCTCCAGTGCCCATTGGAACCGTGCCTATTTATCAGGCGCTAGAGAAGGTTAAGGGAAGAGCAGAGAAACTAAATTGGGATATCTTCAAAGAAACATTAATTGAACAAGCTGAGCAAGGGGTTGATTATTTTACAATTCATGCAGGTGTTTTATTGCGATACATTCCTCTAACTGCTAAACGAGTTACCGGAATAGTGTCTCGAGGAGGATCTATTATGGCTAGTTGGTGCTTATCACACCATAAAGAAAATTTCTTATATGAACATTTTGAAGATATATGTGAAATTATGAAGCAATATGATGTGTCATTTTCGTTGGGCGATGGTTTAAGACCAGGCTCTATAGCGGATGCAAATGATGAGGCTCAATTTTCTGAGTTAAAAACACTAGGCGAACTCACCCAAATAGCTTGGTCGCACGACGTCCAAGTTATGATTGAGGGACCAGGCCATGTCCCGCTTCACTTAATCAAAGAAAATTTTATTAAAGCTGATGATTGGTGTTTTGAAGCACCTTTTTATACTTTAGGCCCATTAACAACAGACATTGCTCCTGGGTATGACCACATTACCTCAGCTATTGGAGCTGCTAATATAGGTAGCTACGGAACTTCAATGTTGTGTTATGTAACACCAAAAGAACACTTAGGCTTACCTAATAAAGCAGATGTAAAGCAGGGCCTCATTGCATATAAAATTGCTGCTCATGCAGCTGACTTAGCTAAAGGACATAGAGGAGCTTATGTAAGAGATTTTTTATTATCCAAAGCTAGGTTTGAATTCAGATGGGAAGATCAATTTAATCTCGGCTTAGATCCAGATACTGCAAGGGACTATCATGATGAAACATTACCTAAAGAGTCTGGTAAGACCGCACATTTTTGTTCAATGTGTGGCCCTAAATTTTGTTCTATGAAGATTTCACAAGACATTAAAGATAAGCATGGCGATGAGATTCAATTAGTTGAAATTGGATTAGAAGATAAGGCTAAAGAATTTCAAGAAAAAGGAAATAAAATTTATTCTAGAGCTTAAATGGCGAAAAAAGGTTACGACTCAAAATCTATTGAAGTTCTGTCAGGCTTAGAGCCAGTCAGAAAAAGACCTGGCATGTATACAGACACCTCATGCCCTAATCATTTAATTCAAGAAGTCTTAGATAATTCAGTTGATGAGGCGCTGGGAGGTCATTGCTCAAAGATCAAGGTTATTTTAAAAAAAGATGGCTATATAGAATTAACTGATGATGGTAGAGGCATGCCCACAGATAATCATCCTGAGCATAAAGTCTCAGGAGTTGAGCTAATAATGTGTAAGCTTCATGCTGGAGCTAAGTTTTCTGGTGAAGATTATAATTTTGCTGGAGGTTTACATGGGGTTGGTGTTTCGGTAGTCAATGCACTTTCTAGTCATCTCAAAGTCACCGTCAAAAGATCAGGAAAAGTTTTTGAGATGCAATTTAAGGGAGGAGAAAAGTCTTCTGAGCTTAAAGAAACTGGGGAAGTTGGTAAGGGAAATACAGGCACCTCAATTTATTTTAAACCTGATCCTCAGTATTTTGAAACTGAAACAGTTGATGTGAAAAAGCTTATAAATTTATTAAAAGCAAAATCAGTCTTATGCCCAGGACTGAAGATTAATTACGTTAATGAATTTAAGAATGAAAAAATTTCATGGGAATATCCCAATGGCCTTCAAGGCTATTTAGATGAAGAATTAAAAGAAGAAGTTTTTTTAATAGACGAAGCAATATTTTGCTCTAAAGCCGGTGATGATCACTCTATCGAGTTTGTCATCAATTGGCTGAATCAGTCTTCTAAAAATAACCTGAATGAGTCTTATGTTAATTTAATACCTACAAGTCAAGGAGGGTCTCACCTCAATGGATTTAAGAATGGATTGTTAGAATCGGTAAAAGAGTTTTGTGAATTTAGAAATCTTGTACCTAAAGGTATAAAAATTAATGCAGATGATGTAATACGAAATAGCGTATTTGTAATATCTTCTAAGCTCAAGAACCCACAATTTGCTGGACAGACTAAAGAAAGGCTGGATTCAAAAGAACATCAAAACTTTGTATCAGCTACTACTAAAGATATTTTAAGTATTTGGTTTAATCAGCATACTGAGCAAGCTGAAATCATTGCAGAGTCTGCTATTTCATCTGCCCAAGATAGAATTAAAGAGAGTAAAGTTGTAGAAAGAAAAAAATCTTTTAAAGGACCTGCATTACCTGGAAAACTATCAGACTGTAATTCTGTAAATTTAAATGAAACAGAATTATTTTTAGTTGAAGGAGACTCGGCAGGAGGGTCTGCAAAGCAAGCTAGGG
The DNA here is from genome assembly GCA_964342675.1 of uncultured Gammaproteobacteria bacterium. GTDB lineage: Bacteria > Pseudomonadota > Gammaproteobacteria > Magnimaribacterales > D2472 > MED-G82. The sequence continues at coordinate 11,600 of CAYFFR010000004.1, forward strand.
ACAGAAATTTTCAGGCGATCATGCCTCTTAAAGGAAAAATTCTAAATACTTGGGATTTAGAGAGCATAGAGATAATTAAATCACAAGAAATTAAAGATCTTGCAACTGCAATTGGGATGAATCCAGGAGAAGGGGACTTATCAAACTTACGATACGGAAAGATATGTATCTTAGCTGATGCTGATTCAGATGGTTTACACATTGCTACATTATTATGTGCATTATTTCTAAGACATTATAAATCCCTAATACAGGATGGCCGTGTATTTGTAGCTATGCCCCCTTTATATAGAATTGATTGTGCAAAAGATAAATTTTATGCGATCGATGAGACTGAAAAAGATAATTTAATAAAAACTTTAAAGAAAAAATCAGGTACTCCAAAAATAGAAATACAAAGATTTAAGGGTTTGGGTGAGATGAATCCTAGTCAGTTAAGGGAAACTGTTATGGATCCAATCTCACGCAAGTTAGTTCAACTGACAATCAATCCAAAAGATAATGTTAATGCAATGATGGACTTGCTACTTTCAAAGAAAAAGTCGCAAGATAGAAAAATTTGGCTCGAGAAGAAAGGAAAAATCGCTAAGGTGGAATTATGAAAAAAAATGTCGAATACGATTCAATCAAACTAAAAGACTATGCTGAAGAATCTTATCTAAATTATTCAATGTATGTAATTTTAGATAGAGCATTGCCTCATATAGGTGATGGAATGAAACCAGTTCAAAGGAGAATCCTTTATGCTATGAGTGAGTTAGGGTTAAATGCAGGAGCTAAATATAAGAAATCAGCTCGAACAGTAGGAGACGTAATTGGTAAATTTCACCCTCATGGTGATAGTGCAGCTTATGAAGCAATGGTTTTAATGGCACAACACTTTTCATTTAGATATCCATTAGTTGACGGACAGGGGAATTGGGGCTCACAAGACGATCCGAAATCATTTGCTGCTATGAGATATACAGAGTCAAGATTGACATCCTTTGCTAATCTCTTGCTTGATGAGTTAAAACTAGGAACAGTTGATTGGCAACCAAATTTTGATGGTTCTTTGTTGGAGCCAGTTATTCTGCCATCAAAAATTCCAAATATCATTCTCAATGGAACAACTGGTATAGCTGTAGGCATGGCTACGGATATTCCATCCCATAATATTAATGAAGTTATTGATGCATGTGTCAGTTTATTGGGGAATCGAAAGCTAGAAAATAAAGAATTACTAAAAATTATTCAAGGACCAGACTTTTCTAATGCTGCCCCAATTATTGCAACTGATGAAGAGCTTGAAGAGCTTTATTCAACAGGAAGAGGCGCATTTAAAATGCAAGCTGCATGGGAAAGAGTCAAGAATGAGGTGGTGATCAATGCGCTTCCACATCAAGCATCAGGATCGAAGATCTTAGAGCAAATTGCTGATCAAATGACTAAGAAAAAACTACCAATGGTAGTTGACTTGAGAGATGAAGGAGATCATTCAGAGCCAGTAAGATTAGTAGTATCACTAAAGTCTAATCGTGTAAATGCTGATGAAGTTATGAATCACTTATTTGCTACAACAGATTTACAGAAGAATTTTAGAGTTAATTTAAATATCATTAATCGACAAGGCTCTCCCAGAGTGTTCTCTTTAAAAGATTTATTGCTGGAATGGTTGAAGTTTAGACAGGAAACCGTTCTTAGAAAACTTCAACATAGGTTAGATCAGGTTAATGACAGAATGCATATTCTAGAAGGGCTTTTAATAGTCTATCTAGATCTTGAGAAAGTTATCAAGATTATTCGCACCAGTAATCATCCTAAAAAGGATCTAATTAAGAAATTTAAAATTAGTGAGATTCAAGCTAATGCTATTTTAGAGATTAGGTTGCGTCAGTTAGCTAAATTGGAGCAAATCAAACTCGAAGAAGAACAAAACGACTTAATCAATGAAAGAAAATACTTAGAGCAAATTATTGGATCTAAATCAAGATTAAAGACCTATCTAAAAAAAGAATTGCTTGAGATTAAAGAACAGTATGGGGAAGAAAGAAAATCACCGATTAAATCTGAAACTGAAGCAAAAGCTTTTTCTGATGAAGAATTAATATCAACTGAACCAATAACTGTTATTTTATCTAAAGCTGGATGGATAAGATCTGCAAAAGGACATGATATTGACCCAAGCAACCTAACATTTAGAGGAGATGATAGCCTGAAACATTTTGCCCAAGGAAGAAATAATCAGCTTGCAATTTTCTTTGATTCAGGCGGGAAAGCATTTTCATTACCCGCTCACTCTTTACCTTCTGCTAGGGGGTTAGGTGAGCCCTTAACTGGCAGAGTTGCCTCTGAATCTGGCGTTACTTTTGAAGGAGTTGCAATGGGAGGAGATGAATCTCAAATTATAATTTCGAATACAGCAGGCTATGGATTTATTAGCAACTTATCTAATGCAATCTCAAATCAGAAAAAAGGTAAGGCATTTATGAAGACCCCTGAGAATTCAAAGACTCTCCCGCCTATTTTATTAAATGATAATCACAAGTATTTAGTTGCAGTAATTGCATCACAAAATAAGAAAAATAAAGTTGAAAACAAAATGCTAATATTTGCAATAGAGGAGCTACCCATTCTGCCCAAAGGAAAAGGTAATAAAATCATTAATATCCCTACTCAAGCTTTTAAAGAAGGCAAAGAATTTATGATGGCTGTATGCTGTTTAGCAGAAGATAGCAAACTATATATTTATCATGAAGGTAAGACCGGAGGCAAAGCTTGGACAATCAAAGAGCTTGAAGGTTATTTCTCTGTTAGAGCTAAAAGAGGTAAGTTACTCCCATCTGGTTACAATGGAGAGATTAGGCTAGAAGAAATTAAAGCTCTTGAAGTTGAGAATGAATAGCTTCTCTCAAGATTGCGAGGCCCTTTAAAATTACATTGTCCTCAATAATTAGACTAGGTGCTATTCTTATCGTGTTATTATTTGCTTTTAAGATCATTAATCCTTTTTCATAGCAAGCTTTCATCACAGAGTCCAAATTAAAGCTATTTGTAGTATTTAATTTACATCCTATCCATAAGCCAGCACTCCTAATTTCGCTAAAGCACTTAAACTCTTTATTAATATTATCTAGTTCTTGAGTAAATATTTTTTCTTTTTTCAGTACTCCATTAAGCAAAGTTTTCTTAGATAATAGATTCATAACCTCAACAGCAACCGCGCATGCCAGGGGGTTACCACCAAACGTAGAACCATGTGATCCAAGCTGCATACAATCTGCAATCTTAGATGAAGTCAGGATAGCACCTATAGGTATTCCACCTCCTATTCCTTTTGCACAGCACATAATGTCTGGCTTAATTGCAAATTGTTCATATGCAAACAATGTACCAGTCCTACCTGCCCCTGATTGGACTTCATCAATAATAATCAAAGCTTGATTTTGTTTACAAAGTTTTTTGATCTTTTGAATGAAATCTCTATTAGCTTTAATTATTCCAGCTTCTCCTTGAACTAGTTCAACGATAACAGCAGCGGTATTCTTATTAATAACCTTTTCAAGATCCTTGGTTTGATTATATGGATGATGTTTGATGCCGCGTGGCATGGGACCAAACCCCTCAACAAATCTATTGGATCCATTCAAGGCTATAGCCATTATTGTTCTCCCATGAAACGCATCAGAAAAGGCAACTATTTCATTTTTTTTCTTATTGATGTTTGTATATGCATATTTTCTTGCAGTTTTTATGGCTCCCTCAACAGCCTCAGCCCCAGAGTTAGAGAAAAAAACTTTTTCTGCAAAAGTTTTCTTACAAAATATTTTTGCTAGCTCTAAAGCAGGTTCATTTGTAAGCAGGTTAGATAAGTGCCAAATTTTCTTTGATTGCCTGGATAATGCTTTGTTTAAAATTGGATGACAATGCCCAAGAGATGAAACTGCGATTCCTGATGCAAAATCAATATATTTTTTATTCTTTTTGTCCCATACATAAGAACCTTTTGCTTTACTTGGAATGAAACTTGCGGGTTTATAAACCGGCATCATATATTTATTGAAGTCCTTTCGAGTTACCATTTGATTATGATAAATGTTCAATCATCTAAACAAAATCATTATTTTATAGAATTAAGACCAAATTATTCATTCAGGGGGTGGCAAAGAGTCATATTCTTCCTTTTTTTATTTTTAACTTGTCTTGGTATTGGAGTGGGTTTCTTTATTGTAGGAGCAAAATTAATCTTACCATTTATGGGTTTAGAGTTTATTTTTGTAACCCTAGCCTTTTATTTAAATTTTAAATGGAGTCAACAAAAAGAAATTATTTATATGAATGATGAGAAAGTTAAAATTGAGAAGGGCAGATTCTTTAAAGATTTTGAATGGGAAGAAAATAGAGCTTTTGTATCTCTAGAAGTAACAAAGAAAAGCGCAACCTATCAAACCTTAAGCTTTCGATCAAAGGGAAAAACAATTAGTCTCGGGGCTTTTTTAAATAATGAAGATAAAGATTTGTTGGCAAAAAGACTTACAGAGATCATTAGATCTCTAAATTCATATCTTCCAAGCAGCTAATTTCTTTTTGACTTGAACAAGTTTTGGTTTTTTAAAATTAGGTGAAGTTGTATCGGTAGCATTGATTTTCCCTTTAATTAAAGGTGCAAAGTAATCTACACCTCTTTTAGTTATCCCGAAACCATCTTTAGAGATAAAGGACCTAGGTAACTTTTTTTCAACATTAGCAATTTTATTTAATGGAGCTGGCTCTACAGCCCACTTATATGGGTTCTGCGATACTCGTTTTATGATAGGCATCACTGAATGCATATTTTTTTCTGCATATTGAATTGCCTTCTTTCCTACCTCATAAGCTTGAGCCAAGTCAACACCTGCAGAAATATGCCGCGCGCTTCTTTGAAGATAGTCTGCTACAGCCCAATGATTCTTTAATTTAAGTTTATTATTAACTAGGTTAGCGATATTTGGTGCAACCCCACCCAATTGACTGTGTCCGAATGCATCTTTACGAGTGCTTTCTGCTAAGAATTTACCCTTAGAATCTTTAATGCCTTCTGATGCGACCACTACACAAAAACCCTTTTTATTCACTACATCACTTACTTTATTTACAAATTTAGATTGGTTAAATGTTACTTCAGGGAGCAATATAATATCCGGTGCACCTGGATGACTCTGTTTTGCTAGTACGCTAGATGCAGCAATCCATCCAGCATGCCTACCCATCACTTCGAGTATAAACACTTTTGTTGAAGTGGCTGCCATTGACTCTACATCTAGAGCTGCTTCAATAGTTGAATTGACTACGTATTTTGCAACTGAGCCAAACCCAGGACAACAATCAGTTATGGCAAGATCATTATCAACCGTCTTTGGTATTGCAATACAATTTAGATTGTATCCAATTTTTTCACTTGCTTGAGCTATTTTTAAAGCAGTGTCCGCAGAATCATTGCCTCCATTATAAAGAAAGTATCCAATGTCATGGGCCTCAAAAACCTCAAAAAGCCTTTCATACTCTCTATAATTATTGCTAAAGCTCTTTAATTTATATCTACAGGATCCAAACACACCTCCTGGCCTGAAGACTAAATTTTTTATAAATGATACAGATTCTTTTGAAGTATCAATTAAGTCTTCATTAAGCGCACCCAGTATCCCATTTTTGCCAGCTAACACTTTTTTGATCTTATTACTATTTCTTGCTTCAATGATGACAGCTGATGCTGTCGCATTTATTACAGATGTTACTCCACCGGATTGAGCATAAAAGACATTTCTTGTCATGGGTTTATAATTTCCTTTTGTTAGACTATGGTAGCAATAGGTTAATTAAATTAAAAATGAAAATTCATATTCTTGGAATTTGTGGAACCTTTATGGGGGGACTTGCAAAGATTCTTATTGAAAGCGGTCATCATATTACTGGTTCTGATAGCTCATATTATCCTCCAATGTCAGATCAACTAAAAGATCTAGGAGTGAAATTAACCGAAGGTTATTCAGTAAACGACCTTCCTAAAGCAGACTTGTATGTAGTTGGCAATGCCTTATCCAGAGGCAATGAAGCAGTGGAGTATATTTTGCAACAAAATATGAATTATATATCTGGCCCCGCAATGCTGGGAGAAATTTTAAATGATAAACATGTAATAGCAGTCTCGGGAACGCATGGAAAGACTACTACTACATCGATGATATGCAAGATCTTTAAAGATGCTCATCCAGAAATAGGCTATTTAATTGGAGGAGTTGCTGGAGATTTAGATGGTTCTGCAAGACTTGGCTCAAGTAAGTTTTTTATTATAGAGGCCGATGAATATGACTCAGCTTTTTTTGATAAGAGATCTAAATTTATCCACTATAAGCCAAATACTTTAATAATAAATAATATTGAATATGATCATGCAGATATTTTTGATGATCTTCTAGATATCTTAAAACAATTTAATCATTTATTAAGAGTTATACCCCCAGATGGAGATATCATTTTTAATAACAATGACTCTGCTACATCAGAGTTAATGGAAATGGGTATTTGGTCAAATCCACATATTTTGGGGGCAATGGAAGATTATTCTTTTAATATCGAAAACAAGACACTCCAGTGTCAGAGAGAATCTTATGATTTAACTGAATTACCAATCTTTGGTAGTCATAATTTAATGAATGCCGTGATGGCAATTTATACAGCTTCAATACATTCAATCAGTGTTAAAAATGCCTTTAATTCTCTTAAGAGCTATCAGGGGGTTAAAAGAAGACTTGAGATTGTATTTGAAGATGAAGAAAGAACCGTGATTGATGATTTTGCTCATCATCCTACTGCAATTGAAGCCACTACAAGCGCATTAATCGAGCAGTATGATTCGCCAATCTTAGGAGTAATCGAACTAGGCTCAAACACCATGTCATCAGGCATGCATGGAAGTGATCTTATAAAAAGCGCAGCAGGATTAGATGAAGTATTTTGGTTGGATACAAAAAATACTCTTCAATTAGAGAATTCATATAAAGACCTTGAAGAACTTCTCAGTCACCTGAAAGAAAAGATAAGTCAGTATAAACTAATAGTAGTTATGACTAATAAAGACAGCAAGAAGATCATCAACCCTATTATCGATCATGTTGATCAGTAACTCTTTATCTATTTTCCCATTAGGGATAGTTGTTCTACCCGATAATATTCAGACTTTACAAATCTTTGAACCAAGATATATAAAAATGGTAAAGAATTGCTTGCAAGATGATATGGGGTTTGTAATAACTCTTATTAATTCTGAACAAGATACTGAGTCATTCAAGAGTATTGGAACGTATGTAGAAATTATTGATTTTAATAATCTGCCCAATGGGTTGTTAGGGATAACAGTTAAAGGTATGCATAGAGTAGAAATTAAGTCAGCCAAAAAAGATGAAGATGGTTTAAATACTGGTTCGATATCTCCTATTTCAGAGCCCAGCGTTGATGACCAGGCTTTGTTAGCAAAGTTTCCAGAGCTTATTAATGTTCTTGTTCAATTAAAAAATCATCCAAAGATAAGAGAACTTCCTATTGAGATCGATTTATCTTCAGCTGATTCAGTTAGCTACCATTTAGGAGGATTGATTCCTTTAACTCCCCTGGATAAGCAACTCCTATTAGATGCTTTTGATGCTGGACAAAGATTGAACATTCTATCAAGACTTATCGAAGAAATATCTAGCGAAAAACCAAGCACTTAAATTTTTAGGACTTGCTTACCTTTATTTTCTCCTGTAAATAACCTATTTAAGGTTTGAGGGCAATTCTCAATACCTTCTTGGATATCTTCTCTATGCTTTATTTTGCCTTCCATTGCCCAAGTTGCTATTTCTTGCATGGCATTTTCAGATTTAGACATATAATCTAGAACTAAAAACCCTTGCATGCTAGCCCTCTTAATTATTAAAGAGAATAGATTTCTAGGCCCAGCTGGCAGGTTAGAAGCATCATAGCCTGAAGATATTCCTCCACATAGTAGTATCCTTGCATTAATATTTATAAGAAATAGGACTGTTTCTAAAAGGTCTCCACCAACATTATCAAAATACACATCAATTCCATTTTTAGCAATCTTTGGTAGCTCTTCATGTACGTTTGTATTTTTGTAGTCAATTACATCATCAATACCACACTCTTTTAACCAAGCACATTTTTCTTCACCACCAGCTATTCCAATTACATGACAATCTTTCAATTTGGCGATTTGAGCTGCAACTGAACCAGTAGCACCAGCAGCTCCAGATACAAGCACTGTCTCCCCAGGCTTTGGCTTACCAAGCTCAAGTAAACCATAGTAGGCAGTAATACCTGTAATTCCTAAAATATTTAACATAGTTGGTATTGGAAGAACATCAGGAACAACCCTAAACCTATCTTCATCTGTTGGTTTAGTTATACAGTGAGTTTGCCAACCAACAAATCCAAAAGTTAGATCATTAACATTATATTGTGAATTTTTAGATTGAATTACTCGACCTATTCCACCAGATCTTATAACCTCTCCAATTTGAACGGGTGGTAGATAGCCTGGTAAGTCATTTAACCAAGTTCTTTGAGTTGGATCAAAAGACAGATACAGATTTTCTATTAATACTTCTCCTTCCTGAAGCTCTCTTACGTCTTCAGTCACTAACTCAAAATCTGAATCCTTAACTAGTCCCTGAGGCCTCTCTTTTAAGACCCATTTCTTATTCTTTATTGACATTTTTTTTCCTTTTTAAAAATAGTATTACTACAAGAGTAATTATGATACCAAGTAATATATATATGTACGATGGGACATTTTTCAAGGTTCTTAGCCAGTGTTCTCCATATGTTGCAATGAATTGAGTCCCATAATAAATTGGGATTGTCAGAGAGGCTATCCACACTATTCCGCTTGCTAGAGAAATTATTATAAAATTCCTGACAGGGTAATTAGTTGTACCTACTAAAAAGGGTATAAACGCTCTTACTGGACCAAAAAACTTACCCAAGAAAATCGCATATAAACCATATTTTTTAAAGAATGTTTGAGCTTGATTGATTGCAGATTTAATTTTATTACCAGCAACCCTTTTATTAATCAAAGCATTACTATACTTTCCAAGATAAAAGCTTATGATGTCTCCTGTCATTGAACCTAATACCCCAAAAAGTATCACCAAGAGAACTGACATCCTTTCTGTGCCTGCTAATCCAATTGTTATCATTAAAGGCCCTGCACCAGGGAAGAGGACACCTACAAAGGCCAAACTCTCAAGTAGTGCAAAACCAAGAATTGATAGATTTATTAGCATTATTTAGATATTCTAATCCTATTAACTATGCCCATGGCAGATAACTCAATTTTTTTTCAATTAATTTACCAAAGCTTTCAATAAATGTCGGGGACTGATTCTCTTAAAATTTGTAAAAGTGCTTTGGAAGACTTAAAAGCTAAAGATATTTTGACTCTTAAAATCGGAGAAAATTCTTCTTTTGCTGAATGGCTTGTTATTGCCTCAGCAACATCTAATCGACATGCAAAAGCGTTAGCAGAAAAATTAGTTGATGCATTAAAGGTGCATAACAAAAAGATCATAGGTGTTGAGGGTAGGGATAATGCGGAATGGGTTCTAATCGATTGTGGAGATATTGTAATTAATATTATGCAACAAGAAATACGAGATTTTTATGATTTAGAGAGTTTATGGGGTGACCAATCTTTATTGATTGTTAGATAATCATGAAATTTAATATTTTTACAATCTCTAATAAAATGAAGAGCTGGGAAGAAAGCGGCATTAATTTCTACCAGAAGCAATTAGCCCACAATCATTGCATTAATTTCCATAACCTTAAGATCAAGCATGCACGGAATTCAAGCAAAGAGGATATTATAAAAAAAGAATCAGACATTATTATGAAATCCACCCATAATCTTTCTAATAGCATAGTTTGGGAAAGAAGCGGAAAGCCTATCTCAAGCTTAGGACTTGCTAAAGTCTTTAATGATTTTGAGCAATATACTAATTCAATTGACTTAATCATAGGAGGTGCTTATGGTCTCTCATCGGAAATCATCACAACCTCTAATTATGTTTTTTCTGCATCAAAGCTAACTTTTCCTCATAAATTATTTAAAATCGTTTTATGTGAGCAGATTTATCGAGCTTGTAAAATAAATACTAATCATCCATACCACAAATAAATATGGAATTTGAAGAGAGAGAACTAGAGAGGAGCACTTTCATTAGAAGAGCCTTAGTGTTAATAGGCTTTTTTCTTATCTTAATTTTTGTTTTCTTAGCAAGAACATTTTCTTTGCAAATATCTCAATTCTCTCAATTTGATGAAGCATCAATAAGCAATAGGACATATAAAGTTCCAGTTCAACCTCTAAGGGGTAAAATTTTAGATCGTAATGGCATATCTTTAATGAGGAATATAGCCACTTATGATTTAATAACTCTTCCAAATAATATTAAAGATATAGATGAATTTTTGGATTCTGTGGGTGATCTTATTGAATTATCCAGTCAAGAAAAAACCGAATTCAAAGAAAAATTTGAATCTAAAGCATTCTTTAATAAAGAGCTTGTATTAAAGAGAGATCTATCACAACATGAAATTTCTAAATTTGAAGTCAGACAGTTTCGTTTTCCAAGCTCATTCGTAGAAAAGCGTTATCAAAGATTTTCTGATCAGAATACTGCTTTTGCTCATGTTTTGGGCCATACAGGAAATCTTATAGACGAATATGCATTAACAGAAACTGGTTTTACTTCACAGAGCTGGAGTGATGGCATCTTTTCTTACTCTAGTGGCTTAATCGAAGGGAAGTCTGGTTTAGAGAAAACTTATGATAAAACCCTAAAGGGTAAGTTTGGATTTAAGGTTTATGAAGTTGATGCAAGGGGTAGGTTATTAAATGAGATAAATTTCCAACCCCCCATAAATGGCTCAGATTTGTATACAACCTTAGATTATTACGCTCAACTAGAGGCTGAGAGACTAATGAATCAAAGGCGTGGTGCAGTTGTTGCTGTTGATTTATTAGATGGAGGAATTGTTACTCTATATAGCTCACCATCATACTCAATTAATCGATTATCTAATGGGATATCCAATAATGAGTACAATCAATTAGAGAATGATGATAACAAGCCTTTTTTTAATAGAGCGGTATCTGGTAGATATCCTCCAGCTTCAACTATTAAGCCAGCAATGGCAATGTTTGGGATTAGTCAGGACATTGTAGATTGGCCTACTCTAATTAATGACCCCGGTTACTTTGTTTTGCCTGAAGATGGTAGGATTTATAGAGGCTGGAAAGAGGATGGTCATGGCAATATCAATCTTCAAGAAGCAATTACAAAAAGCTCAAATACTTATTTTTTTAATGTCGCATATATGTCTGATATTAATAAATTAGGTCAACATTTACGCTTATTAGGTTTTGGAAGAAAAGTTTGCATTGATTGTTTTGAAGAAGTTCAAGGTCTAGTTCCAGGACCTCAATGGAAATTGAACAATTTTTTGTCAGGCTGGTCTAAGGGAGATACAGTTAATTTAGGAGTCGGTCAAGGATATGCTATTACAACACCTCTACAGTTAGCTAATTATGCTTCAATAGTTGCAAATGAAGGATCAGAAGTAAAAATGCATTTAAATCGAGATTTAGGGAAACAAGATATTATTGCAGAAAGTATTTTTAATAATTTCAAGAGCTTAGATTGGGAGTTACTTCATGGAGCTATGGAGGGCGTGATTGAATCAAACCAAGGAACAGCAAGAAGATTAAAAGATATGAAGACTTTCAGAGTGGCTGCTAAAACTGGGACGGGGGAATTATTGGGTCTTGAGACTAGAGAAGAATATGAAATCGTCCGTAAGGATGAGAGATTAAGAGATCATGCTGTCATCATAGCTTTTGGTCCAATGCCAAACCCGCGATACGCTATTAGCGTGATAGTAGAGAACGGAGAAAGCGGTGGTGCAGTTGCTGGCCCAATAGCAATCGGTGTTTTGAAGACATTAATTAAACAAAGTGAATAGAAAATTTTTTATTGATCCATTTATATTTTCAAGCATATTAACACTATGTTTTTTTGGTTTATTCATTTTATATAGCGCGTCCCAAGGCAATACCACTTTAATCATCAAACAGTCTGTATTCGGAATCATTGGTGTTTTATTATTTTTTATTATTAGTCAGCCTGATCCAGATCTATACAGACGATTTGCTCCTTTAGTTCTAATAATTGCTATGGCTTTATCTTTAGTAGCATATTTTTTTGGACCAGAAATTAACGGAGCTAAGCGATGGATCAAAGTTGCCTCTTTTTCATTTCAACCCTCAGAATTGCTTAAATTATCCTTACCATTATTTTTAGCTGCTTTTTTACATGATAAAAAACTTCCAATCTCTTTGAAAGAAACTCTTATTTCACTATTCATCATCATTATTTGTTTCTTAATAGTGTCTTCTCAGCCAGATCTTGGTACGGCCCTTATAATAGGGGCTGCTGGATTATTTGTATTATTTTTAGCTGGATTAAGTTGGGTATTCATTGGAACTAGTTTTGCTGCAATGATTATTTGTTCACCTTATATATGGAACAATCTGTTAGAGCCTTTTCAAAAAGCTAGGATAGCTACTCTTTTAAATCCTGATGCTGATCCTACTGGTTCTGGTTGGAATATAATGCAATCAAAGATAGCTATAGGCAGTGGTGGTTTATCTGGTAAGGGCTATGGCCAGGGATCTCAAACCCATTTAGATTTTTTACCCGAAACACAGACAGATTTTATTTTTTCAGTTCTGGCTGAGGAGTTAGGGTTTATTGGGGTTCTTATTTTAGCCTTCATTTATATCTTTATCATTCTGCGATGTTTTTATTTAGCAGTAAATGCAAGAGACAGGTTCTGTAGGCTTGTGATCGGTGGGTTCTTATTTACATTTGCTTTAAATGTGACTATTAACCTATGTATGGTCGTAGGCCTGGTTCCTGTTGTCGGCATGCCACTTCCATTTTTAAGTCAAGGAGGAACATCACTTCTTTCAATTTTTATAATGTTTGGGATAATAACCTCAATGGCAACACATAAACACTTATTACAGAAATGAGAAATTTAATTCTGGCAAGTCTCTTATTAACACCATCTATAACGTTTGCTGACTACACCTCAGGAGTGAAATTCGATGAAATATATTCTATTTTGGTTAATCAGCATGGTTTTGATGGGGAATATGTTGCTTCTGTTTTATCTAGTGCTGAAAAACAAGAAAAGATCATTAAGTCGATGAACTCTCCTGCAGAATTCACATGGACTTGGAAGAAATATAGAAAGCATTTTGTTGAGTCTAAGCGAATATATAATGGGAAAAGGTTTATCAAAAAACATCTAGAAGTTTTAAATAGAGCAGAAGCTGAATTTGGGGTGCCAAAAGAAATTATTGTTGCAATTTTAGGTGTAGAAACAAGATATGGAAAAATCAAAGGCAACATTAATGTTATTGATGCCTTAACAACACTTAGCTTTGATTACCCTAGGAGATCTAAGTTTTTTACAAATGAGCTAATTAGTTTTTTTATTTTAACTAGAAAAAATAATATTGACATTTTTAAAACCAAAGGATCCTATGCTGGTGCTATGGGATATAGTCAATTTATTCCCTCGAGTTATCTAGCTTATGCAGTTGATTATGATGGTGACAATAAAGCTGATCTGATTCATTCTCCTGAAGATGCAATTGGCAGCATCGCTAATTATTTATATAAAAGTGGATGGAAAAGAGATGTTGGCATTATATTAGAATTAAAAGACGCTCCTAAAGATTATGATGAAACTAGCTTAAATAATATTAGAAAGCCCATCAGACTTGATGAAGGTTACAGCGATATAATGATTCATACAGATATTAGTAAAACGAATAAAGATGGTAAATATTTATTACTAAGATATGATCAAGATGGTAAAGAACATTATTACTTAGGATCCCAGAATTTTATCGCTATTACCAAATATAACAGGAGCCATTTTTATGCTAAGGCAGTTTATGATTTAGCAGAGGAGTTTTGATGAAGAGAATTTATTTCAGTGTAATTTGTTGTTTAATTTTTTTGACTGCTAACTTATATGGTCAATCAAAGGTTCCACCTCCTCCTAAATTTGATTTACCAAGCTATATACTGATGGATGCTACTACAGGTAATGTTATAGCGGAGTTAAATGCAGAGTCACAAATAGAGCCCGCAAGCATGACCAAAGTCATGACAAGTTACATCGCAGCAGATCAAATTGAAGAAGAATTAATCTCAGCCAATGATGAGGTAATTATTTCTTCAAAAGCTTGGAGTAGAAACGTTGAAGGAACTACTATGTTTATTATTGAAGGCCAACGCGTTCCACTATCTGAACTACTTAATGGATTAATAGTTGTTTCTGGTAATGATGCTGCTATTGCTATAGCAGAACATATAGCAGGAACAGAAGAAGACTTTGCTGCTTTGATGAATCAGTATGCCCAGAGACTTGGACTAAAAAATACATTGTTTCAAAATTCTTCAGGCTTACCGGATGCAAATCACTACTCAACCGCAAAAGATTTAGCACTATTGACACAATCATTAATTAAGAAATTTCCAGAGCACTATGGGCGTTATAGACAGAAAAGTTACAAGTATGAATATGAAGGTAATAATACTGATGTTCAATACAATAGGAATAGACTTTTATGGAATGATGCATCAGTTGATGGTGTTAAAACAGGAAGCACTGACTCAGCTGGACATAGTGTTATTGCTTCTGCTAAAAGAAATGATATGAGGCTCATATCAGTTGTTACAGGATCTAAGAGTAAGGATGCCCGTTTTATCGCATCTGAAAGGTTACTTAATTACGGCTTTCGATATTTTTCTACTCAAAAACTGATTCCTTCCAATACATCACTTAAGACTAGCGTAATTTGGGGAGGAAGATCTGATAACCTTAATTTAGGTATTAGGAATGATTTATTTGTTACTTTGGCTAGAACAGACTTTAAAAATATTGAAATCAAATATAGGTATAAGAATAACGTTCAAGCACCAGTTCAGAAGGGCGATGATTTTGGTGAAATAGAGATCCTATCTAATGGTAAGTTGGTTGCCACATCTCAATTAATAGCGCTAGAAGAGGTTAAAGCTAAAGGTTTTTTTGGTAGGTTATTTTCTAGGATTCTCCTCTGGTTTATAAATCTATTTAATTTTTAGATATGAGTAAAATTTTTGGGGTCTATCAAGGATCATTTTTACCTTTAGAAGAGATTAGGGTTTCACCATTGTCTAGAGCATATACATTTTCTGATAGCGTATATGAGGTTATCCCATACTTTTATGGGCGGCCTTTTTGTTTAATAGAGCACCTCGAAAGACTGAGTAAGAGTTTAGAAGCAACCAAGATATATGTAGACCTTAATAGAGTAGAAGATGAGATTAACCAATTATCTCACTATATTAAGAATCATGAGAATGCTTATATTTACTATCAGGTGACTAGAGGAGTGGACTCAATTAGATCACATCAGGCTAATCATGACGAATTGGTACCAGAATTATTTGGTTATGCCGTCGAAATTAAAACCAATACAAGTCCGATTCAAGCTAAATTATGTGAAGACATAAGATGGATGAGATGCGATGTGAAATCGACATCATTGTTAGGTAATATTTTAATGATGAATGATGCACAGGAGTCAGACTGTTCAGAAATCATTTTTTATAAAGATGATTTTTTATGTGAAGGTGGTGCAAGCAACGTTTTTCTTTCTGTCAATGGAGCAATCCTTACTCCAAGCCTTCAATCGAATATTCTGTCTGGCATAACAAGAAACTTTTTGATCAAATCACTCACAAGCAAAGATATAATTGTTCAGGAGACTGATTGCAATATTAGTTTATTAGAAGAAGCTTCAACTATATGGTTCACCAGCTCTACTAGAGGTATATTGCCTATAGAAAATTTAGTGAATTCTAATTATCATCGCGATCCAAAAGACCCCGTCTTTAATCAATGCAAAGAAATCTACGAAGAATCATTCAAGAACTATTTTGCAACTTAATCAAGCTAGACTCTAGGCATTTCCAGGCATCACCCCTTTTTGCTCCTTTTGAAAGCTGATCTAATTTAAAGATAGCTTTTTTCATTTCAAGCAATATTTCATGACTAGTTTTTTTTGAGAAACTCTTATAATCATTATGCTTTGCCTTCCAAACTCCATAAGAGTAGAGATTAGCTCTTCCAGAAGAGAATTTTAATGCAAGCGCAGCATGCACAACTTTTGCAAAAACCCAATTTAATAAAGTATGAGCATTAGGGTTACTAGTTTTTACTTCCTGAACAATTTGTCTAGATTTCTTATAGTCTTGGGTAATAAGAGCATCCTCTAACTCATAACCTACAAAGCTTTTATTAAAATCTATAGATGCAATATCATTTTCAATATCAGATTCTTGAATCATCTTTAATAATTTTATTTCATTCTTTTGAGCAATGAGATTACCTTCAAAATTAGCAATTATTGTTGATCCCACTAATGGTAAATGTTCTTTAGATAGGAATGATAAATTTTCTTTTAACCAAATTTTTTCTTCATACAATGCTAACTTTTTACAACTCACTATAGTTCCTTCAGTATCTAATTTCTTATACCAATTATTGTTTACATTATGCTTCTCTCCCACGCTCTCAATAATGAATGCTAGCCCATCCGCTTTTTTAAATTCATAACTTTCAATAAAGCTGATTAAGGGCGCTGGAAACCTGCCCTCTAAATGTTTTATCTTCACAATAATTTTTTCTTGAAATAGAGAGCCAGCGGATAATTTATGAACTAATGTTTCTATTGTTTTTAAATCTTCTGTCTCAATACCAATAGTTAAGGTTTTATTAAAATCTACTTTGTTTAACCCTTTCTCTATAATTTCTATCACATCGTTTCTTAACACAATCTCCTCTCCATAAACAAAAAAAAGATTGGTTTCTAATTTGGGTTTAGTGAAGAACTTTATGAAATCAAATTTCATTGACCAATAATCTCCTAATTAATAATCCTACTGCTTGTTCTTCTAATTTCTCATATATATATTTTTCAGCATTATCTTCACCCATCGGATTAAGTTCATTGGTGGCAGTTTGTGAGTCTATTTTTATTTGATATGTTTTAGGATCATCATTTATTTTGTACAAGACAGTATATATAAGATCTTTTGCAATAGGTCTTGATGCCATACCACCATAGTATATTTTTTCTTCCTTTAAAGTATTTATGATCATGAGCCTGTTTTGAGATGCCGAGTTAATATTAACTTTATAAGACAATTTTTTCTGAAATCTGTAATCAACACTATCACTAAATGATAAGCTCTTTAAAGATAATCTCTGATAATTATAATCATTAGAATTACAACTTACGCTGATCAAGATTATTAATAATAGTAATAAAGAAGGCTTACTTAGCGACATCAAATAATTCTTTAAAACCAGAAGGGTCATGTCTTCCTATAACAAGATTTTCTAATGTCCCAAACCCTTCTTTAGATCCCATTTTTGCATGTGCTATTTGATGAGTGTGAAACAATGTAAAGTCATTTGGATCTAGTTTGTCTAAATCCCAAACCTCATATCCTGTTTCCATTTCTCCTTTCCAGAACGCATGACCCCATTCTGGATGCTGATACCCAATACCTTTACAATGAAACCTTGGTCCCACTGTATCAATTTGTATTGTTAAATTCTCTCCAGAGTTTCTGTAGCCCTCAATAGTTGCCGATTCAGACCACCTTGTTCCCTTGATCCATTTAACACTGTGCTCAACATTATTTATAGGCTCTATTATTTCTTTTGAGTTACTGATAGTGACTATATCAGCTGATAATTGTGTTGGGTTGCCATCATGATCTTGAAAAGTACCAAAATGAGTAAAACAATCATCAAAATTAATAGGGATCCAACACCAATATACGCCTGGTTCTCCTGCTAATTTCCCAGGTGCCCCTGCTTCAGGCTCACCAACAGGCCTAACACCCCATGATTTATCTCGTGTTCCATATTCTGATTTAAGGGTAATTTCATTTAGTTCAGTAATAATTTTTCCCGACCATTTACCAAATTGTGTAAAACGACTTGTGTCCATAAGAACTCTGCTACCTTCTTGCATAGTAGATTTTGGCTCTAAATGTGGGCCTGTAATTGCATTAAAAGTAATATCACAACTAAGTTTATTATCAGGATCATCCAAAATAAATCTGATAACACTCATTGGTTCTACAATTTCTAGGGTTATAGGACCCACTTCTATTGGGTACCTACTGGGGTTTAATCTTTTTGAAGCATGAAATGAAAATTGTTTATTATTTGTTGCAATACTAAAATGTGCATCAATAATATGACGGTTTGGATATACTCCAATACCTATTTCGAATAAGAAGTCCTTATCAGGACTAAAACCGTTAAACCAATATCTATCATAAAAATTTCTATCTGATGTAGATGGTATTGATAAAGTATCAGATGTTTGATGTATGGGAAAATCGTCAAGAGGAGTTATATTTAGCATTAGGTAACAAAGTTAATTAATTTTTCTTTAACATAAATCACCTTCTTAATATTGTCTAGCTCAATATGCTTCGAAACATTATTATTTTTTAAAGCAATACTCTCTACATCAACTTGATTCATTGACTTATCAACCATTTCTTTTCCTCTAACTTTGCCATTAACTTGGATAATAAGCTCAAAACTATCCTCTTCAATCAGATCCAGTCTTATGCTTGGCCAGGATATTTCAAACTCTTCTTTATTTAATTTTGGATTAAATCGATTCCACAGCTCAAGCGTGATATGTGGCGCAATAGGAGACAGTATCTTTAATACTATTTCTAACGCTTCATTTAAACAAAATTTTTCTGCCTTAGAAGCTTCATTTAATTTGAATGACTCAGGGATAGCATTTATTAATTCCATGGCAGATGCAATTACAGTATTAAATGAATTCCGTTCTTCATAATCATTGTTAACTTTTGCAAGAGTCTGATGAGTTTTTCTTCTTAGCTTCAATTCATTTTCAGATAAATTATCTGGCTCTTTAATATCATTTATTCTTCCATCAGCTAAATTCCATAACCTTTTAAGAAATCTATGTGAGCCTTCGATAGACGTTTCAGACCATTCAAGAGTTTGATCAGGCGGAGACGCAAACATAATATAAAGCCTTACAGTATCTGCTCCAAATTTTTTGATCATATCATTCGGATCAACACCATTTAGTTTCGATTTACTCATCTTTGACATACCATCTTTATAAACTGTGTCTCCCTTGAGAGTTTTCATGATTTTAGGATCTTTAGATCCCTTAGGATCAATCTCTTCTTTTGCAACCCATACAAGATTCCCATTCTTATCTTGGGTATAGAAAGCATCAGCTAAAACCATTCCTTGAGTTAATAGCTTTATAAATGGTTCCTTATTATTTATTAGTTTATTTTCGTACATCAGGAGATTAAAGAATCTAGCGTATAGTAGATGTAATATTGCATGTTCTATACCCCCAACATATTGATCAACAGGCAGCCAATACCTGGCTTCATCTCCAATCATTTCTTTGTTTGAAATATCTGCAAATCTAGCAAAATACCAAGAGCTCTCAAAAAAGGTATCGAAAGTATCTGTTTCCCTTTTACTTTCTTTACCACATAACGGGCAATCAACTTTTTGCCAGTCTTTAAATTGATTTAGACTCATACCTTTTGTTGAAATATCCTCAATATCAGGTAATTCAACTGGTAAATCCTTTTCAGGAACTCTAACTGGACCACAGTTATTACAATTGATTATTGGTATTGGGCAACCCCAATATCTTTGTCGTGATATACCCCAATCTCTTAATCTGTAGTTAATCTTAATTTTTCCATTATTGGTTTTAGCAAGTTTCTTTGAAATTTTTTCAAAAGCTTCATCCGATGACAAACCATCAAACTCATCTGAATTAATTAATACGCCTTGATTTTCAATAGCTCCATCTTTAATAGATTGATCAGAACCGTCATCTATAACTTGATTGATTTCAAGACCATATTTTCTTGCAAACTCCCAATCTCTTTGGTCATGAGCTGGCACACACATGACAGCTCCTGACCCATACTCCATTACTACAAAGTTAGATATCCAAATAGGAATTTTCTTAAGGGTAAATGGATGAATGGCATATAAACCAGTTTCAATACCTACTTTTTCTTGTTTTGCTAACGCAGCTTCATTTTTCTGAATACTTTGATTGCTTTTAATAAAGTCTTTTATAGTTTTATTCTTCTCTTGTATCTTTTCACTTATAGGATGCCTCATTGCTAAAGCACAATATGTAGCACCGAAAATAGTGTCTGGACGAGTGGTGAATACTTGCAGCTGATCATCCATCCCATCAACATTAAAATTGAATTCAAGACCTTTTGATTTTCCAATCCAGTTCTCTTGCATTAATTTTACTTGATTCGGCCATCCATCAAGATCATCTAATCCAGCTAGTAATTCCTCTGAAAACTCGCTAATTTTTAGAAAGTACTGATCTATTTTCTTTTTTTCAATTAATGCCCCAGACCGCCAACCCCTGCCATCTATGACTTGTTCATTGGCTAGAACAGTCTCATCGACGGGGTCCCAGTTTACCTCTGATTCTTTTTTGTAAACTAAATCCTGCTCATATAGAATACCAAAAAATAATTGTTCCCATTTAAAGTAATCAGGAGATGATGTATTAATCTCCTTACTCCAATCATAGCTAAACCCCAAGCTTTTTAATTGATTTTTCATTACCTTAATATTTTTTTCAGTCCATACTTTTGGGGATACGTTGTTCTCTATGGCTGCGTTCTCTGCAGGCAATCCAAAAGCATCCCAACCCATAGGCTGCAGAACATTAAATCCTTGCATTCGTTTAAATCTAGATATCACATCTCCAATGGTGTAATTGCGCACATGACCCATATGAAGTTTGCCAGAAGGATATGGAAACATTGATAGGCAATAATATTTATCCAAGCTACTTTTTTTTGCTAAATGAGATCGCGACTCTTCCCAAAAAATCTGTGCAGATTCCTCTACTTTTTTTGGATTATATTCACTAGGCATCTTTAATTTTCTCCAAGAATTCATCCTCTAGATAATTAACGTGATGTTTATTTTGAAGAAATATTTCATCAAATAATATTTTCTGATGTAATGAATGATTGGTATTTATTCCTTCAACGAAGAATTCTTCTAAAGCGCTTATCATTCTCTTAATTGAAGACCGTCTTGAATTAGCTGCAGTGATAATTTTAGCTAAGAGTGAATCGTAGTATGGCGGCACTAAGTAACCAGAATAAATATGGGAATCAAATCTAACACCAAAGCCTCCAGGAGGATGCATTTTTGATATTAATCCAGGTGAAGGCAGAAATGTAAGAGGATCTTCAGCATTTATTCTGCATTCAATAGCATGACCTTTAAAGCTAACTCTTTTTTGATCAAGCTTCATTTTCATCCCAAGGGCAAGCTTAAGTTGAGTTTTTACTAGATCAAACATTGTTACCATTTCTGTAACAGGATGCTCAACCTGAATGCGAGTATTCATTTCAATAAAGAAGAAACTACCATCTTTGTAAAGAAACTCAATTGTTCCAACTCCTTCATATTTAATTTTTTTACATAAATCCACGCATGATTTTAAAACAATATTTAGAGCATCTTCATCTATATCAATCGCAGGAGCTTCTTCAATAATTTTTTGATGTTTTCTTTGTAGGCTGCAGTCTCTTGTTCCTAGATGTATAGCGCTACCTTGACCATCCCCAACAACCTGAACCTCTATATGTCTAGGATTTTCAATATATTTTTCTAAATATATTGCATCATTCCCAAAAGCATTTTTTGCTTCTTGTTTTGTTAATGATATTCCTGTGCTTAATTCATTATAATCTCGCACTATCCTCATTCCTCTACCACCGCCCCCAGCAGACGCCTTTATTATTAATGGAAACCCAATGGAATTTGCTATTTCATTTATTTCATCTTGGTTTTTGGGTAATTTCTCATCATATCCAGGTACGACAGGTATATTGTTTTGACTAACTAATTTTTTTGCTGAAATCTTATCCCCCATGATTTCAATGACTTTAGAAGATGGGCCTATAAACTTAAACCCACTATTTTGACATCTTTCAGCAAAGTTATGATCTTCTGATAAAAAGCCATAACCGGGATATATAGCATCAGTTTGCGATAGTTCAGCTGCAGACAGTATTGAGGGGATATTAAGATAACTATCCATGGGATTTTCAGAGCCTATACATACTGTCTCATCAGCGAATCTTAGGTGCTTCTGATCTTTATCACCTGTTGAATAAATAGCAACTGTGTTTAAGTTTAATTCTTTGCAGGCTCTAATGGCACGCAGAGCAATTTCTCCTCTATTTGCTATGAGGATTTTTTGAGACATTTTATTTAATTACTATGAGCGTTTGGCCAAACTCAACAGGAGCAGCATCTTCATTTGGTATGGCAACTACTTTTCCAGAATATTCCGACTTAATCTCATTCATCATTTTCATCGCCTCTACAATACAAACAACTTGACCTTCTTGAACATTATCTCCCACTTCAACATACGGAGGTCTATCAGGAGCAGGCTTTCTATAAAATGTACCTACAATAGGAGATGTGATTATATTGCCTTCAAGCACTTTTGATTTTTCAGTATTATCAGACTTACTAGTTTCTTGAATGTCTGAGCCCGCAGTTCCTGTTGTTACCGATATATCTTCATTAGGCAAACCTCTAGAAATCCTCACAGACTCTTCACCTTCAGTCACCTCAATTTCTCTAAGGTCTGATTCTTGAAGCATCTCGATTAAACTTTTAATTTTTCTAATATCCATTATTTCTTAAGGTTTTTTACAGCATGCTCTAATGCATACTGGTATCCAGAAGCACCAAGACCACTAATCACACCAACGGCTAAATCTGAAAAGTATGATTTTTGTCTAAACTCTTCCCTATTAAAAATATTTGAAATATGTACTTCATAAAATGGTTTATCTACGGCAAGAATTGCATCTCTAATTGAAATACTGGTATGAGTAAAAGCTCCTGGATTGATGACTAATGCATCAAAGTCATTCATAGATTCTTGGATTTTAGAAACCAGATCATGTTCAGCATTGCTTTGAAAGAAAGCAATTTCTATTTTCAAACTCTCAGCAAGCTTTAATAATCCATTGTTGATCTCCTCAAGAGTATCTGAGCCGTATGTATCTTTTTCTCTTTTGCCTAACATATTTAGATTAGGACCATTGATAATTAATATTTTCATTTATTTAATTTTATGATTATTTTAAAGATTTTAATAGATTTTAATAGATTTTAATGAATTTTAGCAACATTTATTATAGTTGATGCCATGGGATAGCAGTATTTTTTCTCTGCACAACCCTGATATTCAACTGAAATCATATCAACATCTAATGATTTTAAGTCTTTTAACAATACTTTCAAGAAAACTTTATCTCTATAAATTCTTACTTTGCCAAAATAAATGTCATCAATATTATCAATCTTGCCAGTTAAAAGATAATTGATTTCTTGATGATTTTGAACAATATTAAATGCTTTCTTATACAAATAATAATTTGGAGCTATTTTCCAAGATATAATTAATTGATTTTCTTCTAAGTAATGACTTATTTGAAATGCTTCATTTAAGGGTAAGATAGAATCAGTATTAAATAGATCATTGGAAAATACTTTATTAAATCCAATTAACGATAGAAATGCTAATAAATAAGAATTAAATTTTAAATATGATAATCGCATATTGAGATGATAGATAAAAATTCAAAAATTTGCATTATTGGTGCTGGCAGCACAGGAATAGCTGCATGTAAGAATTTTTTCCAGGCTGGACTAGATTTTATGTGTTTTGAAGCAAGCAGTGAGATTGGGGGTAATTGGGTGTTTAAAAACTCGAACGGAATGTCTTCAGCTTATAAATCACTCCATATCAATACTTCAAGAGAAAAGATGCAATATTATGATTTTCCTATGCCAGAACATTATCCTGACTTTCCTCATCACAGTGATATTGCAAATTATTTTAATGCCTATGTGGACCATTTTAATTTTAGAGACAAAATAGAGTTTAATAGCTTGGTAACAAATGCTAGGCTACTTAAGAATGGACAATGGGAAATTCACACTAATAATTTGAACTCCCCATTAATCTTTGATGCCTTAGTTGTGGCTAATGGTCATCATTGGGATCCAAGGATGCCTGAGCCTAGATTTAAAGGTAGTTTTGCAGGAGAAGAGATCCATTCTCATTATTATTTAAGCCCCAAGGATCCACTTAATTGCATTGATAAGAATATTGTGGTGGTTGGTGGAGGTAACTCGGCAATGGACATTGCCTGTGAATTAAGCCAAAGGAATCATGCAAGAAAAGTGTTTATATCCATGAGAACCCCTGTATGGGTAGCTCCAAAATATTTTGGATCTGCTCCTCTTGATAGCTTTCAAAGACATCCATCCGAAAAGAAGAAGTGGTATCAGCATATTCTTGAACCAATGAATGTGCTGTTGAGTAATTATATTTTAACGAAAAAGGTTATTCAGCATGTAGGTAATCCAAAGGATATAGGGTTACTGCAACCTGAATATAAATTTACTCAGGCTCACCCAACGATTTCAAGTGAAATACAAATTAGGTTAGGTTCTGGAGATTTAATAGCCAAGCCAAATATTAAGCGACTAAGGGATCATCACGTTGAGTTTGAGGATGGCTCTATTGAAGATATTGATATTGTTATATATGCAACTGGTTACAAGATTTCATTCCCCTTTTTAGATAAAGATATTATTGATGTTGAAAACAATGATATAGCTCTGTATAAAAGGATTTTTTTGCCTGGAGTTGATAATTTATTCTTTCTAGGCTTGGTTCAGCCTCTTGGCGCTCTTATGCCAATAGCTGATGAACAATCAAAATTATTAACACAATTATTTTTAGGTCAATATAAATTGCCCGAACAGAAAGAAATGATTGATGATGCATTGAAGATCCATAATCAATACAAGTCTCATTATTTATCATCACCCAGACACACAATTCAGATCAATGTTCTTAAATATACTGACAATTTAAGAAGTGAGTTAAAAAGAGGCAAGAAAAGAGCTCTTTCATAATGCTAATTAATCTTTTTCTTTCAATTTTTTTTAAAGCTCCAGCATGGCTGATAAGAATTTTTACTCTTAAGAAGCAAATTCATCTAGATGGCCAAAGCTTAGATTATAAGTCTCAAATTTTTATAGGTTTTATAGAAAGATATCGTTATAAGCTTGGTGGCGATGAACTTGATTATGTTGCTCTAAGAGAAGGTAGAGCTAATGATAGTGTTTATCAACACTTGTCTGCTCAACCAATATCTAAAATTAATTTTAAAGATCACACAATTAACCTAACCGATAGAAATTTAACTATTAGAGAATACACGCCTGCATCTGTTCATACGAACAGACCAATATTATATTTTCATGGTGGCGGTTATGTATTAGGAGATCTTGAAACACATCATGGATGGTTAAAATACTTTTCTAGTAAGTCTGGATTCAAGATCTTTTCAGTGGAGTATCGTTTATCACCTGAAAATCCGTTTCCATCAGCCTTAGAAGATGCTAACGAGTCATTAGATTGGTTATCAAAAAATTTTAAAATTGATGTTAAGGATATTATCTTATGTGGTGATAGTGCTGGGGCACATTTAGCTGCATCACTTAGCACTCATAGAAGTTTGAATCATCTGGAATTACCTAAATCACAATTCTTAATTTACCCTATGATCAATCCATTATGTGATTCTGATTCTCTTAAGTATTATTCAAGTGGATTTTTACTCACAGCAGAGTCAATGCAATGGTTTTGGTCATTATTTCAATCTAATGATCAGGATATTTCTGATCCACGCTTTAACCTTAATATTGATCCAAAAGTGAAAGATTTTCCAGATACTTTAATGGTTACTGCCGGATTTGATCCATTAAGAGATGAAGGCGAGATTTACGCAAATAATTTATTACAAAATAATTTCGTGATAGAGCAGTTACATTACCCTAATATGTTTCATGCATTTGTTAATATGACTAGGATCAAAGCATGTAAGATTGCAGCTGATGACATGATTAATGAACTGAAGGAATTTATATGACTGCCATATTAAAAGTAAAAGATTTAAGTGTTAGCTTTAATTTACGCAATGATGTTTTTGATGCAGTAAAGAACATTTCGTTTGAAGTTGATCAGAATGAGGTTATAGGTTTGGTTGGAGAATCTGGATCAGGTAAATCAGTTACTGCCATGTCAATTATGAGACTTCTCCCTGAACCGAAAGCAGTATTTGGACCTGAATCACAAATACTGTTTAATGACCAGGATATTCTTAAATTAAGTCAAAAAGCACTGACAAAGAAAAGAGGGAAAGATCTTACTATGGTTTTTCAAGAGCCAATGACTTCATTAAACCCATTTCATAGAGTTGGAAATCAGATTCAAGAAGCTATTATGGCTCACCAAAATCTTTCATCCATTGAAGCTAAACGACAGGCATTAAGATTTTTAGAATTAGTTGAAATACCTCACCCTACTAGACTCTATAAGTCTTATCCACATCAATTGTCGGGTGGCCAACGACAAAGAGTAATGATAGCTATTGCATTAGCTAATAAACCAAAATTACTAATAGCTGATGAGCCAACTACGGCACTAGACGTTACCATACAAGCTCAAATACTTGATTTAATCAATAGACTCAAAGATGAAGTTGGCATGTCAGTTTTGTTTATTACACATGACCTAAGTTTAGTAAGAAAATTTTCTCATCGAATGGTAGTTATGAAATCAGGTGAAATAGTTGAGCAGGGTATCACTTCAGAAATTTTCCAGAATCCGCAACATGAATATACTAAAACACTAATTAACTCTGAACCAACCAGTAATCTGAGAGCTTATGAAGCAAGAGATGCCATTATTCAGGTTAAAAATTTATCAGTGGGATACTCTATTAAGTCTGATAAATTATTCAAAAAAAAGGTATTTAAGGCCGTTGATAATCTCAGCTTTAGTATCTACAAGAATTCAACTATTGGCTTAGTTGGTGAATCTGGTTCGGGCAAATCAACATTAGGCAAAGCCATTGCTGGATTAATTAACTATGAAGGAAGAGTGCTTTTCGAAAATAATGATATATCCAAATTAAGCCCAAGAGATACAAAAGATATTAAGAAAGATATTCAAATCATTTTTCAAGATCCTTATGGGTCTCTATCGCCCAGAATGACCATCAGAGAAATTATTGGAGAAGGGCTAGATGTACATTACAGATTAAGTAAAAATCAAAGAAATGAGCTTATTGACCAGTCAATGCTTGATGTTGGTTTAGATCCTAAACTACAATTTAAATATCCTCATGAGTTTTCTGGAGGTCAGAGACAACGTATTGCAATTGCTCGTTCAATTATTCTAAATCCAAAATTTATTATTTTAGATGAGCCAACTTCAGCACTAGATCGATCCATTCAAATTCAAGTATTAGACTTACTTAAAGAGATACAACAAAAGATGAAATTAACATATTTATTTATTAGTCACGATCTAAGAGTTATTAGGTCAATGTCAGACTATGTTTTTGTTATGCAACAAGGAAAAATCATTGAGCAGGGTAATGTAGATAAAGTTTTTAATGCCCCTTCGGAAGAGTATACTAGCGAACTTTTAGCTGCTGCATTAAGATACTCCACCGAATAGGTCACAAATAATGACAAAGAGAAAATACTCAAGCAAACTGGTTGACGGTCCACTGCAGGCTGCATCGCGATCAATGCTTCGAGGCGCAGGCCTTACAAGTGAAGACTTTAAAAAACCATTGGTCGGTATAGCCTCAACTTGGTCTAAAGTTACTCCTTGTAATATTCATATTAACGATCTGGCCTCATTAGTAGAGAGCGCAGTTGATAAATATGGTTCTAAGGGTATTTTATTTAATACGATCACTGTATCTGATGGAATATCTATGGGAACTGAAGGCATGAAGTTTTCCTTGGTATCAAGAGAAGTTATTGCCGATTCAATTGAGACAGTAGTAGGGTGTCTTGGATATGATGGAGTCATTGCTTTAGGAGGCTGTGATAAAAATATGCCAGGAGCAATTATTGGTTTAGCTAGATTAAATAGACCTTCTTTATTTATTTATGGTGGATCTATCCAACCAAGTGATGAGAATACAGATTATGTTTCTGTGAGTGAGAAAACAGGAGAATATTCCAAAGGAGATATTTCTGAGGAAGACTTGATACACATTGAGAAGATTTCTGTAAAAGGGCCAGGATCATGTGGAGGTATGTACACAGCAAATACTATGGCCTGTGCTATAGAAGCTTTAGGCATGAGTTTGCCAGGGAGTAGCAGCCAAGACGCAGTATCAGAATCTAAAAGAAATGATTGTCATTTATCTGGGAAAGCTATAGCAGACTTGATTGAGAAGGATATCTGTCCTTCAGACATTATGACCAAACCAGCTTTTGAAAATGCAATCACAACTGTTATTGCATTGGGGGGATCAACCAATGCAGTACTTCACCTGTTAGCTATGGCAGATGCAATAGGCGTTGATTTATCTTTAGACGATTTTTCTAGAATAGGTGAGAATGTTCCTGTATTAGCTAATATCAAACCTTTTGGAGAGCACTATATGTCTGAATTAAATGCTCAAGGCGGTGTTATGCCAGTCATGAAAACATTGCTGAATCATGGCTTACTCAATGGAGATTGCATTACAGTTACTGGTAAAACATTATCTGAGAATCTAGAGAATATAGAGGAATATCTAGACGATCAATCGATAGTCAGATCTATTTCTAACCCAATTAAAAGCTCAAGTCATTTAAGAATATTATACGGAAATCTAGCTCCTGACGGTGCTGTAGCAAAGATCACGGGTAACGAAGGATTAAGCTTTGAGGGTAAAGCCAGAGTGTTTAATTCAGAAGAAGAGGGCAATGAAGCTATTTTAAATCAGAAAATTAATCCCGGTGAAGTAATCGTTATTCGTTATGAGGGACCAAAAGGAGGTCCTGGTATGAGAGAAATGTTAAAACCCACTTCAGCAATTATGGGACAGGGTCTTGGCAGCAAGGTTGCTTTTATTACTGATGGAAGATTCTCGGGAGGCACCCATGGTTTTGTAGTTGGACACATTTCACCTGAGGCTGAAGTAGGTGGTCCTATAGCGTTTATAGAAGATGGAGATGGAATCATCATAGATGCTGAAAATAATTCTATTTCACTACTGATAGATGATACAGTCTTGGCCAAACGTAAGAAACAATTGAAAAATCCAAATTTAACCCCACAAAAGGGTGTACTGGCAAAATATAAAAAGCTTGTTGGTAGCGCATCTCGAGGTGCTATTACTGATTCAATTAAAAGTTATGATTAAAAGAGAATTTCCCTCTACTAGAATGAGACGACTTCGGCAATCAGAGGTAGTTCGAAATTTAGTCAGCGAAAATCATTTAAATACAAACGATTTAATACAACCATTATTTTTTACAAATACTCCAGAGCAATCTGAAGCTATAGATTCTATGCCAGGAATTTTCAGGCACAACCTTGATGGCATCAAAAGAGAGTTAGAGGATTTAGTAACAGCTGGCATCAAATCAGTAGCAATATTTCCAGTTATTGATAGCGACCAAAAGGATGAAGTCGGAACCTATGCTATTAATGAAAATAACTTTTTTTATGCAGGTATAAAGGAGATAGCATCCTCTTTTCCAGACCTTGTCTTGATAACTGATGTTGCTTTAGATCCATATACTAGTCATGGACATGATGGCATAGTAATTGACGACAAAATAGCAAATGATAAAACTATTGAAGTGCTCACCCATCAATCTTTGCTACTTGCAGATGCTGGCTCAACAATTATAGCCCCATCAGATATGATGGATGGTCGAATTGGAGTGATCAGATCTTACTTAGATAACCATGGTCATGAAGATATTGTCATTCTGTCTTACGCAGCAAAATATGCATCTTACTTTTATGGGCCCTTTAGAGATGCTGTTGGATCATCTACTAATCTTGGGAAGACTAATAAAAAGACTTACCAGATGAATTATGCAAATATTGATGAAGCGATTCAAGAAACAGCATTAGATATTCAAGAGGGCGCTGACATTGTTATGGTTAAACCAGGGCTAGCCTACCTTGATGTATTAAAAACGATTAAAGAGCACTTTAGAATTCCTACCTTTGCTTATCAAGTGAGCGGAGAATATTCCATGTTAGTGAATGCTATTAATAAGGGATGGTTAGATAAGAATGTTATGTTAGAATCTTTAATATGCTTCAAGCGTGCTGGTGCTGATGCAATTCTAACTTATGCTGCTAAATCTATTGCATTGGAGATGAATAAATGAGTGAAAATATTAAAGATATTTCAGAAAGTAATTTTGAAACAGAAGTTATTAAAAGCGATCAACCTGTTTTGGTAGATTTTTGGGCTGAATGGTGCGGACCCTGCAAACAAATTGCACCTATACTTGAAGAAATAGCTAATGAACAAAGTGAGACTATTAAGGTCTGCAAAGTAGATGTAGACGCCAATAGAGAGCTAGCTTCTAAATATGGAATAAGATCAATTCCAACATTATTAGTGTTTAATGCAGGTGAGGTTAGTGGCTCACAAACCGGGTCTGTTAGCAAACAACAACTAATTGAATTTATTCATTCCAAAACATAATTTTTGCAACTTTTTAAAAAAGAGCTTATTATTTAGATATCTAGGTTGTATATAACCACGCTCAGAGAATATTTTTTTCTTCCCATAGGATAATTTTTAATGAATTTAGCAGAAATAAAAACTAAACCGATTAATGAACTTGTTGAGATTGCTACATCTTTAGGGATAGAGGATGTAGGTCGTTTAAAGAAACAAGATATTATTTTTAGAATCTTCAAACAACAGGCAGTTGATGGCATAGATATATTGGGCGGAGGTGTTTTAGAGATATTGAATGATGGGTTCGGTTTTTTGAGATCTCCAGAAGGATCTTACTGTGCAGGTCCTGATGATATTTATGTATCTCCAAGCCAAGTAAGAAAATTTAACTTACGTAAAGGCGATGAAATTCATGGGAAGATTAGACCACCAAAAGATCAGGAGAGATATTTTGCATTGGTCCAAATTGAGACAATTAATGGAGAAGGACCTGATAAAACTAAAAAGAAGATCTTATTTGAGAATCTGACTCCATTGTTCCCAAATGATAGATTGGTTCTAGAACAAGGTACTGGTTCCAACGAAGATCTTTCTTCCAGGATAATTGACTTAACTGCTCCAATTGGTAAGGGTCAGCGAGGCCTTATAGTTTCTCCTCCAAAAGCTGGTAAAACACTTATGCTCCAAAGCATCGCACACTCAATTACTAAAAATAATGATGAAGTTGAGCTAATAGTCTTATTAATTGATGAGAGGCCTGAAGAGGTAACTGATATGAGCAGAACAGTTAGGGGAGAAGTTGTAGCAAGCACATTTGATGAGCCTCCATCTAGACATGTTCAGGTTGCAGATATGGTGATCGAGAAAGCTAAACGCCTTGTTGAACATAAGAAAGATGTAGTTATTCTTCTTGATTCTATTACCAGGTTAGGTCGTGCATACAATGCAGTCGCACCGGCTTCAGGAAAAATACTTTCTGGAGGAGTGGATTCCAATGCATTAGAGCGCCCCAAAAGGTTTTTTGGAGCAGCTAGGAATCTTGAAGAAGGAGGCAGCCTAACAATTATTGCAACTGCGCTTGTAGAAACGGGGTCCAAGATGGATGATGTTATTTATGAAGAATTTAAAGGAACAGGTAATATGGAGATCCATCTAGAAAGAAAAATTGCAGAAAAAAGAATTTATCCTGCTATCAATATTAGAAGATCAGGAACCAGAAGAGAAGATCTCTTAACTTCAGAAGAAGAATTGCAAAGAATGTTTATTCTAAGAAAAATTCTAGATGAGATGGAAGATGCACAAGCAATAGAATTCCTCATTGAAAGACTCAAATCTTCTAAGACAAACGAAGAGTTTTTTGCTGCTATGAAAACAGGCAACGGTAAAAAATAATTTTTAATTCTTGATACACGCTTGTAGCATATCGCTATCTAATGCGCTTTTTGCAGTTGTGATACTGTTGCATGCATTCTTTTTAAGATGATGCATGATCCGATCAGAGGGAACCACCCAATTTAATTGATTAAGCATGGTTGGATCAATTCTGCTAGCGATTGCATTGAAGATATTCTTGCTATAGATAAGAATCGTATCACCTATTTTAACTGTCTTTAATAATTTTGTTATTGCTCTTAGATTGACTCGTGCAGTATGTGAAAAAACATACTCCACTCTTAAATTGACCATTTCCTTAAGTAGCTCCTCAGAAGATGAACTGCTAATAATTAGAATCAAGCTATATTCAAAATTCTCTAAAAGCTTTTTCAGCCCCTCTGAATTATATTGTTCAGGTGTCAAGGATTGAATTTTTTTCTCTTTCAAGGCTTCAGCAGTCCTTGGACCTATTGATATAAATTCTCCATTAAAGCTTTCAAGGCTCCCATATCGATTGATCATATCTATTCCATATTGGACAGAGCTCATGCTGGTAAACACTATTGCATCAACTTTATATATATCTTTAATGATGGATTGTCTTTCTCTTGTGAGTTCTTCAATAGGCTCGATAGTAGATAAGGGAATATGCATAAAATTGATCCCTTGATCTTCTAGTTCTAGATTGATGCGATTAGCTAGATCTATCGGTCTTGTATTAATAATCATTTTTCATGGATAATCTTTTTTGCATCTTTTTCATCAAGTTTCTTTGTTATATCTTGCATTTGTGAAGAAACATTATCTTCTTCAATTATCATAGCTTCCTCTATCATTTTTGATCCAGACTGATTCATAGCTCTAATCAGTAACTCATATTCATTCTTTTGTTTGTGTTGACAAATAACGGCAATAGCTGAATTACAATCCCCGTCTAGATGTTTAACAATAGCTCTTTCAACATCTGCAATAAATTTCGTTCTTCGGTGATTAATAGCAGCACTAACTTCCTTCAAATCATTTGTTATATTCTTTTTGTACATTTCGATTCCTATGATGCCTTGGTTGGCTGCTGGCAACATAATGCTATAGTCAAGTTTCTGAATATAATTTAGTTTGATTTTTAATCTTTGCAATGCAGCTGTTGCGACTATCAGCCCGTCTAATTTATTTTTTTTAAAAATATCGATTCTAGTTTCTATGTTTCCTCGAATCGGAACAATTTTAAAAGTGTTATTAAAGGCTAATAATTGCGCTGACCTTCTGGGTCCAGATGTTGCTATGATCGAACCATCCGCAAGATCTTTAATATTATTTTTTTCTTTAAGTAAGATCGAATCCGATGGATCACCGCGTTTCATGCATCCTACAATCTCAAACTTATTTTCTAATTGGGCCGGCACATCTTTTAAGCTATGAATTGCAAAATCAGCGGAACCTTTTCTTAATGCCTCTTCAAGATTAGAAACAAATAAACCCTTGCCGCCAACTAAGTGAAGAGGGGCACTTATCTTATCTCCTTCTGAAGTTATAGGGATGATATTAGGATTTACATTTGGGAATTTATTTTTAATCTTTTCAGCCACTATATTAGATTGAACTAAAGCTAGCGGCGACTTTCTAGTAATTAAATTTATTTCCATGACAATAAAGAACCTCGCACCTCACCTATAATTTTTTCCTTATGCAAACTCATTCTCTCTGGAATCATAATATGATTTCTTTTAGGTTGTTCTAAATAAATTAACCCATTTTTATTAAGCAATTCTTTTGAAATGATTAAATCTAAAATCTTTGGAAGTTGTTTATATTCAAAAGGAGGATCTAAAAAGATTAAATCAAACGTTATGGTGTTATTCTTTAACCACTCTATTGCGTCTTTACATAGTACTTGTGATATTTCTTGTGCCTCTAACTGATAAATATTATTTTCTATGAACTTAACCCTTTGTCTTATTTTCTCAATAGATATTAGATGGCTTGCCCCTAATGAAAGACATTCCAGCCCCAGACTTCCTGTTCCGGCAAATAAGTCCAGGCAACAGGAGTTATTAATTTTAAATTGCAACCAATCGAATAAGATCTTTTTTAATCGATCGCTTGTTGGTCTCAACGAATCAGAATATTCAAAATTAATTTTATAACCCTTGTTAATGCCACTAATAATTCTTATGCTTGGTTTTCTTTTCAAAGTATATTTATAATAATTCTTAACATGCCAAAGGAACAGTTTCTTAAATCTATGAGGTATCTTGCTGCTTCAGTTAGTATTATCTCAGCAAAAGACTCAAACTCTAAGTGTTTTGCAATGACAGCGTCCTCAGTCACTTCTTTAACTCTAGACCCACCATCAATTTTAGTATGTGTTAACCACGAGGCATCTATTTATGAAGTATTAAATAACAAGGAACAAAATTTCTGTATTAATCTTTTACAAAAAGACCAACAAGATATTGCAACTCAATGCAGTATCAAAGGCCAAGAAGAGGAAAGATTTGCTGATAGCCATTGGGATGTTGATTCCATCCCATATCTTCAAAACTCTCAAGCTAATATATTTTGTAGCGTTGATAAGGTGATACCTTATCAAACTCATAGCATCGTTGTCGGCAAAGTTAAAGAATGTATAAATAATCATGCTTTCAATACTCTCATGTACGCAGAAGGAGAATATTTATGATTCTTAAGAATAGAGCCTTTTTACTTATCCCGCTTCTATTGTTAATGTTTTCTCCAAAAAACTTTTCTGATGAGCATCCCGAGTTATATTTTGTGAATATACAAGACGGTCAACATTTTAATAATCCTATCAAGATCATTTTTGGTTTAAAGAACTATGGTGTTGCACCTGCTGGGATAAAAGTAGATTTTGCAGGACATCATCACCTTCTAATTGATAAAGATTTAGAAGACTATGCCCAGCCTATACCAGCAGATAATAACCATATTCATTTTGGTAAAGGTCAGACTGAAACTACTATTGTGCTATCACCAGGCTCACACACCCTCCAACTCATCATGGGTAATTATGTTCATATCCCACATAACCCTGTAATTCAATCTGAGAAGATTACAGTGATTGTTAAATAGTTTGGGATCTCAATGTTGACACTGTAAACATAATTCATATATGATATGTTGACACCGTCAACATAATAATGAAATATCATCATGGGGATTTAAGGGAGGCACTCATCTTGAGCGCTTGCATGGTTTGTGAAGAGCTAGGTTTTGAAAAAATCAGCCTAAGATCTATAGCAAAAGGCGCAAATGTTTCACAAACCGCACCCTATCGACACTTTAAAACAAAGAAGGAACTTCTTGCTGAAGTTGCAAGGTGTGGTTTTGATGAACTGCGAACTAAATTATTGCAGTCTCTAGAAGTCAATAAGTCAACCAATCCAAAAGAACAGTTCATTAATTTAGGTGTTGCATATTTAGAATTTGGAATGAATAAACGTAATACCTATGATCTAATGATGCACCATCAGGGATTTCTGAATTTTGGTGATTTTCCATCGCTTGAAAAAAGCGGTGAAGAAACATTTAACATTCTGATTGAAACAATGTTAAAGATCATGCCTAATTTATCTGAAGAAGAATTGTATGTTCAATGCATTAAGCACTGGTCGATGATTCACGGATTGATTGGTGTAATAGATAATCTTGCTGCTGATAATAACTCTGCAACTAACGCAGCAACAGCTATTAAATATGTAAAGGATGATATTAAGAGTTTTCTCCGCAAAGCTATAGATTTTTAAAATGAAGTTAAATACTAATAAGTTGATATTGGTTACTATATTTTTTGCATCAACTTTATTTGGAGCCAATACATCCTTAGAGATTACTACACTCGAAATGCAGTCTTCTTATAATGCTACCCAAAGATTGCCTGGAAAAATCTTACCCCTTCATTCTTCAAAATTAGCATTTGAAATACCTGGGAAAATATCTGAAGTTAAAGTGGATATTGGTGATCAGGTTATAAAAGATCAAATTCTTGCTGTTTTAGATCCTTCTGAAATGCAAGCTAATTTAAATCAAGCACTAGCAAGGTTTAATTTAGCTTCTCAAGCTTTAGTTAGATTCGAAGATCTAAAAGCGAAAGGCTTTATTTCGAATCAAGAACTAGATAGAGCAAATTCGGAATACCTTATTGCAAAGGCACAAGTTGATCTTTACACAGTAAAGTTAGAGCAAACAAAAATACGTGCACCTTTTACAGGCTTTATTCAAAATCGATTTCTAGATGCAGGTGTCGTAGTCAGCCCAGGAATTCCTATTTTAGAAATTATTGATTCAACTAGCGTTGAAGCTCATGTCTCTGTACCCGCCAATACAATAGAACATTTGACTATTGGAGACTCATACTCATTTTTTATTAATAACAAACAATACCTTGCATCGCTCAAACGATTTGCAGTGATGAGTGCCCAAGGATCAGATAATAGGCTATGCATTTTTGAATTTAATACTTTCATTAACCCAGGATCTATCTCATATCTTGAATTAAAACAAAGAATTAATATGCGAGGTGCATGGGTTCCTTTTACTGCATTATCACAAGGATCTCAGGGCTTATGGAATTTATATACACTACATAAAGACCAAAACAATAACTATCAAATTTCAAAAGAAATTGTTGAGCTAATCCATGCTGAAAAAGATATAGCATTTGTGAATGGTACGATTGAGAGTGGTGACCTGGTTGTAACCGGTGGCGCTGCTATGGTTATAGACAATGAAGTTTTAAAGGTTAACTAGTTTTATGTGGCTATTAAAAATCTTTTTTAATAGAGGAAGGGTATTTGCTTTACTCTTATTGTTTATATTTTTATCAGGTATTTTTGCTCTTGGCACTGTATCAAGACAAGAGAATCCAGAGTTAGCTGAAAGATGGGCTAGCATTAGAGTGATTTATCCTGGTGCGTCACCGGCACGTATGGAAACTCAAGTCCTAGAGCCATTGGAAGCGAAGATCAGAGAAGTTTATGAAATAGATGAAATTCAATCATTTGCTTCTCAAGGGTTTAGTTCAACACTCATGGAGATCAAATCTGAGGTTCCTCCACACTTGATAGAGCAGGTATGGTCTCAAGTTCAAGATAAATTAGATGCATCAGTTTTTGTTTTACCTCCTGGGATTGAACCACAATTAAATAGAGACAGCGGACCTCCCACAACACTCATGTATGCATTGACCTGGAATGGTGAGGGAGAGACACCTTTAATTATCTTATCGAGACTTGCTGAAGATCTCAGACAAACATTGGCATATGTAGATGGATCAGACCGGAGTTATGTCTTTGGCGCTGCAGAAGAAGAAGTGTTAGTAGAAATAGATAATGCCAAACTATCTGCACTTAATTTAAGTTTTCAAGAGGTAACAAAAGTCTTATCTGGTTTAGATAATAAGAAACCTATTGGACAAATCACTCAAGGAGGAAGGGAGGTCTTAATTAAGTCCAAGGACAACCTCACTACGGTTTCTCAGGTTGCTGACTTACCTATCAAAACAATTAATGATTTTGAAATTATTAG
Organism: uncultured Gammaproteobacteria bacterium; assembly: GCA_964342675.1. Classification (GTDB taxonomy): domain Bacteria; phylum Pseudomonadota; class Gammaproteobacteria; order Magnimaribacterales; family D2472; genus MED-G82. Next base: position 49,354 of record CAYFFR010000004.1, read on the forward strand.
ACTAAGGGACATAGCAACTATTAATAAGACACCTCGGGACCCACCAGAAGAACTAACGTTATTTAATGGACAAAGAGCAGTACTAGTTGATTTAAGGGGTATTTTTGGTCAGAGAGTTGATCTATATGCAGAAGAAGTTTCAAATTTAGTAAAAGAATTTAAATTACAACTACCACCAGAAATAGAGATTAATCCAATTTATGACGAGTCATTTTATTATAAAGAAAAATTTAACAACCTATATTTTAGTATTATCTTTGCGGTTTTTATTGTTATTGGGATCAGTTATTTTTTACTCGGATTTAGATCAGCTGTCATTGTTGGATCAGTAATTCCTTTAACTATTTTCTTAGTGTTATTTGGTTGCAAGTTGTTGGACTTGCCTCTGCATCAAACATCAATGACAGGAATTATTATTGCTCTTGGATTATTGATTGATAATTCAATAATTGCTGTTGAGGATTACAGATACAGAAAAGGCCTTGGTTATTCTAACCAAGAAGCTTCGTACAGAAGTTTTAAGCATCTTTGGATTCCACTTTCTGCTGCAACTGCAACGACTGCCTTAGCATTCTTTCCTATTGCTTCTGGTCAGGGATCAAGCTCAGAATTTGTTGGCGGAATGGCTAAAACTGTTATTTTATCGATTACCTCATCCTTGTTCCTGGCTTTGTATGTTGTCCCAGTTCTTTTAAATTACATGGAAAAAATAAAATTTTTTAATAAAGATATTTTTGCTGGTTATGGCTATTCAAATGAAAAACTTTTAGCTCGATACAAAGCATTACTAATGTGGTCTTATCAAGCCCCAAGAAGAGGTATTATGATAGCTATGGCTTTACCAGCATTGGGTTTTGCAATGTTTCCATTTTTAAAAGCTGACTTTTTTCCTGAATTAGATAGGAATATGTTTAAGGTTCTAATTGAATTACCACCAAACGCCTCTCTAAGCACAACAGAAGCAAGAGTGCATGAGTTAAGAGATTCCATTAATTCGAGTGGTATTGTCAAAAGTGATTTCTGGTTTGTAGGTAGAACTCTACCGCATGTACTTTATAACGTAATCGGAACAGATTCAGGGCTAGGTTTTAATAATATTGCCCAAGGTGTTTATATAGGCAGTTCATATTATGAAATTAAAAATACTCTCCCCTCACTTGCTAGACAGATTACTAGAGATAACCCTGATTTAAAAATTATTATCGACAAGTTTGCATCTGGCCCACCAGTTGATGCTGCAATTGAGTATAGTATTGATGGACCAGACATTGAAATTCTAAGAGCTTTAGGAAAGAAATTAGAATTAATTATTAGAGGTGCCCCAGATGTATTTTTAACCAATAGCGACCTTTCTAATCCAGCAACTAATATCGAGTTTAAATTCAATGAATCCAATTTAGCTCTCAACTCAGTACCTGGAGAATTTTTTATCAATGAATTGGCTATTGCCAGTGAGGGCATTGTGATTGGGAAGATGATGGATGGCAATAAAGAAGTCCCAATTAAAATAAGAGGTTTGTCAGAAGATTTAATTGAATCAACACAATTTTTATCTATTCCTGCAAGAGATGCTTTTGAATATTCATCTAGCTATGGAGATTTTGAAGTTACTGCTCAATCAGATGTAGTATCTAGAGATGCTGGTAAAAGACAGAACAATGTCAAGGCTTGGATTTGGAGCGGCTTATTGGCTTCAGATACAGAAAAATACTTAAAAGATAAAATTATACTATTTGAAAACCAACTACCTCCAGGCTATATCTTGGAAACTGGTGGCGAAGCTGAAGCAAGAGCTCAATCTCAATCTCAGCTATTTAGCTCAGCTATTTTATTCTTCATTCTTATTCTCATTGCTTTAGTTTCGGCGCTTAATTCTTTTAGGCAAGCTGGTTTAATTCTAAGTGTTGCCATTTGGTGTACAGGCTTAGCATTTATGGGCCTTACCATTGGACAGGCAAACTTTGGGTTTATTGGGATAGTTGGTGCAATCGGTTTAGCTGGCTTATCTATCAATGATTCGATTGTGGTCTTATCTCATATTAAAGAAGCTAATGCTGATAAACCACTGGACATAGAAGGGTTGGTAGAGGTGGTTATAAGATCTACCCGCCATGTTATCACTACATCAGCAACTACCGTTGGAGGTTTTCTCCCACTCCTGATAACTAGCATATTTTTTAAACCATTAGCTTGGGCAATGGCGGGTGGTGTAATAGGCTCAGCAATTATTGCTCTTTTCTACATACCGTCCTTTTATGCTTTTTCTAAGAAATTATGAGGTCTCAGGTTTAGGAGCAGATCTTTTGAAAGGCGACTCATCAAGCTTGTTATCACGTTGAATATTACTTGATTTATTGATGACTATAATTTTCCGCACATCTTCTAATAAGTCTAAATATCCTAGCTCCTCATAACATGTTTCTAGAACTTTTAATGCTTTCATGTCTTCGCTTGAATTTGGAATATTCTCTAAAACATATTTTGCTCTTCTTAGCGCCGCTATATATGCACCTCTTTTAATATAATAATCTGCTGCGACCAATTCATGTTTGGCTATTAGATTCCTTAAATATACTAGACGTTGATTGGCATACGGTGCGTATTGACTCTCAGGAAAACGCGTTAAAAATTCTGTTAATTCAGCAAAAGATTGCTTGGCACCTGATATATCCCTTTTTTCTAAATTACTATTAAATAGTCGTGCAAACAGAGTTTTATCTCTGGTATAACTTGCCAGGCCCCTCATGAAATATGCATAATCAATATTTGGATGTCTGGGGTGCAGTCTAATGAACTTTTCTGCTGCGGCATGGGATGCTTCATCTTCTCTATTCATATAATATGCATAGATTAATTCTGATTGAGCTTGCTCAGCATACCTGCCGAAAGGATATCTATTCTCAATCATTTCAAGTGCTTCAATCGCAGAAAAAAAGTTGTTAGCCTTCATTCTACTTTGTGCAACGTTGTAATATATCTGTTCAGGTTGTTCTATTTCTTCACCATCAGAACTACAACTAGATATCACCAAGATAAATGACAGCACAAGGACGGTTGATAGTGTTATTTTACTTAGGCTAGTCTTCATAAAGATTGTATATTTTACATTGTTTTACCCTAACCTCGGATAAACTATTCGAATATATTAGAAAAGATATTCATAGATAAGTTTAGAAATTGGAAGAATTAGATTTTATTACTCCCCTGGAAGCTCATGGTCAGAGGATTGATTATGTGATTGCAAATTCCATTGGATCTAAATTATCAAGAACTCAAATAAAGAATCTAATTAATTCAGGAGATATTTTATTAAATAATGAAGCATGTCGACCTAAAGATAAATTAGTAACAGGTGATGAAGTAAAAATTTTCTTAAAAGAAAGAGAGGCTGTATCTTGGAAACCACAGAAATTAACCCTAGATATTGAGATTGAAGAAAAAGATTTTTTGATAGTTAACAAAAGACATGGAGTTGTTATGCATCCAGGTGCCGGATGTTTTGATGGTACTCTAGCCAATGCTTTGTTATATCACTATCCGGATCTTGAATATTTACCAAGATGTGGAATCGTTCATAGACTAGATAAAGATACTTCGGGTCTAGTTGTAGTAGCTAGAACTAATGAATTTCGTAATCATATAGTAAATGAATTACTCGAGCGTAAAGTTAATAAATATTATCAGGCAATTATCAAAGGTCATGTTATAGGTACCTTGAGAATAGATGACCCAATAGCTCGAGATAAAAGAAACAGATTAAAAATGGCTATTTCTAGAGATGGTAGAGAAGCAATATCTATTATTTCTGAGAACAAAAGATATGGAGGTTACTCGCTGGTTGATATCAATATTGAGACAGGCAGGACTCACCAAATCAGATTACATTTATCACACCATAAGCATCCAATTATTGGAGATAAGACGTATGGATCTGGGTCTCAATTATCCAAAGGTGTTTCTGAGAGAGTTATAAGGATTATAAACGCGTTTCCTAGGCAAGCTTTACATGCTAAGAAAATAGAATTCAGGCTATTAAATAAGCAAAAGAAATTTAAGTTAGAAGTTAATTTACCTAAAGATATGCAAGAGTTACTTAGCTTATTAAAATGACCTAAAAAGATCATAAAAACTTGTTTTTAAGCTTAATTAAGGTATAAATCGACATCTTAAAGAATTAATGTTATGAAAATGAAGTTATCAGGTGGAGATTTGCTGATGAGGGCCTTGAGGGAAGAGGGGGTCAAGCACCTGTTTGGTTACCCTGGCGGTGCTTCATTGCATATTTATGATTCAGTCTTTAAGCAAAAATCAATTGAACATATATTGGTTAGGCATGAGCAAGGAGCAACCCATGCAGCTGATGGTTATGCTAGATCAACTGGTAAGCCAGGAGTAGTTTTAGTAACATCAGGTCCTGGTGCGACTAATGCTATTACTGGTTTAGCTACCGCATTTATGGACTCCACTCCTATCATAGTGATTTCCGGTCAGGTCCAAAGCCATTTAATTGGAACTGATTCATTCCAAGAAACAGATATGATAGGAATCTCCAGACCTATCGTTAAACACAGTTACATTATAAAAAATACTAAGGATATTCCAAAAGTAGTACAAGAAGCATTTTATATTGCTACCTCGGGCAGACCTGGGCCTGTTGTAATAGATATTCCAAAGGATAAAACAGATCCTAAAAAGAAATTTGTTTATTCGAAACCAATATCTCCTTCTTTGAGATCCTATAAACCGAAAACTGTTCCACATCCAGGTCAAATAAAGAAAGCAGCTAAAGCAATTTTATCTTCAGAAAGACCTATAATTTATTCTGGTGGTGGTGTAATCAGTGGTAATGCATCAAAAGAACTAATAAAGCTTAATAAGATACTTCAATTACCAGTTACCAATACTTTAATGGGTTTAGGCGCATACCCAGCAAAAGACAAGTTGTTTTTAGGTATGCTAGGAATGCACGGTACATATCAAGCAAATATGTCTATGCATAATGCAGATTTAATTCTTGCAGTTGGGGCTAGATTTGATGATAGGATCACAAACACACCTGGTCTGTTCGCACCTAAAGCAAAGATCATACATATAGATGTTGATCCAGCTTCAATTTCAAAAATTATCAAGGCAGATATACCTATAGTAGGTCAAGTTAAAGATTCGCTTGATGCTTTAATTAAAGAAATTAACAGATCAAAGATTAAAATTGATTCTGATGCTATAGATGAGTGGGTGGAACAAATTGGGGCTTGGAAAGCGAAACATGGTCTGGATCATGAACTATATCTCAAGCAATTTAAAACAAAGATGCTTGCACCTCAAGTAGTTGTTCAAGAGTTGTATCATGCAACAAAAGGCAATGCTTTTATAACATCCGACGTAGGACAACATCAGATGTTTGTTGCTCAATATTATCATTTTAATAAACCCAGAAGATGGATTAATTCCGGTGGCTTAGGGACTATGGGTTTTGGACTTCCAGCTGCTATGGGTACTAAATTAGCCCATCCTAATAAAGAAGTTGTATGCGTTACTGGAGAAGGAAGTATTCAAATGTGTATCCAAGAACTATCAACATGCTTTCAATATGGCTTACCTATTAAAATTGTTAATATTAATAATCAAGCGCTAGGTATGGTTAAGCAATGGCAAGACATGAATTACGGTGGTCGACATTCGGCTAGCACGTATGAGAACTCCTTACCTGATTTTGCAAAGTTAGCTGAATCTTATGGACATATGGGTATAAATGTTAAAAAGGCTAGTGAGCTAAAGAATGCTTTCGATAAAGCGTTTAAGCTGAAGAATAAATTAGTATTTATAGATGTATTAGTGGATCCTGAAGAACATGTCTACCCAATGCTTGTAGCACCTAATGGTAGTATGAAAGATATGTGGTTAGAAAAAGATATTAAGACATGAAAAGAATACTCTCTATGCTCGTTGAAAATAAACCTGGCGCCTTAGCAAGGGTAGTTGGATTGTTTCACCAACGTGGTTATAACATCGAATCGTTGAACGTTGCACCTGTGTTTGATGGAACATACTCGAGACTTACTGTAACAACTAAGGGCACAGAAAACGTGGTAGAGCAAATAACAAAACAAATTAATAAACTTATAGACGTTATTAAAGTTGCTGATCTGACTGAGGGAGCACATCATGCGACAGAACTATTGTTACTTAAGTTTAAAAAATCTGATCTCAGCTCAAAGATTTCTACTATATTAAAGAACAATAAAAGACAAATAATTGAAGATTCAAAAGAAACCTTTATTATTTCTATCATTAATAACTCATCCGATATTGACAATTTACTTGAGAGTATTGGAGAGAAAAATATACTTGAGATTGTCAGATCGGGTAGTCTCGGAATACATGAATCGTCAAAAACATTAACGATTTAGGAGTAAATAATGAAGATCTATTATGATGATGATGCAAATATCGAAATTATAAAAAACTTTAAAGTAAGCATCATTGGTTATGGCTCCCAAGGACATGCTCATGCAAATAATCTAAATGACTCAGGTGTAGATATTACCGTTGGTTTGAGAGAGCAATCTAAATCATGGCGCAAAGCTGAAGATGCAGGCTTAAAAGTTAATAACGTAACAGATGCATCAAAAGATGCTGATTTAATTATGATCTTAGCTCCTGATGAATTCCAACAACATCTATTTGAGAATGAAATTAAACCTAACATCAAAAAAGGATGTGTATTAGCTTTCGCGCACGGTTTTAATATTCATTTTAAGAAAATCGTGCCTGAAAATGACCAATCAGTTATTATGATTGCACCAAAGGGGCCTGGACATACCGTCAGAAGTACTTATTTACAAGGTGGGGGAGTCCCTTCATTGATCGCCGTTTATCAGGATTCATTAACTAGCCAAGACTTTACTGCAAGAGAAGTTGCTCTTTCATATGCAAAAGCAAATGGAGGTACAAGAGCTGGTGTTTTAGAAACAGATTTCAAAGAAGAAACAGAAACTGATCTATTTGGCGAACAAGCAGTGCTTTGCGGAGGTTTAACGGCCCTTATTAAAGCCGGATATGAAACATTGGTTGAGGCTGGTTATAGTCCTGAGATGGCATATTTTGA
>CAYFFR010000005.1:0-52926 GCA_964342675.1 uncultured Gammaproteobacteria bacterium
ATCAGATTCAGGATGTTCTGATTTAAGCAATTCTACTAATTCAGAGGTTTGCTCAGGCGATAGCGGTAAAGGAGGAATATTACTCTCTAATCTCTCTTTACAGTGATCTTGATATTCCTTTAACATTTTCTACTGATCATTTTACTATCAAAACTCTCTAACTAGAGCCTTTAAATAATTATTTTTGGTTTTATTGGGCTGTCATTTTACTTCTCATTTGTGTTTAGCTCCAGAAAAGATACACATAATGTTTATGATTTGATGTATGATTTTTCTATGCAGAGAACAAGATCATCAACTCCTTGCCTTGGCATTTGCTCAACAACTTATGGTGATGATGTCTGTAGGGGGTGCAAGCGGTTTGTTCATGAGGTCATTAATTGGAATTCTTATAAATCTGATGAAAAAGAGTCTGTGAATAGTAGACTGGAGCAATTTAAGTGCACCATATTAAAAGATAAATTTGCAATCATTGATGCTAATTTGTTTGCTAAGAAACTTCATGAGAATTCAATTATTTTCAATGATTCACTCAAACCATTAACTTGGATATTTGATCTACTTCGAGCCTCTGGATCACAGAGTTTAAATCTTGAAGACTTTGGAGTTAAGGTTTTGCCTGCTTTCGATCAAGTTCCACTTCATGAGCTTAAGAATGCAATTAATCTTGAATTTTTTGAATTGTCTCAAGCTCATTTTGATAGATACTTTATTTCCGATTAACTATTGGTAATTCATTGAGCTTGGTTGTGTATCTTGGAGACACTCTTGCTCTTCGTATGTTGGTGTAATTTATTTTGCTTTGGGCAGCAAAGTTAATCCTATATTCTTCAGCGTTAATTTGGTCTATTTGTGTCATGAGCACATCATTCTGTTTTAATGATAGCTGATCATCAAATAAAGAGTATTGCTTAACATGATAATCAACAAAGCCTTTTAATAGAACACCTGCTTTAGCATATAGATAACCTTCCTTAAATATTTTAGGCAATATATATTTTATGCCATGCAGGATGTCTCTAGTATCGTTGGTTGGGCCTGGTAGAGCATACAGTTTAGAGGCTTGATGCTTCATATTGCCTGCTCTAAAAGGACTGGTTCTAATAAATACACCTATTTGTGAACAGAGTTGTTTTTCTTTCCGTAATTTTTCTCCAGCTCTCACTCCAAAATCTTTCATGATTGGACTAAGATCTTGTAAGTGAATAATATTCTTTGAGAAGCTTCGACTCACTATAATCTGTTTCTTGGTAGGCGGATGTTCTTCTAATTCTAGACACCTTTCTCCATTTAACTCTCTAACAGTCCGTTCAAGCATTACACTATACTTATCTCTGATTAGCCTTGCATCAACATTAGCTAAGTCATAAGCTGTTTTTAACCCAGCCATACCTAATTTTTTATTTAATTGATTGCCAATACCCCATACTGCGCGCAAAGGGACTTGTTTTAAAGCGCTTTGGATTTGTTTCTTATTCGTAATGCAGAATATACCAGGATATTTGGTTTTTGTTTTGGCAAGGTAGCTTGCTATTTTGGTCAGTGTTTTTGTTGGCGCAATCCCTATGCGTACTGGTATACCAATCCACTGCCATATAAGATTTCTACAATAAATTGCAAAATCAGTTCCAGCACGATAGCTCTTGAGATCTAAGTTATCTAAGTCCAAGAATGCTTCATCGACACTATATACTTCAATGCTTTTAGCTATGTTAGATAGCACATGCATAACTCTTTTAGAAATATCTCCATATAGAGCAAAATTTGAAGAAAATACATGTCCTTTATGAGCCAAGAATTTTTGTTTTACTTTAAACCAGGGGATACCCATTTCTATGCCTAGATCTTTCGCTTCTTTGCTTCTGGCGATGACACAGCCATCGTTGTTGGATAGTACAACCACTGGTTTGGATTTGAGATCAGGCCTGAAAATACGCTCGCATGAAGCATAAAAACTATCACAGTCTACTAAAGCTAGTAGTTTCATTAGAATTTATTAATAGCAGCAGTAACTGTACCAATAATATTTAAATCTTGACCATATCCAATATAAACAGGCGGGTAGTTTGGGTTCTCTGATATAAGAGCTATGCGCGGTTTCATTTGTAATTTCTTGCACAAGAAGTCTCCATCTAATGATGCTACAACAACACTATTATGAGTAGGCTTAATGCTCCGATCGACCACGAGTACAGCTTGATCACCTATATTAATACCGATCATAGAGTCACCTGAAGCCCGAACCAGAAATGTAGCTGTTGGATTTTTAATTAGATATTTGTTTAGATCAATCGGTGTTTCAAGATAGTCATTGGCTGGGCTTGGAAAACCCACAGGAACCTTCTCTATCAAAAGAGGGGTAAATTGGGTGGGCAAATCATCTGCGAATATTTTATCGATATAGCTTACTTTCATAGAAAAATACTGTATAAATATACAGTATTATATTGATTTATCAACTAAACTTTAAATTCAGATAGTTCTTGAGTCTGCTCATCAAGCAAAACGCACCAGCCTGTATCTTGCCAGTCCCCAAGAACTATTCGCGTACTTTCTCTTTGGTGGCATTGGTGTATGTGTGTTGCTGGTCTATGTGTGTGACCATGGATCAGAAGATCAATCTGATTTTTAGTAAGAAACTTTTCAACAGTGCTGTTTTCAACATCCATGATGCTGATATCTTTATTAATATTATTTGCCTTGCTTTCATTTCTCATACTTATAGCAATATCTTGACGCGCTGTGATGCTTTTAGAAAGAAAATCTATTTGCCAGTTAGAATCACGCACTTGTTTCTTAAATAACATGTAGTCAGTATCTTGGGTACAAAACATATCGCCATGAGATAGAGCAATTCTTTGATCAAAAAAATCAAATATGTAAGGGTCGGTTAGTAGAGAGATACCTGTTTCATTCAGAAATTGATCTCCAATTAGAAAATCTCTATTGCCATGCATAAAAAATACATCCACGCCTGAATCAGATAATTTTTTTAAGTGGTTTTTTATATTCTCAATAAATGTTGATGTATAGTCATCACCAATCCATACCTCAAAGAGGTCTCCTAGTATATATAGCTGATCTAAATCAGATTTATGTTCTTTAAGAAAATTTATAAAACCCTCAGTAGTCTTCGAGTTATCTTCGCTGAGGTGTAGATCTGAGATAAAACTTAAAGCCATTCACTCATTTATTAAAACTTTATTGATGATCACTGGGTCAATTGGCGCGTCTGCATAACCTCTAACATTAGTAGTTTCACTTACTGCAATCTTATCAATAATATCCATACCCTCGATCACCTTACCGAAGACAGCATATCCCCATCCCTCAGGAGTCTCCGCTGTAAAGTTCAAGAAGTCATTATTTTTATGATTAATAAAGAATTGACTAGTGGCAGAGTGAGGTTCTGATGTTCTAGCCATTGCAATTGTTCCACGATCATTTTTTAATCCATTGTTAGCTTCATTTTGGATGGGTTCTGTATTAGATGGCTTGTTTCTCATACTTATATCTAGTCCCCCACCCTGCACCATAAAATCTTCTATGATTCTATGAAAAATAGTTCCTTCATAATAGCTATTATTCGCTAGATCAATAAAATTCTGACTCGAGATTGGCGCATCAGCTAAGTTCAGCTCTATTTGAATATCGCCTATTGAGGTTGATATGGTTGCAGTGGACATAATTTTCTCCTTAATAAATGTTTGATTTTGGACAAGTTGGGCAAGCCCCTGACCATAACATGATATAGGAATGATCAGAAAGAATATCAGCAACTTATATGGCTTGATATGAAGCATTCTGAAAGTTTTTAAATTATTCATTGTTAAGATCAGATTTCGAATTTTAATACCTCTATAATAAAGACTAAGAAATAAGTATACACATGAGTCTAAATCTTTATAACACTCTTACGAACAAAAAAGAGCCATTTGTTCCTATTAAGAAAAATAAGGTTAGTATGTATGTGTGTGGCGTCACAGTCTATGATAATTGCCATCTTGGTCATGCAAGGGCATATGTTGCATTTGATTTATTAGCTAGATATTTAGTCCATTTAGGGCATGAAATTAATTTTGTTAGAAACATCACAGACATAGAGGACAAGATTATTGACCGAGCTAACGAGAATTCTGAATCCATTTATAGTCTCACAGAGCGGAATATTAAGAGTATGCAGGAAGATTTCCAGAATCTTGGTCTACTCATACCTAGTTCTGAACCAAAGGCCACTGACTATATTGATGAGATGATCGTAATGATTGAGGCTTTGATTCAAAGAGACTTTGCTTATGTGGGCAATAACGGAGATGTTTATTTTGCAGTCAGGCAATATGAAGATTATGGAAAACTTTCTAATAGGGTTTTAGATGAATTAGATCCAGGATCTCGAGTTGCCAAAGATGATGAAAAAAAAGATCCTCTAGATTTTGTTTTATGGAAAAGCTCTAAACCGAATGAACCTTTTTGGGAGTCTCCATGGGGGCAGGGTAGACCAGGTTGGCATATTGAGTGCTCAGCTATGTCTTTAGCAAAATTAGGTAGTCATTTTGATATCCATGGCGGAGGACCAGATTTAATTTTTCCTCATCATGAGAATGAGATTGCGCAATCTAAATGCTCATCTGATCAGGAATTTGCAAATTATTGGATTCATTCAGGGCTATTAAAAATTAATGGAGAGAAAATGTCTAAATCGCTTGGTAACTTTGCTTTATTAAAGGACTTATTAAATGAATTTCATCCTGAAGTGATTAGATACTTTTTGATATCTAGTCACTACAGAAGTGAGCTGGGGTATGATAATGATTCCCTGAACCAGGCAAAGACTGCTCTGACTCGCTTATATCAAGCTTACAGTAAAGCATCAACAAGCTTAGATCTTGAGATGGAGATAAGTGCAGGCATCAGAGAGAAGTTCGATCAGGCTATGAATAATGATTTAAATACTCCGCAAGCAATCAGTGTTTTGTTTGATTTAGCTAAGAAAATTAATACGTCAGATAATGCTGATACAATCCCACAAGATGCTACTGACTTAGTTAAGCTAGCCAATATTCTTGGCCTATTAGAAGATTCTCCTGATAACTTCATGCAATTTGGAATCGATATTAATGATCAATTGATTGCTAAAAAGATTGAGGCAAGAAACCAAGCAAGAGCAGATAAAGATTTTAGTAAAGCTGATCAAATACGAGATGAGCTCCTAGCGGACGGCATTGTTTTAGATGACTTAGAAGATGGAACGACCACATGGAAAAAAGGCTAGCTTAAAGGCTATATATGGATGTAATTAGAACCCCTGAAGCAAGCTTCGACAATTTACTAGACTACAATTTTGACCCGCATTACTTTACATTGGAGACTGATTCAGGGACAGCGTTAAGAATGCACTATTTAGATGAAAACACCCTGTCGGATGAGGTAGTATTATTATTGCATGGTGAGCCTACCTGGTCTTACCTTTATCGCAAATTCATACCACCGCTCATATCCAAAGGTAAGCGAGTTATAGCTCCTGATTTAATTGGATTTGGAAAGTCTGATAAATTGACAGATCAAAAAAAATACTCTTATAAAAACCACCTTAATTGGACTTTATCCTTAATCAAGCATTTAGAGATCAAGAATATTATTCTGTTTGGGCAGGATTGGGGCGGCTTGATAGGGTTAAGAATCCTCGCAGAAAATCAAGATCTCTTTGCTGGAATGGTGTTATCCAATACTAGTTTACCGGTTGGTCAAGGCGGATCTGCTGGTTTTGATCAATGGCTTGAATTTAGTCAGAATATACCAGACTTTAATGCTGGTAAGATTGTGAATCAGGGCTCATTATCACAATTATCAGATGAAACAGTGGCTGCCTATAATGCTCCTTTTCCTGATGATACCTATAAAGCTGGAGCAAGAGCCTTTCCCACACTTGTTCCTATCACTCCTGAGCATGATCAAGTTGAGGAGAATAAAAGTGCTTGGAAGCTATTACAAGAATTTAACAAGCCCACCATCACTGCATTTGGTGAGCATGATCCAATTTTTCTTGGTGCTGAAAAAAAATTAATTGAGATGATTCCCGGTGCAAAAGGAGCTGAACACACCATCATTGACGCGGGCCATTTTTCACAAGAGAATCAACCTGAATTATTAGTTGATGCAATTTTATCAATAGAGTAATGATTGGAATAACTGGCTCCCCGAGCAGGGCTCGAACCTGCGACCAATTGATTAACAGTCAACTGCTCTACCAACTGAGCTATCGGGGAACAAGGAAGGCATTATAAATAAAAAAATAACAAAGTAATATATTCATATGACAAAAGCATTAAAGGTTCATTCTAATTTTGATCCTGCTGGTAATCAGCCAGAGGCAATAAATCAAATCGTTGAGGGTTTAAATGATGGATTGCTGCACCAGGTACTTTTAGGTGTCACAGGATCTGGTAAGACATACACCATGGCAAAAATTATTGAAGTTACTGAAAGACCAGCAATTATCATGGCACCCAATAAGACATTAGCTGCTCAACTATATGGCGAGTTTAAGGAGTTCTTTAAAGATAATGCTGTTGAGTATTTTGTCTCTTATTATGATTACTATCAGCCAGAAGCCTACGTCCCAACCTCTGATACTTATATCGCAAAGGATGCCTCTATTAATGAACATATTGAACAGATGCGCTTATCTGCAACTAAAGCTTTATTGGAGCGCAATGATACTATTGTAGTAGCTACTGTTTCATCTATTTATGGTCTTGGTGCTCCTGAATCTTACCTTAATATGATCCTTCATTTAAACCGAGGGGATGAGATTAAACAAAGAGCTATTCTAAGAAGGTTATCTTCGATGCAATACACGAGAAATGATCTAGATTTCAGAAGAGCAACATTCAGGGTTAGAGGTGATGTGATTGATATTTATCCTGCTGATTCAGATAAAGAAGCATTAAGGGTAGAATTATTCGGCAATGAAGTTGAGAAACTGTCTTTAATTGATCCTCTAACTGGAGAATTAATCTCTGAAGTACCTAGGGCAACTATATATCCAAAAACCCATTATGTGACGCCAAAGGATACTGTTAAAAAATGTTTGGGCAATATTAAATTAGAGCTAGATGAACGACTCAAGTTTTTAAAATCACAGGATAAGCTTGTTGAAGCTCAAAGATTAAAAGAACGAACATCATACGATATAGAGATGATGTCTGAGCTTGGATATTGCCAGGGAATAGAAAATTATTCTAGATATTTATCTGGACGCAAGAGTGGAGAGCCACCGCCATGCCTATTCGATTATATTCCTAAGAATACTATTGTTTTTTTAGATGAATCACATGTTTCTGTTCCACAAATAGGAGGGATGTATAAAGGAGATCGATCTAGAAAAGAAACTCTGGTTGAATATGGTTTTCGTTTACCCTCTGCACTTGATAACAGGCCTCTAAGATTTGAAGAGTGGGCGGCAATGACACCTCAGAGGATATACGTATCAGCCACTCCAGGCCCCTATGAGCTAGATCATTCTGATGATGTCGTTGAGTTATTAGTTAGGCCGACAGGCTTAGTGGATCCTGAAGTAGAAGTAAGACCTGCCTCAAGCCAGGTTGATGATGTTATTGCTGAATGCAATAAGAGGGCTAATTTAAAAGAGAGAGTCCTAGTTACAACTTTAACCAAAAGGATGGCAGAGGATCTAGCAGATTATTTAAATGATAATGGGATCAGGTCGCGCTACATGCATTCTGATATTGATACTGTTGAAAGAGTTGAAATTATAAGAGATCTAAGATTGGGGGAATTTGATGTCTTGATAGGTATTAATCTTTTAAGAGAAGGTTTAGATATTCCTGAAGTTAGTTTAGTAGCAATTTTAGATGCAGATAAAGAAGGATTTTTAAGATCTGAAGGTACTTTGATACAAACTATTGGCAGGGCAGCAAGAAATATTAGAGGCAAAGCTATTTTATATGCAGATAAGATAACTGGATCCATGGAAAGAGCCATAGAAGAAACCAATAGACGAAGAAAGATCCAGTTGGAGTATAACCAGGCTAACAATATCAAGCCAAAATCCATTATTAAGGATGTTAAAGATATTCTTGAAGGAGCAAAACCCAACGTAAGAAAAAATAAAAATAAACCTCGTAAATTTGAATCTGAACTCCCATTTGCTATTAAAACTGACTGTCCTGAAAGAATATCTGAAACAATTAATTTGCTTGAAAAACAAATGTACCAGTACGCTAGAGAAACAGAATTTGAAAAAGCAGCTTTTTGTAGAGATAAAATTAAAAATTTACGATATCAATTAATCAATTCTTGATCGCAATTCCCAGACAGCAATAAATAATAGTAATCTCTTACTCTTTCCACAAAATCTACAGTTTGCTGCCCCCTAGAATAATCTTTGGAGTTACCAGGCAAGGCATTATTATCAACATCATTTAATAGCTTCTCTTCTAAGTCTAACCATCTGACCTCGCTCCTATTCAAACCAGTTGAATCAATAATATTTTTGATATTACTAAATCCAAGGTTGTAGGTAGCTAGTACGAAAGCAATTCTATCTCCAGAGGAGGTTCCATATTCCACCTGATTAGATAAATTTGCTAAATGTTTACCTCCCCCCATAATACTCTGTTTAGCATTTAAACGATTGTTGACCCCTAGAGATTTAGCAGTAGGCAATGTAAGCATCATCATGCCTTTTACTTCAGTTGCAGATCGAGCCTTTGGGTTCCACTGAGATTCTTGGAATGCTACTGCTGCAATAAGCTCCCAGTCAATATTATTCAATTCCCCTGCTTCCATAAATAAATCTATATATTTTGAGAGTCGCTTCTCTTGTAGCTCTTTAAATTTTTCTTTCTCATACTTGCTTAATCGAGAAAATGACCATAATTTTGACTCAATGATTTCACAGTAATCTGAGACTTCTTTTATTTCAGGTTTTTGATTTGAACAACTGAATATTAATAACAGAATTAATCCAGAAGGAATTAATTTAAATAAAGGCATATTTTTTATTCTATTAATTTTTTTCCCACCTATAATTACTTATACATTATTTTAGAAGAGCACTTGTGTCAAAGACTTTAAATCTGCTTGTTAAAGGTCAACCGAGTTTTTCTTTGTCTCACAATGAAAGACTAAAAGATTTTTTGTCTCAATCTTTAAAATTAGATTATCTAGAAATAGAAATAAATGATTTCTATTTAATTCAATCTGACAACCCCAATACTGATTTTGAAGGAATTCTTGAAGTTTTAAGGGCTAACAGGTCTTTTAATGACCCAAGTTTTTTTATAGGACCAAGACCTGGGACCATAACTCCATGGTCATCTAAAACATCTGAGATCATGTCGAATGTTGGTTTTGGAAAAATCCAAATAGAAAAGTTTAATGGTTTTTTAATTAATCAAAGAATCGATCAAGACTTAAATCTTGATCGTATTCATGATCGGATGACGCAAAAGGTATATTTTGAAGCCCCAACAGATTTTTTTACAAATATTAGAGAGCAAAAAGATTCTTTATCAATTGATTTTTTAGAAAATGATATTCAGTCAATTGAAGAAGCTAATCTAAGTTTAGGCTTGGCTTTATCCAATGAAGAAATAGCTTATTTAGCAGAGTTTTATCGTTTGGAACGAAGAGACCCAACGGATGCAGAATTAATGATGTTTGCCCAAGCTAACTCTGAACATTGCAGACATAAAATATTCAATGCTAAATGGGTAATTAATGGTAAACAGCATAAAGATTCCTTATTTGACTTAATAAAAAAAACTAGCACAAGTAAAAGAGATGATTTGATATCCGCCTATAAAGATAATGCTGCAGTCATTGAAGGTGAAGAGGTTTCAGTTATCCGCCCTAATCATTTGAACTCATATGCATTTGAAGCTGAAAAAATCAATACACTAATTAAGGTAGAAACACATAATCATCCAACTGCAATTTCTCCTTACCCTGGTGCGGCAACAGGGTCTGGTGGTGAAATTCGTGATGAGGGTGCAACAGGTATTGGTGCAAAACCTAAGACAGGCATTGTGGGTTTTAATGTTTCTAATTTAAGGATAAACAAGGATCTTGCATGGGAAGGAACAAGTCATTCACCTTCAAGGATAGCTTCCCCATTGCAGATTATGATTGAGGCACCCATTGGAGCAGCTGCCTTTAATAATGAGTTTGGGCGACCATGCACAATAGGATACTTCAGAGTTTTAGAGACTGCCTTTGAATCAGCAAAAGCATTTGGTTATCACAAGCCGATTATGTTAGCAGGTGGAATTGGTCAAATTAGAGATAGAGATAGTCTTAAACAAAATATTTCTACTAATTATTTAATAATTGTCTTAGGTGGTCCTTCCATGTTAATAGGTCTTGGTGGTGGCGCTGCATCATCAATGTCGTCTGGTGAAAGTGATGAATTCTTAGATTATGCTTCAGTGCAAAGAGATAATGCAGAGATGCAAAGAAGATGCCAAGAAGTCATTAATACCTGCACGAATGCCAATCAAAATATAATTGAATTTATTCATGATGTTGGAGCTGGTGGTCTATCTAACGCCATCCCTGAACTAGCAAAGGACACCGGGCTAGGCATACGCGTCCAATTAGATGCAATACCTACAGCAGATAAGAGTATGACTCCTATGGAGATTTGGTGTAACGAATCTCAAGAAAGATATGTGTTAGCCATTCATCAAGATCAACGCTCAGCATTTGAAAAAATATGTAAAAGAGAGAGATGTCCATTTTCTATTGTTGGAGAAACTATAGAAGAGAAAAAAATTATTGTTGAGGATCCGCACTTAACTTGTAACCCAGTAGATGTTCCTTTAGACATGCTCTTTGGTGACCTACCTATAACTGAAATAAATGTAGATATACAAAAAAATATCTTGATAGAAGATGAAACTTTAACGTCAGATATCATCAACGATATTAATTTAATACTTAAACATCCATCAGTTGGTTCGAAGATGTTTTTAATAACCATTGGAGATAGAACGGTGGGAGGTTTAATAGCAAGAGACCAACTCATTGGCAAGTATCAAGTGCCAACGTCAAATTTTAGTATGACCTCTAGATCATTTATAGATACTACGGGTGAAGTGATAGCATTAGGCGAGAAACCAACTCTCGCCATTGTTGATCCCGCTGCATCTATGAGAATGGCATTGGGTGAGGCACTTTTAAATTTAATTGGTGCACCTATCCAAGGACTTGATAGGGTAGCTTTATCAGCAAACTGGATGGCTGCAGCAGATTATGACAATCAAAATATTGCATTACGAGAAGGGGTAGAATCCCTTTCTAAAATTTGTTGTGATTTAGGAATTGCTATTCCTGTAGGAAAAGACTCCTTATCGATGAAGACAACATGGAAAGAAAAGACGCAAATATATGAAGTCATCAGCCCATTATCTGGAATTATTACTGCAGTAGCGCCTGTTACAGACACTAGAAAAGCCATAACCACCGAATTAAACCCCACTAGCGATTATGATTTATATGCTATTAGATTAAGTAAAAAGATGCGAATGGCCGGATCAATATATTCCATTGTAAAACAAGCATCATTTAATGAAACTCCTGATATTGATGATCCTAAGAAGTTTAAGTTATTGTTTGATGCAATACAGAAGTTTATTGTTAATGGTGACATCTCCACCATTCACGATATATCTGATGGAGGTTTGTTTGTAACACTATGTGAGCTAGCATTTACTAACAAGTTAGGTTTAAAGATTGAGCTTGAGTCATCGAAGGATGATATTGATAAAGAGCTTTTTAATGAAGAGCTTGGTTTAGTCATCCAAATCGCAAAGAATAAAGAATCTGTCCTTGCAGAGGTTGAAGCTCTCGGTTGTTTAATTAGAAAATGTGCAGAGCTAGATCAAAATAGAGTCTTAGAGATCTTAGATACAAATGGAGATTGTGCATTTAAGTCCTCTATTGCAGATTTAGAAAAGACTTGGTTGTATACATCAACAGAGATTAGAAAGTTAAGAGATAATCCTGATGCAGCAGTTTCAGAACAAGCAATCATAAGTAATCCAGAAGAATATGGGTTAACTGCAGAAGAAAACTTTAAATACAGTCAAGCTGTACCAACATTTATCAATACTACAAAACCTAAAGTTGCCATCCTAAGGGAGCAAGGTATCAATGGTCAGTCAGAAATGGCAGCAGCATTTACACTGGCCGGTTTTGAGGCACTCGATGTCCACATGCAAGACATTTTAGATGGCTGTGAGAATCTTAAAAATTATACTGGTATTGCTGCTTGTGGAGGATTTTCCTATGGCGATGTTTTGGGTGCTGGAGGAGGTTGGGCATCTACGATTAAATATAATTCTCTAGTGCGTGATATCTTTCAGACTCATTTCAATGACTCCAATAAGTTCACCTTCGGAGTATGTAATGGTTGCCAAATGATTTCACTATTAAAAGATTTGATTGTAGGAGCTGAGAGTTGGCCAAATTTTACTCATAATTTATCTGATCAGTTTGAGGCACGTTTATCGCAGGTTAAAGTTCTTCAATCTGATTCAGTATTACTAGAGGGTATGTCTGGCTGGTTGTTACCAGTAGCAGTTGCTCATGGTGAAGGTCGAGCAATACTTGATGAATCTAGCTACCAATCCTTATTAGATAAACAACAAATTGCAATGAATTTTACTAATGCAAAGGGAGATAGCACTGAAAAATATCCCCTAAATCCTAACGGCTCATCTTTTGGTGTTACAGCTTTAACTGCTGCAGAGGGGCGAGTGACAATTATGATGCCTCATCCTGAAAGAGTCTTTAGAGCCTCACAATTTTCTTGGAGACCAAAGCATTGGAAAGAGTTTTCTCCATGGATGCAAATATTTATAAATGCAAGAAAATTTTTAGAATAATGTTTAAATTAATATATTTTGTACCGTCTACATATTTAGAGACTACTAAAGATGCTTTATTTGAAATTGGATGTGGAACCATAGGTAACTATTCGCACTGTTCATGGGAAACTTTAGGTAAAGGTCAATTCTTGCCATCTAAAGCATCAGATCCATTCATAGGCAAGTGTGAAGATTTAACTAAGGTTGAAGAATATAGAGTTGAGATGCAATGCCCAGAAGATCTGATCTTAAGTGCAAAAGAAACTTTACTTAAAATTCATCCTTATGAAACTCCTGCATATGAATTTATTAGACTCGAAGATATTTAATTTAGGTTAATTTAATATCTTCTTCTCGAAATTTAAATTTGCCAGATGGTTTATCCTCAAAGTAATACCTAAGAGTTTTTGTAACTGTTGGAAATGCTATCTCTTTCCAAGGAATTTCATTTTCACTGAATAATTTAACTTCGGAACTTTCTTGAGTGGGACCAAAATCTTGATTTATCAGCTTAGCAATATAAAAAAAATGAACTTGGCTGATATGGGTTAAACTAAATGCTGTATAAGGCTGCACTAGTTCTACCTCAGTACCAGTTTCTTCATAAGTTTCTCTTAATGCGCCTTCTTGCATAGTTTCAGAATTTTCCATGAAGCCAGCTGGCAATGTCCATAAGCCAAAGCGGGGTTGTATATTTCTTTTGCATAACAATACCTTGTCTTCATGCGCACATAACGCACCTAGAATTAAGTTTGGATTTGTATAAAAAATACTTCCACATTCTTTACAACAAAACCTCTTTAAGTTGTCTTCTTCGGGTATCTTGAATTCAAGGTCTTTACTACCGCATTTTGAACAATATCTCAAATCAGCTCCTAACTAGAGAATAAATTTCATTAAGCAGTTAAACTTAACGAAATGATAAAGGACATTAAGTATAAACTAGAAAGGGAAATTTTAGAAAAACCTTCAGACAAACCTAGAGCAGCAGTTTTAATTGGTATTTTAAATTTTGATGAATATCAAAAAAAACCTGAATTAATTTATACTCAACGATCAGGTGAAGTATCAACACACTCCAAAGAAGTAAGTTTTCCTGGTGGTAAACAAGATAAAAGTGATAAAAATCTTTTTGATACTGCTACAAGGGAAGCTAATGAAGAAATTAATCTTAATCCAGAAGATGTTAACTTTCTTGGCCAAATGAATTATGTCATTTCAAGACATGATATAGAAGTTAGCCCTATAGTCGTTGAGGTAAATAAAGCCCAAGACTTTTTACCAAATGAGGAAATAGCAGATATCTTTACAGTGCCTATAGAATTCTTACGCGATCATGACAACATCACTAGAGAACTAATTACGAGAGATGGTTCAAAATGGCTAATTCCCACATGGTACATTAAAGACCAAAAAATTTGGGGATTGACTGCAATTCTTACAATAAATTTTTTAAACTTATGTTTTGATGCTGATATAAGAATTGAGGCAGGCTAAATATGATTATTGAGCTTGAAGGGAAAAAACTTACTACTTATTCTGAAGACTATTGGATTGCTCCAGATGCAACGGTTATAGGTGATGTTAGGATGGCAAAAGATTCTAGTATTTGGTTTCATTGCACAGTGAGAGGTGATAATGAACCTATTACTATTGGTACAGGTAGCAACATTCAAGATAATTCCGTTATACATACTGATCCTGGGTTTAAGTGCACTATTGGGGAATTTGTTACTGTAGGTCATATGGCGATGTTGCATGGATGTGAGGTTGGAGATGGAACTTTAGTTGGAATTGGCGCTGTCATACTAAATGGCGCAAAAATAGGAAAAAATTGTATTATTGGAGCAAAAGCCTTGGTTACTGAGGGCATGGAGGTCCCAGATGGTTCAATGGTTCTAGGAGTGCCAGCCAAGGTTAAGAAAGAGTTAAGCTCTGAAGAGCAGGAAATACCATCATTAAATGCACATTATTACATTGAAAATTACAAAAGATATAAAACTTTATTGGATACTTAGCCCATATGAATACCAAAGAGATTAATTATTTTGATGACAAGATAGAATGTCATGGATTGTTAGCTATTCCTGAAAGCAATGAGAAAGCTCCATTAGTGTTGATAGCTCATACTTGGAAAGGTCGATCAACATTTGAAGATAATAAGGCTGTAGCGATATCCAAGTTAGGCTATGCAGCTCTCTCTATAGATGTCTTTGGAGGAGGTGCAAATGGTTCAAACGTTGAAGAAAATCAAGCATTGATAGAACCTTTTATTAATGATAGAAAAATGTTTAGAAAACGTTTGATTAGCGCAATTGAATTCGGGCAGAATATTGAAGGCATTGATGGGAATAAAGTTGCTATTATGGGGTTTTGTTTTGGTGGGTTAGCCGCAATTGAAGTTGCTAGATCAGGATACAATATTTCTGGCTGCATCAGCTTCCATGGCTTATTAAACAGGTCTAATGAATCCACTAATAAGATCAATACAAAACTACTTATTTTGCACGGCGAAAGAGATCCTATGGTTCCTCCAGAAGAAGTTATTAAATTTCAAGATGAAATGACTAAATCTAATGCTGATTGGCAATTCATTAGTTATGGAGATACGTTCCACGCATTTACAAATCCTGATGCTAACGACCCTGGCATGGGAACTGTTTATAATAAGTTAAGCGATGAACGTTCTTGGAATGCGATGAAGATTTTTTTAGAGGAAGTGTTTAGCTAATGTTAACAAGTGAGATAAGAAAAAAGTTTTTAGATTACTTTAAGGGCAATAATCATAAGATCATAGAATCTAGCTCCTTAGTTCCAGGTAATGATGAAACATTATTATTTACAAATGCTGGGATGGTCCAGTTCAAAGATGTATTTTTAGGAACCGATCAAAGAACATACAAGCGAGCAACCACTGCACAACGATGTATTAGAGCTGGCGGCAAACACAACGACTTGGAGAATGTAGGTTACACGCTAAGACATCATACCTTCTTTGAAATGCTCGGAAACTTTAGTTTTGGTGACTATTTTAAAAAAGAAGCTATTCAATTAGCATGGAACTTTTTAACCGAAGAGTTAAACCTAGAAAAAGAAAGGTTATGGGTATCAGTATTTGAAAGCGATGATGAGGCTGCCAAGATTTGGTCCTCTGAAATTGGAATACCAACTGACCGCATCATTAAGTTGGGAGAAGAGGATAATTTTTGGTCGATGGGTGATGTAGGGCCATGTGGACCATGTTCAGAAATTTATTATGACCATGGCGAGGAATATTCTGGCACCCCCCCAGGCTCCCCTGGTAATGATGGAGATAGATTCGTGGAAATATGGAATCTAGTGTTTATGGAATTTAATCGCGATGCCGATGGAAAACTGCACCCACTTCCTAAACCCTCTGTGGATACAGGGATGGGCTTAGAAAGAATGGCTGCAGTTATGCAAGGCGTTGCTTCAAATTATGATACCGATATATTCTTAAATCTTATTAAAGCATCTGAAAAACTTATTAAATCTCCAGGAGCATCATCACATCAGGTAATTGCAGACCATATTAGGAGTGTTAGCTTCTTAATTGCTGATGGAGTCATTCCTTCAAATGAGGGCAGAGGTTATGTTTTAAGAAGAATTATGAGACGAGCTATTAGGCATGGCTATAAATTAGGAGTTACCAAACCATTCATGCATAAGTTAGTTAAGCCTTTGATTAAGGATATGGGAAGTGCTTATACAATGCTTTCAAAGAAAGAGAAATTCATAACTCAATCCATATTAGATGAGGAAAATAAATTCTTAGAGACCCTTGATAAAGGAATTAGAATACTTGATAAGGAAATAAAACAACTTAAAAAGAAAATCATACCTGGCAAATTAGTATTTAAATTGCATGATACTTATGGTTTTCCTTATGATTTAACTGCAGACATAGCTAGGGAGAAAGATTTAAAGCTTGATAAGAAAGGTTTTGAAAAAAGTATGGATCAACAAGTTCAAAAATCTAAATCATCAAGTCAATTTAAGGTAAGTCAAATGGATCTATCAAAAATGAAAGAAACAAAGTTCTTGGGTTATGAGCGGTTACATGCTAATGCTAAAGTGCTTGGGCTATGGCAGGACAATAAGTTAGTTAATGAAGCAAAGCCATCATCAGAGTATTTTATAGTTGTTAATCAATCACCATTCTATGCAGAATCAGGAGGCCAAATTGGAGATCAAGGAAAATTTGCTAACTCTAAAGCTAAAGGCAATGTTGTCGACTGTATTAAAGAAGGTAAAGTTTTTTTGCATAAAATTATAGTTAAGGAGGGCCAATTAGCTGTCGGCGATAAATTGAAATTAGAAGTTAATGCCAGTCATCGCTACTCTGCTGCTGCCCATCATTCTGCAACACATCTAATGCATGCTGCTTTGAAGCATGTGTTGGGCGATCATGTGGAGCAAAAAGGATCTTTGGTAGATGCAACAAAATTAAGATTCGATTTTTCTCATCCTAAAGCTCTTTCAGAAGATGAAATACAAGAAGTTGAGTCTATTGTTAATCAGCACATCTTTGCTAATTCCGAAGTTCAAACTTCAATGATGAAATTAGATGAGGCTATTCAATCTGGTGCTGAAGCAATGTTTGGAGAAAAGTATGACGATGAAGTCCGAGTACTAAGCATGAGCAATGCATTTTCAGTGGAACTATGTGGTGGAACCCATGTCAAGCAAACCGGTGATATAGGGTATTTCATAATCTTAAATGAATCGAGTGTTTCTTCTGGAGTTAGAAGAATAGAGGCATGTGTAGGAAATCAGAGTATTAAATTTATTGCAAATATGAAGTCACAATTACAAACTATCTTAGGTTTACTCAATGTAGGCGGCGCAGAAGTTGAGTCTAAAATTAAACATCTCATATCTGAAAACAAGAGCTTAAAGAAAGGCAATCAGTCAAACGATCACGAATTAAAAATTGTCCATCAATCTATATCACAAATTAATGATTTTGAGTTAGTACTAATAGAAACAAATTCAACCAATATCCAAGATCTTAGAAAACTTGTTGACCAACAAAAATTGGATCAAAAGAAGAAATGCATCTTAGTTTACGGTCTTCAAAATACTAAAGTCACATTAGTTTGCGGATCCACAGATGATATCCAAGAATCTATTAAAGCAAATGAAGTTATTTCATTAATTTGTAAGTCTATAGATGGTAAAGGTGGAGGTCGTGTAGATTTTGCTCAAGGCGCTGGAACATCTAAAGATATGGATGAATTTATGACTTCTGTTACTAATATCGTACAATCTCTCGCTTAATACTAAAGCATACATTAATGGATACTCTTGTTTTAAAGTTTGGAGGCACTTCGGTTGGAACAACTGAACGTATTTCTTTGGTTGCTGATATTATTCAGAAATCATCTGAAGAAGCTTTTCCTGTTGTTGTTATATCGGCAATGAGCGGAGAAACAGATCGTTTAATTGAGCTGGCTGAGTCTTTTGGACCAGAGCCTAATGAACGTGAATTTGATGCTTTAATCTCAACTGGTGAGAAGGTTAGCTCTTCATTGGTTGCAATTGCTTTAAATCAATTAGGTATGAAAGCCAAATCATTATCTGCTGCTCAAATTGGAATGAAAACAACATCAAACTTCTCAAAAGCAAAGATACTGGACCTTAATAATCAAATTATTCTAGAAAGTATTGAAGACGGTTATATTCCAGTGATAACAGGCTTTCAAGGCATTACAGAGGGTGGAGACATGACCACATTAGGTCGAGGTGGTTCAGACACTACTGCCGTAGCAATTGCTGCGTCCATCAAGTCTATACGTTGTGATATTTATACTGATGTTGATGGTATTTACACTACTGACCCAAGAATAGTTCCAGAAGCTAAGAAGCTTGATTCTATAACGATGGAAGAAATGTTGGAGTTAGCTGGACAGGGTGCTAAAGTGGTTCAAATACGAGCGGTAGAATTTGCAAATAAATACCGAGTACCTGTAAGAGTCCTATCAAGTTTTGAGTCTGGATCAGGTACAAATATTTTATTGGAGGAGTCAGTCATGGAAGATGCAGTTATTAAAGGCATAGCTTCACAAACTGATCAGACTAAGTTTACATTGCATGGTGTTGTTGATACGCCTGGAATAGCTTCAGGTATTTTAAGTCCGGTTAGTGAAGAAGGAATTGAAGTCGATGTGATTGTTCAAAACGTTAGCGTATCAGGTAAAACTGATTTTACTTTTACAGTTTCAGACGCAGATAGATCAGCAGCTGAAAAGGTGCTAAAAGAAAAAATGGTTAATATTTCCTATGATGAATTAATTATTGATGAAGATATAGCTAAAGTTTCTTTGGTTGGTGTGGGGATGCGTTCCCATGCAGGAATTGCAAGCACAGCTTTTAATGCTTTAGCTGATTCGGGCGTCAATATACAAATGATTAGTACTTCTGAGATCAAGATTACTATTGTGATAGCTGAAGAGCAGCTCAAAGAAGCAGTTAGAACGCTCCATAAAGCCTTTAATTTAGGTGCTTAATGTTTGATTTAGTTCTTAAAAATGGAACCATAGTCAATGATGGAAAAGTATTTGAAGCTGATATAGCGATCACAAACGAACGAATTGAGCAGGTTGATTCCATGATAGCGAGTGAAGCCCATCATGAAATTAATCTTGAGGGAAAACATATTATTCCTGGATTAATAGATGATCAGGTGCACTTTAGAGAGCCTGGGCTCACTCATAAAGGCAATATTCAATCTGAAAGCAGAGCAGGTCTTGCAGGAGGAGTTACAAGTTATTTTGAGATGCCTAACGTTAATCCTACAACCACCAACCATAAGAATTTACAAGCTAAATTTGATTTGGCAGCAACTAAATCTCATGCTAATTATTCTTTTTATCTTGGAGCCAGCAATACAAATATTGATGAGATCAAGCAAATTGATAAAAAGCTTGCTTGTGGCATTAAAGTATTTATGGGCGCATCAACTGGAGATATGTTGGTAGATGATCCAGATGCTCTCGATGCAATTTTTAAAGAATCTCCAGTGAATATAGTCACGCATTGCGAAGATACTCCTATAATTCAAAGAAATGAAAAAGCTATCATTGATAAGTTTGGTCAAGATATAGATGCTAGCTTTCACCCCAAGATCAGAGATGCAGAATCTTGTTTGCGGTCATCTCAGTTAGCTCATGATTTAGCAACTAAGCATGGATCTAATCTACATATTTTGCACCTCACAACAGCAGATGAGATGAAGCTCTTAACTCAGGGTGAGATCAAAAATAAGAAAATAACAGGAGAGGTTTGTGTCCACCATTTATTCTTTGATGAGAGCTCCTATTCTGATCTTGGCAATCAGATTAAATGTAATCCCAGCATTAAATCTGCTCAGGATAGACTTGCTTTAATTAAAGCAGTTCAATCTGATAAGATTGATATTATTGCAACTGATCATGCTCCGCATACATGGGAAGAAAAGCAACAGGTTTATTTAGATGCTCCAAGCGGACTGCCTCTCATACAACACTCACTAAATGTATTATTAGATTTTTATTTGCAAGGTATTTTTAGCTTAGAGCAGATAGTGCAAAAGACCAGCCATAATATCGCTCAACGTTTTCAGGTAAAAGATAGAGGTTATATTAGAGAGGGTTACTATGCTGATTTAGCTATTATTGATCTTCAGGCACCCATTAAAGTTACTGAAGATAATATTCTATACCACTGCGGATGGTCTCCCTTCCTCAATCATAAGTTTGGTGGATCGGTAGATAGCACTATTATTAATGGCAATTTGGTTTATAACCAAGGTGCTTTGGTAGCTGATCTTCCATTGGGTCACAGAATTGAATTTGACAGATAATCATCACTTTGCAGTTGAAAAAGTTATAATTTTCAATCTTAATTACGGAGAGGTGGCTGAGTGGTCGAAAGCGGCACCCTGCTAAGGTGTTATACGGTTTACCGTATCGAGGGTTCGAATCCCTCTCTCTCCGCCAAGATATTTAAAGAATGGATTTATTAGTTGATATGTTTGTCTCATATTCTCCAAAATGGAATGTTTACTTATTGTTTATTTATTTAGTAATTCGTTCATATTTGCATATTAAACTAGTCAGTTTCGAGGATGGGGATAAGAGAATAGTTTGGTCTAAAAGATTTCCTCAATCCATTTTTATAGTAGATTCGTATATAACAGAACAAGGCGCCATGCGCGGAGGCCAGGTATTACATGTAATGGGGGCGATCTTGTTTATTCCATTTGCAATCTTTGTACATGATTTTTTTGCTTTTATTATCATGTCGAGTATGGGTTTATATTTAGTTGAATCTTACCATCATATGGCCACTGGATTTTTTATTTCGTACACAACATATATTGACATTTTATGTGGACATATGGATCTTTGTACTCATCCTTTGGAGTCTTTCTAAGCCTCCTATATTTTTCATTTATAATATTAACATGGCAAATATCTTAGAACTTATCTCCCAACATATAGCAGCCTGGAAGATGGTTTGGTTTGGCCTGATTTTTTGGGGCAGTATTTGTCATGCCATTGTTCAACGATATGAACTCTTTCAAAACATAGATTATGTGAGCTATTTATGTTTCTTATTTGGATTAGTCATTGGGCTGATTGCTAAGATGAGGGGTAAATGGATTTAAACTCACAAGACAAGGTAGCTGATGAATTCTCATTTGAGAGAGAAAAAGAAATAGCTTTAAGTTTTTCTAAGAGATTCCAGTGGGAAATGCTTTCTATTGGTCTCGGTCAAGCATTGGTGTGGCTTAGTTTATGGCCATTGGTGATGATGCAATATATGCCTTTATGGGTTGGTTTCTTAGTGGCAACATTGTGTGCTTGTCTTGCCTATCTGCCTTCTCATGAAGCTCAACATGGTAATTTTTCACGTGGACAGAAAAAAAGAAGGTGGATAGATGCTTTAGTGGGCCATGTTTCTCTTATTACTTTGATGTATCCATACGAAGTCTTAAGGGTCACTCATATGAAGCATCATGCAAATACTAATGACTCTGAAAAAGATCCTGATTATGGAACTTCTCATGCTAAATCTTTATGGCATGTTGCCTTGCTATCTTTAGACGGAAGCTCAACAGACTATGAAAAATATTTAGAAGTTTATGCTGATGATAAAGCATTTGTAGAACCATTTAAGCGTGGAGCAAGCATTTATTCTGTATATAGGTGTATTTTATTTTCTTTGGTAATTTGGTTTCCATTTGAAGCGCTTTTATTATGGTGGCTGCCTGCAAAAATAGGAGTGCTTTATACAACAGTATATTTTTCTTGGTATCCTCATCAAGAAACTGGTATTGGTAGATATAAGGATACACGTTTTTGGCAGAATGCTCTGCCTAGATATGTAACCCATTCAATGCAATTACATTTTGTTCATCATCTACATCCAAGCATTGGGCATTGGAGTGAACCTCAAGCAATTGTTGCACTCAAACCCTTTTTATTGGCAAGAGGTGTTCCGGGTGCTGATAAAATCCCTGATAAGATTAATTTTAAATCACTTATTAAGATAGCCGATTAAGAATCGCCCGACCAAGTTTCGGAGTCCATTTCAAATTCATAAGTATGGACTGATTCATCTCCTACAACCCAAGCATCATGTCCAGGAGCAATAGTGTAAGCTTCTCCAGGTCCAACCTCTTTTTCTGATCCATCATCATGGACAATCTTCATTCTTCCACTATGGACTACTCCAATATGACTTACCTGGCAAGAGTCTGTACCAGCAAGAGGCTTGTTACATACAGACCATTTCCATCCAGGTTCTAGGGTTATTCTAGTAACTCTTTTACCGCCAAAATCAACAACTTCAGCTTTTGCTAAGTTAGGTGCTTTAACTTCATCTGGGTTTTTAAATGATTTTATAAATATAGATTCAGACATCCCATGCTCCTATTATTTACTTATTTGTAACATACAATCAATTAACAGTAAATGAGCTGTCATGTTATATTACAAGGATCAAAACGAGGTTTTTAATATGCAATTTAAATCAATTTTTTTAATGATCCCTATGTTTTTTATTGTTTCATGTTCAAACAACAATGATTCAACAACATGGAGTGATCTAAAAGTAAATTTTTACAATGAATTTATGCCTTGCCAAGCAGGTCCAGATTATTCTCAGGCATCTTTATCAGAGATGATGGAAGAATGGAGAAATCTTATTACGGCTGAAGATCTTGTTGGTTCATGGGGCTATGCTCCTGCCAGTGATACAAATAGCAATAATAATGGTTGGTGGGAATTAAGCTGGGTTAGTAAAGAATCAGCAGATGCAGGATGGGAAGAATGGCTAGCCAATCAAGATGCACAAGCATGGGCAGCTAGATATGAATCTGTACTGCAATGTGATGGCGAAGAGAGAGTAGGTGCAGTCTTTGTATGGCCAAGAAACCCTGAAGGGACTTTTGGTGAATTCCCAGATAATGGTACTTTTTCATCTGCATTTTTTCCATGTACCTTCAATGAGGGCAAGGGTGAAAGTGATCTTGAAAATGTTCTTACTGAGTATAATAAGTGGTTAGACACTCTGGATTCGAATGCTGGAGCTTATGCCTTTGGGTTGTATTTTCCTGCCTTTGAGACCGAAACAGATATGATTTGGGGAAACTTTCATGAAAGTGTTGATACCATGAAATCTGGAAATGAAAGTTGGGAAGCCTCAGGAGGAGATGCTAAAGAATTGTTGGAAGCCACTCTATCATGTGACAACCCAGATTTATATAACTCGAGAGTGCTTTACGATCCAACTGATCCAAACTTCTCATAAAATTTAATGGGCGGCTTAGCTGCCCATAATTTACTTATGAAAGAACTATTTCCATATGTTGGTACTACAGTTATTGTGACTGAAGAGATGTGCGATTTTAATGGCCACATGAATGTAAACCATATTAAATCAGTTTTTGAGCAGGGCTGGGAATATGGAATGAAAGATTTTGGTTTTAACGAAGCATATTTTGAAGCAGGGTTTTCTTCTTTTACATTAGAAGATAATTATCGATTTACAAAAGAATTTCTAGTTGGAGATAAGATTTTCCCTAGATTTCGTTTGTTTAATGTTAATGAAAAGCTATTCCATATGATCGGAGCACTTTTTGATAAAGAAGGCAATCTTTCGGCGATGTATGAAACCGTTGAAGGACACATTGACATGTCGTTAAGAAAAATTACACCTATGAAGAAAAGTTTTTTAACTAATCTTTTTGATATTAAGCAGACTCATGATGCACTGGGCCAAATACCTTATGAGATCAGATTGAAGATTAGAGATTTAAATTAGTTACTACCTAATACAGCATCTGATACAAACGCATTATCATTCCTTTCTTGTTGGAACGTAGACACTGGACCATGTCCTGAAATAAAAGTTATATCTTTGCCTAAAGGCCATAATTTTTTTGTAATTGAATTAATAAGATCTGGATAACTGCCTCTTGGTAAATCAGTTCTGCCAATTGAACCACGAAACAAAACATCACCAACTATTGCTAGCTTGGAATCAGGGTGAAAAAACACAATGTGACCAGGAGTGTGTCCTGGACAAAATATTACATGCAGAGTTAATACACCTAATGTAATCTCATCACCATCTTTAAGCCATCTTGTTGGAGTGCAGTTTTGAGCTTCCATACCAAACATCTTGCCTTGTTCTTGTAGTGTATCTAGTAAGAAACTATCTTCCTTATGCGGACCTTCAATAGGTATAGCAAGATTCGTAGAAAGCTCTTGTGCAGCCCCCGCATGATCTGCATGTCCATGAGTTAATAATACCTTTTCAGGTATAAGATTATTGTCTTTAGCTATTTCCATCAAAATCTCTAAATCTCCTCCAGGGTCCACAAATGCACATTTATTTGATTGCGCGCAGTAAAGAATAGGAGCATTTTGTTGAAATGGAGTAACCGGATTTATTAGCGCTTTTAATGATGACATTGTTACAATGATATTCTATAAGAAAGGGAGAGTTAAATTGAAAGTAAAATCATTAGGCTATATTTTAATTGAAACTACAGATATATTGAAATGGGAAAGCTACGCTAATGAAGTTGTAGGCTTTATGAAGAATGATAAGTTAAGCGATTCAGATAATTTGTTCTATAAAATTGATGAGGAGCCTTTCAGGTTTCATGTCACCAAAGGCCCCAATGATCGATATGTACTTGGGGGTTTTGAGTTAGAAGATAAAGATGCATTTGAAGATGCTAAAAAAACCTTAAAGGACGAGGGTATTGACTATGAAGAACTTTCAAATGAAACCTCACAATTAAGAGGGGTGACAGAGTTAATACGCTTGAAAGATCCTGCCGAAAATACTGTTGAGTTATATTATGACAGAGCTGTCGATGATCAAAAATTTGTTTCAACTCAAGATATATCTGGATTTGTAACCCAAGGTTTAGGCCTAGGTCACGTTGTGTTTGGGACTTTATCGGTTGAAGAAACTCATGATTTCTATACTAATATTCTTGGTTTTGGAGACTCAGATATTATGCACATGAGAATTAGTCCTAATCCTGATGATCCTGAATCTGTATTATATTTTATGCATTGTGATAATCCACGACATCATACTGTCGCTGTTATGCAATCACCACCTCCACCATCAGGATTAGTTCATGTAATGGTAGAAGTCAATAAGTCTCAAGAAGTCGTGCATGCTTTAGATAGGGCTGTCAATCATAACGTTCATATCTCCTCAACACTTGGCCGCCATATGAATGACAAAATGTTTTCTTTCTATATGCAGACTCCAGCAGGTTTTATGCTCGAATTTGGTTGTGAGGGCATTCAGCCTGATTGGGATACTTTTGAAACTACCAACTCTGAGCTACCAAGTTATTGGGGCCATGTTTTTTCAATGCCAGAATAGATTAAATTGAATAAGGTAATTAATTCATCAGAGATTATTCAGTATTTTGAAAATGGCATGACCATTGGTATAGGTGGTTGGGGAGCAAGACGGAAACCCATGAGCCTGATTAGGGAGATTTGTAAGTCTACATTAAAAGATCTAACAATTGTTAGCTACGGTGGACCAGATGTTGGGATGTTATGTTCATCAGGAAAAGTGAAAAAGCTTATTTTTGGATTTGTATCTCTAGATCTGATTCCATTGGATGCTCATTTTAGAAATGTTCGCCAGATGGGCAATCTTAAAGATATCATGGAAGTTGACGAAGGGATGTTGCAATGGGGACTAAGAGCAGCAGCAATGAGATTACCGTTTTTACCAACTAGAGTAGGCCATGGTACAGATATATTAAAAAACAATCCCAAAATTAAATTTATTAAATCCCCTTATCGAGATCAGGAACAGCTAATTGCAATGCCAGCAATTAATCTTGATATTAGCTTATTGCACGTCAATCTTTCAGATCAAAAAGGTAATACTTTGATTTATGGACCGGATCCATTTTTTGATGATTTATATGCTCGAGCTTCTAAAAAGACCTTTATCTCGACTGAGAAACTTATCGATACTTCAGAATTTAAAAAGGATGATCTTGCTTGTTTTAATAGATTTGAACGTAATTTAGTAGATGGTATTGTTATTTCTGAAGGTGGAGCACACCCAACCTCTTGCTCACCAGACTACGGCATTGACCTCGAGCACTTAAAACTATATTCAAAAAGCGTAAAAGATTTTAAAGAATATTCTGACAGATTTATTAATGTTAGCTTTAAGAACTATTTGGAGGCTGTTGGAGGGCTCAAAGAAATTAAATCAATTCCAGTAACAAAATTCTAATGACAAAATTAAAATATTCATTATCAGAACTATGCATTTCACAAGCAGCTAGAGCA
This sequence comes from uncultured Gammaproteobacteria bacterium, assembly GCA_964342675.1. Taxonomy (GTDB): domain Bacteria; phylum Pseudomonadota; class Gammaproteobacteria; order Magnimaribacterales; family D2472; genus MED-G82. The sequence goes on from CAYFFR010000005.1 coordinate 26,750, forward strand.
TGGCAAAACGATGGTGAAATTTTAGCAACCGGCATTGGATTATTGCCTAGAATAGCTGTGAGCCTCTCAAAAAATTTATATAACCCTGATTTAATGATGACAGATGGAGAGGCATTTTTAGTAGATAAACCCTATGCATTAGGATTAGGGATTGAACCAGCATTAGAGGGCTATATGAATTACTCAAGAGTCTTTGATCTTCTTTGGAGTGGAGCAAGACATGCAATGGTTACACCTACCCAACTTGATAGCCTTGGTCATATGAATATTAGTTGTATAGGTGACTATAATCATCCAAAAGTTCAGCTATTAGGAGTTAGAGGGTTTCCGGGAAACTCTATTAACCACAGGAACAGCATGTTTATCCCTAACCACAGCAAGAAAGTATTTGTAGATGGAAGGGTTGATATGGCTGCAAGTTTAGGCTTTGACTCTAAGGACTATAGCCCAGATATTGGCATTGTGATTACCAATTTATGTGTTTTTGATTTTAACGGAAAAGATAATGCCTTGAGATTGCTTTCTATTCATCCTGGACATTCATTAGAAGACATTAAAGAAAATACTGGTTTTAAATTTGACATTCTTTCCGAATCTGAAACAGAATTACCATCAGAGGAAGAATTAATGGTTATTAGGAATGACCTAGACCCTAAAAATTTAAGAGATAGTATATTTGGAGATTAATCATGGCAAGAGCTAAACCAACCGTTACTTATAGGAAAAAAGATCAAATAGCATGGGTAACCATGAATAGGCCCGAATACAACAATGCTCAAAATGGCAAAATGACCTATGATCTTGATAAAGCTTTTAAAAAAGCTGTTGATGATGATGATGTAAAGGTAATTGTTTTAAAGGGTAACGGGAAACATTTTTCTGCTGGACATGATATAGGTACTCCAGGTAGGGATGTAGATACAGAATATGATAGAAAAACTATGTGGTATGACCATACTAACAAACCAGGTGGAGAATTTTGGTATGTTAGGGAACAAGAAGTTTATTTGAATATGTGCAGGAGGTGGCGGGACATCCCAAAACCTACTATCGCTATGGTTCATGGAGCCTGTATTGCAGGAGGCTGTATGCTGGCATGGGTTTGTGATTTAATTATTGCATCATCAGATGCTTTTTTTAGAGATCCTGTTGTAAGAATGGGGATTCCTGGTGTGGAATATTTTGCCCATCCATATGAGCTGAATCCTAGGATTGCAAAAGAGTTCTTATTTTTAGGTGAGTCCATGACTGCAACAAGAGCTTATGAAATGGGCATGGTAAATAAAGTAGTTGACATAAAAGAATTACAGAGCGAAACCAATGCAATTGCTTTAAAGATTGCAGAAATGCCAAGATTAGGACTAACTCTAACCAAACAGGCAATTAATCATGCAGAAGACCTTCAGGGCAAAAGAAATGCAATGGAAGCAGCTTTTGCTTGGCATCATTTTTCACATGCACACAATGATTTAACTACTGGCAATGTTCTTTCAGGGTTTGATGCAAAAAAAATGGCTAAATCTCAAAAGAAGAAAAAAACTTCCAAGAAGAGAACGCAAAAGTAAAAGATTGAGTGAAATTTGAGTAGCAATATTCTAGGATCTAAATACCCAATAATTCAAACAGCTATGGGTTGGGTTGCTACACCTGAATTAGTGGCAGCTACATCTAATGCTGGAGCATTTGGATTTCTTGCATTAGCTACTGTTAGTGCTGATGAAGCAGGGAAATTAATACATCAAACAAAATCTCTTACTGATAAGCCCTTTGGTGTGAACTTTCATATGTTTCAACCTGGTGCTGATAGGATTGTCAAATTGGTCATAGAGAATAAGATAAAAGCGGTTAGTTATTCTAGAGCGCCAGTTCCAGAATATATTGAGCTATTTAAACAAAATAATATTCTATGTATTCCAACTGTAGGTGCTCTTAAGCATGCAATAAAAGCAGAAAAGTTAGGAGCTGATGCTTTAGTTGTTCAGGGTTCTGAGGGAGGCGGTCATACTGGAGAGACTCCCACAACTCTATTATTAAGCAGTGTTTTATCCAAAGTAGGCATACCTATATTTGCAGCTGGAGGATTTAAAGATGGTTATGGCTTAGCAGCTGCCTTGGTTTGGGGTGCTCAAGGTATAGCTATGGGAACTCGTTTTATGCTAACAGAAGAAAGCCCCGTCCCTAAAAAAACTAAAGATGCATATCTAAATGCTGAAGTTGAAGAAATAAAGGTAACTAAAAAATTTGATGGACTTCCACACAGGTTAATATTTAATGATTTTATAAAATCCATAGATAAATCTAATCCAATTAAGCTGTTTTTTATTTCTTTAAGATCTGCGTTGAAATATAAAAAACTATCTAATGCTAAATTCTCAGAAGTTTTTAAATCTTTTTTTGCAATGTTAAGGGGAGATGATTTAACAATTGCTCAAACAATTATGTCTGCTAATAGCCCTGCAATCATCCAAAGAGCTATGGTTGAAGGCAATCCAGATCACGGAGCAATGCCATCAGGCCAAGTTGCTGGAGTGATTGATAGCACGCCTTCTTGTCAAAATCTTATTCATGCAATCATGGACCAGTATAATGATGCTATAAGTAATTTATCAAAATGAAAGGATACAAATATGCCTATAGAGATTAAAATCAATAATCATATTGCTGTCATTGAATTCAACAATAGCCCAGTTAACGCTTTAAATTCATCAGAATGGTTGAGTCTAGCTAAGTCGATTGATGATATCTCATTTAATAACGATGTTAGAGCTTTAATTATTAGGGCCCAGGGTAAAGGTTTTTGTGCGGGAGTAGATATTAAAGAATTACAAGCAGATCCTGATAAAATCCATGCAGTGAATGACGGTTGTTGGAAAACAGCTCGTGCAATACATGTATGTAATGTTCCAGTAATATCAGCATGTCATGGCTTTGTTTTGGGAGGAGGAATACTGATAGCAGGATCTTCTGATATTGTTTTATCCACAAAAGATGCATATTTTGGTTTACCTGAGATTGATAGGGGTGCTCTAGGTGGTGGAGCACATCTAAAAAGATTATTTCCTTTACAAAGAGTCAGAAGAATGATGTTTACTGGAAAACCTATTTCTGCCAAGGAGGCATTTCAATTAGGAAGTATTGAGTCTCTGCATGATGATATTAATGAGTTGCACTATGCCGCTGAAGAACTAGCGAATGAAATCTCTAGTAAAAGTACTCTAGCAGTGAAACTAGCAAAAAAGGCTTTGAATCAGATTGAACAAGGTGATGTTGATGAACAGTATAAATCTGAACAAACCTTTACATTAGAGCTATATAAATCTAAAGATTCGCAGGAAGCTAGAGATGCTTTTGTTGAAAAAAGAGACGCAAGCTTTAATGATGATAACTAGTTTTACAGATAAACAGAAAGATTTTAGATCTGAGGTTAGAAATTGGTTTCAATCTAATACTCCGAAGAAACCCCTGCTTTCATTAGATACTCAAAAGGGATTTGAGCAACATAGAGAATGGGAACAAAAACTCAGCAAAGGTAATTGGTCTATGGTTACATGGCCGAAAGAGTATGGTGGTAGAAATTTAGATTTAATTCAATGGTTAATTTTTGAAGAGGAATATTACAGGGCTAATGCTCCTATCAGGGTTAATCAAAATGGCGTATTTCTTCTCGGCCCAACTTTAATGGAATATGGTTCAGATGAACAGAAAAAAACTTTTTTAAGCGCGATGGCTGAGGGTAGGCACATTTGGGCTCAGGCTTGGTCAGAACCTGGAGCAGGTAGTGATATGGCAGCAATAAGGACTAATGCAATAAGGAATAAAGATAAATTTATTATTAATGGCCAAAAGACTTGGTCTTCAAGAGCAACATATGCTGATTGGGCTTTTGGGCTCTTTAGAAGTGATCCTGATGCTACTCGCCATCATGGCCTTTCTTTTATCTTAGTCCCTCTATCTTCTAAAGGGGTAACTGTAAGACCGATCCCTCAGTTGGATGGCGAGCCAGGATTTGCTGAAATATATTTTGATGATGTTGAAGTACCAATTGAGAACCTAATAGGTGAAGAAGGTTCTGGTTGGAGTATAGCAATGGCAACCGCTGGTTTTGAAAGGGGCCTAATGTTAAGAAGTCCAGCTAGATTTCAAGAAACAGCATCTCGCTTAATGAAACTTTTTTTTAAGAATAAAGGTCGATTATCTGCCACGATAGAATCCAATGTAATTGATTGTTGGATTAAGGCCGAAGCATATGCTCTAAACATCTATCAAACTGCCTCTAATATCATGGCAGGCAATAAGATAGGACCTGAATCGAGCTTAGGAAAAGTCTTTTGGTCAGAGCTTGATCATAAAATGCACCAAACAGCAATGCATATTTTGGGTACTGCAGGAGAACTTAAAAACGATCAAGCTGATAATGCAGCGGAATGGATCAAAGGTTATATGTTTTCTTACTCTGGACCAATATATGCTGGAACCAATGAAATTCAGAAAAATATTATTGCTGAAAGATTATTGGGCTTACCGAGATAAAGGATGGATTTTACATTTTCATTAGACCAAGAACAATTTAAAGGTTCAGTGAGAAGTTTTTTGTCTGATAAGGTCACCACTGAAGACATTAGAAAATCATGGGAAACCAATGATGCTTTTAATTTAGACAGATGGAAATCATTAGGCAGTCTAGGGGTATTATCAGCCAATCTCAAAGAGTCTCATGGAGGTTTAAATGTGGACTATGTTGCGATGGCTTTAATAGCTGAAGAAATGGGCTATTATGGTTTACCTGAACCAGCTGCTGAGCAAATTTTTTTGACTAACTCTGTTTTAAATTACCTTGATAGCTCACAACTAGACAATATATTGTTTGAGAATGCCTATATTGGATTCTCTCACCCTTTATCACCTTATATATTATCTGCACATAAAGCATCCGGCATAATTTTTTATGAAGAGCCTCATTTTAATTTTCTGCCTTTAGATCAATGTGTGTTAGAGAACCTTGAATCAAACGATCCATCAAGAAACCTGTTTAGGATTAAAAAACTAAAGAGAGAACCAATGTGTTTAAAACATAAATTTAAGAACTTAAATAAGTTTATCGAATCTTCTGGCATGTTGATGTCTTCAGCATTACTGCTTGGTTTAAGCAGAAGAATGTTAGATTTAACAAAAATCTATGTTAATGAAAGAGAGCAGTTTGGAAAGCCTATTGGTTCATTTCAGGCTGTAAAACACATGCTCGCAGATGCTGCAATCAACATAGAATTCTCTAAGTCTTTTATTTATAGAGCAGCATCCAGTTTAGATACTATGCATTCAATGATGCAACTTCATTCTTATCAAGCAAAATATATGTCAATGCAAGCATCAGAAATAGTGACGAAGAATTGTCTTCAGGCTCATGGGGCAATGGGGTATACATGGGAAATGGATTTACATATTTTTGCTAGACGCGGCTGGTCTTTAAAAGGAATTTGGGGAGACCAATCATTTTTAGAAAATAATATTCTAAGGAAGCTAGAAAATGATTTGCCAAATTTGGGTTCTACCTATACATTCATGGATAGTTAGTTATGAGAAATGCCTACATAGTATCAGCCTTGAGAACGCCGATTGGTAGAAAGAAGGGCTCACTTGCAGATGTTCATCCTGCAGATCTTGGCGGCGTTGTTATTAAAGAAACTTTTAACCGAATTAAATTAGATCCTGGTCTTGTTGAAGATGTCATTTTTGGGTGTGTTGATACTGTTGGCCCTCAAGCTGGAGACATAGCTAGGACTTGTTGGCTGGTTGCCGGATTGCCTGAACATGTTCCAGGTACAACCATTGACCGTCAATGTGGATCTTCTCAACAAGCAGTTCATTTTGCTGTTCAAGCTATTATGTCTGGTACTTCTGACATCATACTTGCTGGCGGGGTTCAAAATATGAATATGGTGCCTATTTCTTATGCTATGTTAGCAGGCCAAGATTTAGGTTTTGATAATCCATTTACAAGTTCTCCGGGATGGATAAATAGATATGGTAATGGCGAGGTTAGTCAATTTAAATCAGCTAATATGATTGCTAAGAAATGGGATATACGAAGAGATGAGATGGAGGAGTTTGCATACAACAGTCATGCCAAAGCGATTCAATCAATTAATACAGGGATTTTCAAGGATGAGATAGTACCTGTTGGGCTTTTTGATACAGATGAAACACCAAGAATAGATACCACAAAAGAAAAAATGTCTGAACTGCAACCACTTATAGAAGGAGAAACTATTACTGCTGCTATTTCTTCTCAAAATGCTGATGCAGCTGCGTGCTTATTAGTTGTATCTGAAGAAGCACTAACAAAATATGATCTCACACCTTTGGTTAAAGTGTCTCATATAAGCGTAAGGGCAGATGACCCTATTTGGATGTTAACTGCCCCCATACCAGCCACAAAATATGCACTATCTAAGATGGATATAAAATTATCTGACATTGGCAGAGTAGAAATTAATGAAGCATTTGCTTCTATACCAATGGCATGGCAGAAAGAATTTGATTATCCAATAGATCAAATCAATGTTCATGGAGGTGCAATAGCTCTTGGGCATCCTCTTGGTGCTACAGGCGCTCGGTTGATGACAACCCTAGTCCATGAAATGAGAAGATCTAATATTCAATTTGGTCTTCAAACTATGTGTGAAGGTGGGGGCCAGGCAAATGTTACTATTCTGGAGAATTGCGAATGACAGACTTAAAGAACCCAAGCTACTTTAACAGCACTAATCTTTTTAAAGACAAGTCTATAGTGATAACTGCTGCAGCAGGATCAGGCATAGGTTTTGCAACAGCCAAAAGATTCTTAGAAGAAGGCGCAAATGTTTTTATTTCTGATTCTCATTCTGAAAGGCTAGATCAAGCTATTCAAGAACTTAGAGGTTTAAATTTAGGTAGCGTTGACGGTTGTAAATGTGATGTTACTAACGACAATGAAATTAATGAGATGTTTTCTATTGCAGAAAATACATTAAATAATATCGATGTTCTTGTTAATAATGCAGGACTTGGTGGAGACGATTTATTAGAGACCATGTCTAATGACGCTTGGAATAAAGTTATTGATATAACTCTAAATGGTACAATGAGGGTTATTAGAGCTGGAATTCCATTTTTAAAGCAATCAAAAGGAGTTATTGTTAATAATGCATCTGTTTTAGGTTGGAGAGCTCAAAAAGGACAATCACATTATGCTGCAGCTAAAGCTGGTGTTATGGCTTTGACTAGATGTGTTGCTTTAGAATTAGTTGAACACAATATTAGAGTCAATGCAGTTGCTCCAAGCCTTGCACTAAACCCCCATTTATCTAAAACCAACTCAAATGATTTAATTCAGTCTCTTATCTCACAAGAAGCGTATGGAAGAGGTGCAGAGCCTTGGGAAATTGCAAACATTATCCTTTTTCTTGCTTCAGATTTATCTTCTTATATGACTGGCGAGGTTATATCAGCATCATCCCAAAAGGCTTAATGAGCAAAGCAGCCTATCTTATTTGGAAAAATCAGCATGTAACTATAGATGATTTAAAGCATGAATTGTTTAGTAATTTCTGCTCTCAATTTAAAAATCATTTCAGTTCCTTACAATTTAATTTCTTTGATGAAGATGTGAGATCAGGCACAGGCCTAATTCAAAGTAATAGGGAGAATCTACCAGATGCATTTATCTTCTTAAAATCAATCAGTTTTTTCGATCAACAATGTGATATTGAAGAGTATCTCGATGTGCATGTCTTCGAATTTGAAGGATATTTACTGAATGAAAGAAAAGTTCTTTCTGATAAACATAAATCTTTGGGAGACAGAAGCAACGGTTTTTCTCAAATTGCTTTGATTGATAAAGCAGAAGGTATTTCTGAGTCTAATTTTTTTAGTCACTGGAAGAATGTCCATACCCAAATAGCAATCGATACTCAGTCAACTTTTGAATATACCCAGAACACGATAGAAAAAGGCCTCAACACTAATAGTAAACAATTTTTGGCTATTGTCGAAGAGAGCTTTCCAATAGAAGCATTGGATGATCAAGAGATATTTTATGATTCAAAAGACAACCCTGATCAATTAAAAATGAATCAAGATTTAATGATGAATAGTTGTATGGAATTTATCAATTTTAATAATATTGATGTAATCCCAACCAGTCAGTACATAATGGTATAAGATATCTCTCAACACATTTAATAATCTAAGATGAAGACAGCATTAATCACAGGTGCAGCAAGTGGGATGGGCCGCATAACATCTTTAAGGCTTGCACAAGCTGGTGTTAGAGTAGCTGCATTCGATGTAAATGAATCGGCACTTGAAGACTTAAGATCTCAATCTAATAATATTTCAACATATGTTTGTGATGTTTCTTCAATCGACCAGGTAAAAGAAAAAGTATCTCAGGCAAGAGAGGATTTAGGAGCTATTGATAGACTGACACATGCTGGAGCTATTATGCCCTTAGGTAAGATAAAGGATTTACCTGCTGAAGAAATCAATACACTTATGCGAATCAACTATGAGGGTACCGTAAATATGGTATCTCAAATCCTGCCTAAAATGCTTGAAAGTAATTCGGGTCAAATTATTTTATTTGGTTCAATTGCTGGAACATGTCCAGAGAGGTTTATGGGTGCATATTGTGCAAGTAAAGCCGCTGTTAATATGTATGCTGAGATCTTATCTAAAGAATTAGAAGATACAAGTATTAGGGTCTTATTGGTATGCCCAGCAATAACTAACACCCCGCTGATGAGATTTGTAAATGACGACAATTCACCAGGGTCATTAAAACAAACTATGAAAGAGGGCAAACTCAATGATCCTGAAGTAGTCATTGACTCAATTGAGAAGGCTATAAAAGGGAATAAGTTAATATGCTATCCAACACCAGATGCTGTTTATGCCACAAGAATTAGAAGATTTTTTCCCAATTACTGGTGGAAATTAGTTTCTAAATTTAATTAGCTAAAAATACGTTATTAGTGCTTATGGTTATTAGTTAATTAATATACAATCTAATAATGAATGATGTAGTTTCAAACGTCCCAGATAACAGAAATTTAGATTTATTTCCCGGCGAGTATGGCCTTCCTTTCCTTGGCAAAACAATTCAGCTAGTTAAAGATACAGTTGCACTTTGCTACGATCATTATAAGAGGTTTGGACCAGTTTCTAAGTTAGACATTGTTCGGGGTCAAAGAGTCCTGATGTGTTTAGGGCCTGAGTTTAATGAAGCAGCATTATTCGATAAAGATGGGAGCTTTAGTTCAGCCGCGGGATATGCTGGATCATTGGGTACTCTATACCCTGATGGAATGCTCATAAGAGATAATGCAAAACATAAGAAGACAAGACGGGCTTCTCAGCCAGCATTTAAAACAGATGCATTGAAATCCTATGTAGATTTATTAAATCCTATTCAATCAGAGCGAATTAATGAATTGCCTGTAGATGAGGAATTCTTTTTTTATGATGCTATTCAAGAGACCTTAATGGATGTGGCGGCTAGGGTTTTTATTGGGCTGGATGAGAAGAGCCATGAAGCACAAATGCTACATAAAATTTTTTCAAATATTAATAAAGGTTTGATTACACCATTGCCCTATAACTGGCCTTTTTCTACTTTTAGAAAATCTTTAAAAGCTAGAGAGAGCCTTAGAGATTTTTTAACAAAAAAAATACCTGAAAGACGAGGAGCTGACTCTGTAGACATGTTTACTCGATACTGCAATGCAAGAGACGAAGATGGTAACTATCTAGAAAGTGAAGATATTGATGGCCATATAGCTTTTTTACTATTTGCTGCATTTGATACTACAACTAGTGCTCTGACTAACATACTTTATTATTTAGGTATCCATCAAAATTGGCAGGAAAAAGTCAGAGAAGAGATCTATTCTGTTAATGTTGACACTCCAACTTTTGATGATGTTGCCAAAATGCAATTAACTGAATATGTTTTTAATGAAACTTTAAGATTCTACCCCTCAGTTATGATGCTTAACAGAAGAACCACTAGAGAAGTTAAAATTGGTGAATATAATCTTCCTGCAAATACGGTGATTATGCTTAGCCCTCCTTTTACTCATAGAATGAAAGAATGGTGGGACAATCCAGAGCAATTTGATCCGATGCGATTTTCGCCTGAAAGAGCAGAGCACAAAAGGCATGGTTTTAGCTATATTCCATTTGGTGGAGGTGCTCATAAATGCATTGGAATGCATTTTGCACTTCTTAACGCTAAATTATATTTATTTAGGTTGTTAAAAGATTATAAGGTTGTTTTAAGAGATAACTACAACCCTAGATTTCAACACGTTCATTTACCTAGACCAGCAGATAAGCTTCCTATGACATTGAAAAGAATTTCATAATGCTACCAAAGGGCAATTTCTGTGAATTAAAATCAGGCTTTAAATTCCATTATCATGATTCTGGAAGCGGAGAAGTAGTTTTATTCTTGCACGGGAGTGGAACAGGCGCTTCTGGATATACAAATTTTAAAAATAACATTGGTTCTTTTGAAGATGCTGGTTTTAGAGTTGTCGTTATAGATCTACCCGGATATGGTTTTTCTGATAAACCTGATAATGCCATTTATTCAATGGAATTTTTTAATACTCTTATTTTAGAATTTTTAGATAATTTAAAAATTTCAAAATGTTCCATTGTTGGAAATAGTCTTGGTGGCGCTCTAGCTATGGGCTTAGCGCTGAAGAGACCTAGCTTAGTAACAAAATTAATTTTAATGGCTCCAGGAGGTCTTGAGGATAGAGATGCGTATGACAACATGCCAGGGATTCGCAAGCTTATGGATGATTTTTTAGGAGGTGAAATGAATCAAGAAAAAATTGAAGGTTTGCTTCGATTATTTCCTTATAATTCAGATTTAGTTACATCAGATTTAGTAGAAGATAGAATGGAAATACTCCCACTAATGAATCAACAAGTATTAGCGACCATGGATATCCCTAATCTGTGTGCAGATCTTAAAGATAATAATATTCCAGTTTTAGCCTTTTGGGGAGCTAATGATCAGTTTATACCTTTATCTGGTATCGAAAAAATTACATCTCTGTTTACCCATGCACAAGTAATTGTTTATAGCAGATGCGGTCATTGGGTTATGATTGAAAGACCAGATGATTTTAATCAGCACTGCATCAATTTCCTTCAATAAAGTTAATGAGCAAGAAACATAATGCTTTAATTGGGAAAGAACTCTTTCAATCATTGCGAAGCTTTAAAACTATTCCGCCCATCACCACAACATATCCAGAGATTTCAATTGATGATGCATATGAGATATCTAAAAGCTTCCTCGATCTAAGAATTGCAGAAGGAGAGAAGCTCATAGGTAAAAAAATTGGGGTTACGAGCAAGGTAGTGCAAGAAATGTTAAGTGTTAATCAGCCAGACTTTGGTTTTCTCACAGATGCTATGTATTTAGAGAATCAAGCTTCATGTTCAATTTCAAAATATCTTATTCAACCAAGAGCAGAAGCTGAAATAGCTTTTATTCTTGATGATGATCTTCATGGTCCAGGTATAAGTAGAGCTGATGTTATAAATGCAACAAAATGTATCAAGCCATGCTTTGAGATTGTTGATTCAAGAATTGTTGATTGGAACATAAATATTGAGGATACCATTGCTGATAATGCATCCTGTGGCGTATTTTGTTTAGGAGACGAATCATTAAGTCCTATTGGTATAGAGCTTGATCTAATTGAAGCCAAAGTATTTAAAAATAATAACCTGATTTCATCGGGTTTAGGTTCAGCAGTACAAGGGCATCCTGCTGAAGCAGTTGCTTGGTTAGCAAATACATTAGGAAAATATGAAATTCCATTACTAAAAGATGAGATAATTTTATCAGGCTCATTGGTTCCTTTAGAACCAGCATGCCCAGGAGATAAATTTAGAATGGAATTAAGTGGCTTAGGTTCGTGTGAAATAAATTTTGTATCATGAATAAGATTAATTGCGCAATCATTGGATCGGGAAATATAGGCACAGATCTGATGTTTAAGATTTTAAATTTTTCTAAACAACTTAATCTACTTGCTTTGATAGGAATTGATCCAGATTCTGAAGGTTTAGCTTTAGCAAAATCTAAAAACATTAATGCTTTTGATGGAGGTTTAGAGGATTTTATCAAGAGTGATCTTTATTCAGGCACTAAGATATTTTTTGATGCAACTTCTGCAGGAGCTCATAAACATCATCATGATTTAGTTACTAAAGATGGTAAACAAATGATTGACCTAACACCTGCTGCAATCGGTCCTTATTGTGTTCCTGTTGTAAATATGGAATCTCATCTTGATTCCATTAATGTAAATATGGTGACCTGTGGCGGTCAAGCAACAATACCTATGGTAGCAGCAGTTAATCAAGCTTCAAAAGTAAGATATGCAGAAATTGTTGCGTCAGTTTCATCTCGTTCAGCTGGACCAGGGACTAGAGCAAATATTGATGAATTTACACAAACGACGGCATTAGGAATTGAAAAGGTAGGGGGAGCTGATATTGCCAAAGCTATTATTATTCTAAATCCTGCTGAACCACCCTTAATAATGAGGAATACAGTTTTTACCCTTTCAGATCATGAAGAAGAAGATGTTATCAAATCCAATATTCAAGATATGGTGTCCAGAGTACAAAAATATGTTCCAGGTTATAGGTTAAAACAAGAAGTTCAATTTGAACGATTTGGTTCAAATAACCCCTGTAAGATACCTGGCCATGGCGAATTTGAGGGTATTAAAACATCAATTTTTCTTGAGGTAGAAGGCGCTGGACAATATTTACCTAAGTATGCTGGCAACCTTGATATTATGACTTCAGCAGCACTTGGAACAGCAGAAGAATTAGTTGATAGAAAATTTACGTAAGCGAGATATGAAGAAGATTTACATTCAAGACGTCACGTTAAGAGATGGCATGCATGCTATTAGACATCAGTATGGCCTAGAGCATGTCTATAAAATAGCGCAAGCTCTTGATGAAGCAAAAGTTGATGCTATCGAGGTTGCACACGGGGATGGACTCTCCGGCTCATCATTCAATTATGGTTTTGGTGCACATACTGATAAAGAGTGGATTCAAAAAGTTGCCGAAGTTCTACAATACTCAAAATTAACAACACTAATTCTTCCTGGTATCGCAATTAAAGAAGACCTCCAGTGGGCATGGGATATGGGAGTGCGCTCAGTTAGAGTTGCAACTCACTGTACAGAGGCAGATGTTTCAAAACAACATATCGAGTTTGCAAGAAACTTAGGTATGGATACAGTAGGGTTTTTAATGATGTCACACATGAATTCACCACAGGGCCTAGCAGAACAAGCAAAACTAATGGAATCCTATGGAGCTGAATGTATTTATGTTGTTGATTCAGGCGGTGCTTTAAATATGGATGATGTAAAAGACAGATTTAAGGCTTTTAAAGATATTCTAGAACCTAATACTCAAACAGGTATGCATGCACACCACAATCTTTCATTTGGAGTAGCCAACTCAATTGTTGCTGTTCAGAATGGCGCCGATAGAATTGATGCTAGTTTAGCTGGTATGGGTGCTGGTGCAGGCAATGCTCCATTAGAAGTTTTTATTGCAGCTATAGATAGAATTGGATGGGAGCATGGAACTGATTTATTTAAGCTTATGGATGCAGCCGAAGACCTTGTAAGACCTCTTCAAGATAGACCTGTTAGGGTTGATAAAGAAACTTTAACTCTTGGATATGCTGGGGTATATTCTTCATTTCTTAGGCATGCTGAAGCCGCTGCAGAAACCTATGGATTAGATACTCGAGATATATTAGTAGAGTTAGGGAAGCGAAAAATGGTTGGTGGTCAAGAAGACATGATAGTTGATGTAGCTTTGGATTTAAAAAAAGATAATCCTAGTTAATTTATGAAAATTGGTATGACTTTACCTGTCATGGAGCCTGGGTTGGATCGAGACTTACTTAAATCATGGACAGAAAAAATTGAAGCAGGGCCATGGTCAAGCATAGCGCTAGGAGAGAGAATAGTCTTTGATAACCCAGAGTTTATATCAACCCTTAGTGCCATAGCAGCTTGGACCAATAATATTGAAATCATTTCTACAGTTTCAGTTTTAACCATGCATGATCCAGTTCTATCAGCTAAGCAATTTGCTACTATTGATGTGATATCAAATGGCAGATTGACTTTAGGTGTTGGAGTGGGGGGCAGAAAAGAAGATTATGATTCGATTGGTGGACTATGGAAGGATCATAAATGGCAACGACTATCAGAATTTGTTGGCATTATGAAATCAGTTTGGAATGATTCTTATGAACTTAAGATTGGTCCGAAACCAGTTCAAGAAAACGGACCAGAAATTTTATCGGGTGCGTTAGGCCCCAAGTCAATTAAGAAGGCTAGTGAATTTTCTTCTGGCTTAGCTGGATTTACATTTAATGCAGACCTTCAAGAAGTTAAGGATATGAAAGTTATGGCAGATGAATCATTTCTCAAGAGTGGTAACAAAGAGCCAAGATTAATAACCAGCTTTTGGTTTGCTTTAGGAGCAGATGCCAGGGCTCAGATGAGAACTCATCTTCAGAGATATTTAGGATGGATGGGCAAGGATATTGCTAATGAGCTTTCTAATACCGCGGGTTTTTGTGGTTCCATCAATGAGCTTAAAGATTTTATTCGAGAGATAAATCAGGCAGGTATTGAGGAAATTTTATTGGTGCCAACCTCAAAAGACCTTGACCAACTAGATGCACTAGTTAATTTGTTTGAAAAAGAAAAATAAAAGATTTATTGCTAGAATACAGTCATGGAAAAAGAGTTAATTGCACCAGAATTACCTGTTCAGCGAAATCCAAGAAATAGTGATCTTTTAAAGGGGTGGCATGAGGTTGCTAAATCAGAAAATATTGAGGTAGGAAAATCAGTATCAATTGAAGATTTTGCTACACAATTGGTGATTTGGAGGGGAAATGATAAGCGCTTACGAGCATTAGATTTATATTGCCGACATATGGGCTGTTCTTTAGCTACTGGTGAAGTTGATGAGAATGGTATTAGGTGTCCGTTTCATGCTTGGCGATGGGATGAAGCAGGAAACTGTGATGATATTCCGTATGCAAAATCTATACCCACTAAGGCTGTAACAAGAACTTGGAAAATAAAAGAAGACAATGGATCAGTTATGGTTTGGTTTGACCCATCTGATATATAATATATACAGGAGAGTGTTATGAGCGATTTACCAGATAGATTCCCAAGGGGTTGGTTTGTATTAGGCCATCAAAGGGACTTTGAAGCTAACAAGGAGAGAGCAATATATGCTTTTGGAAGAAAACTTCTTGTGCGAAGAGATGAATCTGGAAGCATCCATCTTGATCCGGGCAATGGTGAGAAATGGCCTATTCTTGAAAAAAATCATATGCTTATGTGTTGGCATGATGTTGAGATGAGCGATCCAGATTATGAGCCTGAACGGATTGATGCTTGTTATTCTAATGATTGGTCAGATTATGGAATGACAAATCTATTTATTAAGAATAATTGTAGAGAATTAATTGATAATATGGCAGATAAAGGTCATTTTGGGCCAGTACATCAAGCGCCTTTTGACAGGTTCTGGAATGAAGCTAAAGATCATACTTATACTCAAGAAATGACAGCAGATAGTCCTATATTAGGAGGAGACTTATTCTCCAAAGCTACTTATGAGGGCCCTGCATACATGACAACTTATATGAGTGCAATACAAGATGGTCACAAGGTTGAGAGTCGCTTATTAGTATCTCATTTACCTGTAACTTTAACCTCTTTTCAAATTAATTTTGGTTGTATGGTTAAAAAGGTCCCTGGTATGTCAGACAAGGATGAAAAGGATTTTATCCAAGGCTACATTGACGCCAATGTATTTGCTTTTGGACAAGATGTATCGATATGGGAGAACAAAATTTATATTCCTGATCCAGTAGTATGTGATGGAGACGGTCCTTTACATAAGCTAAGAAAATGGTATGGACAATTTCTTGTAGATCGGGCCGATGTTCCAAAGGGGCTGGATTTAGAAAAAAGAGAATTCTAGTTCTTGAACCCCTCAACCTCAACTATTGCATCTCTAGTTGCTCTAAGAGCCAAAGAACTTAAAGATAAGATCGCCTTCCATGATGATAGCCAGTCTATTACCTATCAGGATTTGCATACTCAAAGTGATTTAGTAGCAAAACATTTAGTAAGCAAAGGCATGTCCAAAGGCGATAAAGCTGCAATTTGGTCTCCTAACTCTATTAATTGGATTTTAGCAGCAATAGGTATACAAAAAGCAGGTGGTGTTTTAGTCCCAATTAATACTAGGATGAAGGGCAAAGAAGCATCTTTCATATTAAATAAGTCTGAGTCTAAATACCTGTTTACAGAAAATAATTTTTTAGGAGTTGATTATTTATCATTGATCAAGACTGAATCAGTCCCAGCCTTAGATGAAATTTTTATTCTAAACAATAATGATGTTGAAATTCAGAATGATTTTAAAGACTTAATTAATTTTCAGACTGATGCCTTACTTCCAAATATAGAAGGTAGTGACATAGCTGATATAATTTTTACTTCAGGGACAACTGGTGAACCAAAAGGGGTTATGGTGACACATAGTCAGAATCT
Organism: uncultured Gammaproteobacteria bacterium; assembly: GCA_964342675.1. Classification (GTDB taxonomy): domain Bacteria; phylum Pseudomonadota; class Gammaproteobacteria; order Magnimaribacterales; family D2472; genus MED-G82. The sequence continues at coordinate 43,444 of CAYFFR010000005.1, forward strand.
GAGAGTTTTTGATTTCTGGTCCACGTATGTTGGACTTACAAATAAAGATCATTATTTAATTGTTAATCCATTTTTTCATACCTTTGGCTACAAGGCTGGTTGGTTAGCAGTTATCTTAAGAGGATGTACTGCTTATCCAGAACCAATATTTGATGTGGGTAAGATTTTAGAGAAAATAGATAAATATAAAATTACAATGCTTCCGGGACCTCCCACCCTGTATCAGTCTATATTGAGTTCTACAGATTTTGATCCAACCAAAATTAATTCGTTAAGGCTAGGTGTGACTGGTGCAGCAAGTATCCCAGTTTCTCTAATACAGCAAATGAAAGAGGTTCTTGGTTTTGAGACTATTATTACTGCTTATGGTTTAACAGAGAGTACGGGCGTAGCTACAATGTGTACACCTGACGATGATTATGAAACTATAGCCACAACATCTGGCAAGGCAATTCACGACGTAGAAATTAAGTGTGTTGATTCTGATGGTAATCGTGTTAAAAATGGAGATCAAGGTGAGATTTTAGTACGAGGGTACAATGTGATGGAAGGTTACTATGATAATGAAGATGCTACTCGAGAAACCTTAACAAAAGATGGGTGGCTGCATACCGGTGATGTAGGGGTGCTGGATGATAGAGGATATTTAAAGATTACTGATAGAATAAAAGATATGTTTATTGTTGGTGGTTTTAATACTTACCCAGCTGAAATAGAAAATATTCTCTTAAATCATCAAGCTATATCACAGGTTGCAGTAATAGGTGTTAAAGACGAGAGAATGGGAGAGGTTGCCAAGGCTTTTATTGTTTTAAAAGAATCATCAAATACTTCTGAACAAGAATTAATCCAATGGGCTAAGGATAATATGGCAAATTATAAAGTTCCTAGAACAATTGAATTCTTAAATGATCTACCTGTAAATGCAGCAGGTAAAGTAATGAAATATAAGCTCAGATATTAGTGTTGCTTGATGTTTTTAGAAAAAATATTTTATTTAAGTTTAATTGGTGGTGCCCTCTCCAGGAATCGAACCTGGAACTACTCCTTAGGAGGGAGTTGTTATATCCGTTTAACTAAGAAGGCAACTGAACCCTATTTTAATTGATAGCAGAACAATAGATAAATCATTAAATGAATATAAGATTAGTTGGAGCAGGTATTTCAGGTCTTGCATGTGCGACAGAATTAGCAACACTAGGCCATTCAGTAACGATTCATGAAGCATCATCTTCATTAGATGATATTGGAGCAGGTATTCAGTTATCACCAAATGCAATGCACGTTTTAGCTGACTATGGCTTGAAGGAAGAGATTCTTGATTTAGGTTCTGAACCAGAGAAAATAATCTTTCAATCCCATAATAGTCTTCAACCCCTTTTGAAGATTGATATTAAAAAAATTTCTAACAATAATTATCAGAATCATTATATTCATATCCATAGAGCTGATCTAATTAAAACTTTATATACAAAAGCAGTATCTTTAGGTGTAAGAGTCAGATTTAATTCGAAAGGATTAGATTTTAAGCATGAGAATGATTGTATAGAGCTTCGTTTGTCTAATAACGAATCAAAAACTTGTGATTTATTAATTGCTGCTGATGGAGTGAAGTCTTTATTTCGGAACAAGATAGCTTCCAGTAATAAAAGATTTTTTTCTGGCAAGGTTGCCTGGCGATGTCTTATTGAACCAAAAGAATATGTAAAATCTTTTTCCTTAAACCATGCATATGCTTTTTTAGGACCGAAAAATCATTTAGTCGCTTATCCGATTAGAAATAATCAGCTAATCAATATAGTAGCAATTACCAGTGCGAAAGAATGGATTGAGGAAGAGTGGTCTATTCCGGGAACCAAAGAGGAGCTATTAAAAAATTTTTTGGATTGGCATCCCAAGATCAATCACTTAATTGATTCATGCAGTGAGGTACATAAGTGGGGCTTATTTGATCATGAGCAGTTAAATGTATGGTCATTTAAGAACTTAGTATTGCTAGGTGATGCTTGTCATCCAATGTTACCTTTTATGGCTCAAGGTGGTGCTGCAGGTATCGAGAGCGGATTTATTCTAGCTAAGTTGATTGATAAACATCAAGATAATCTTAACCTAGCATTCACTAGCTATAAAGAAATGAGAGATAAAAGAACCTTTTATCTCCAAAATGTATCTAGATCAAATGGCATAATCTTCCATCTTCACCCAATATTTAGATGGCTTGTCTTTAAGTGGGCAAGTATTTTCCCTTTTATCATAGAAAATCGAAATAAAAGAGTATTTAACTTCAATCCATTGAAGGAATTTTAGGTTAATTGATTAGGTCTTTCATGACTATTTCATTAAAATAATAAAAACTCTAAATATGAGCGACTTTATTAACATTTTTCTACCAGACGGGACAGAAAGAGAACTTCCAAAAAAGTCTAATGGTTTTGATCTAGCTAAATCTATAGGTCCAGGATTGGCTAAATCAGCAGTTGCTATGACTATTGATGAAGTGCAATGCGATCTATCTGATGAAATTTCTTCAGGATCTACTGTCTCAATTATCACGATTGAATCTGAAGAAGGACTAGAAATTATGCGCCATACTCTGGCAGCACAAGTTCTCGCTTCGGCTGTTAAGCACTTATACCCGAATGCAAAACTTGCTATAGGCCCAACTATAGAAGATGGCTTTTATTATGATGTTCTATTTGAGGAACAAATTTCATTGGACGATCTTCAATCCATAGAATCTGAGATGAAAAAAATTATTAAAAATAAATCATTAATTAAAAAAGATCTTTATAACAAGAAATCAGCTATCAAGTTATTTAAAGATCTAAATGAAGACTATAAAGTAGAGATCATTAGTAGTTCCGATCAAAAAGCACCATATCAGATTTATACTCAAGACAAAACAGGCTTTATAGATCTTTGCCATGGACCACATCTACCTTCTCTAGACTTCATAGGTGAATTTAAATTAACCAACCTTTCTGGGGCTTATTGGCAAGGAGATTCCAAGAATAAGATGTTAACAAGAATATATGGAACTGCATGGAGAAGTAAAAAAGAACTGGATGCTTATTTAGACAGAATCCAAGAGTCTGAAAAGAGAGATCATAGAAAATTGGCTAAGGAAATGGACTTGTTTCATTTCCAAGAAGATGCTCCTGGTATGGTTTTTTGGCATTCTAGAGGCTGGTCAGTATTTATCGCTCTAGAAAACTACATTCGCAATAAACTTAATCTAGCGGGATATCAAGAAATACGAACTCCTGAAGTGGTAGATAGAAAATTATGGGAAGCTTCAGGCCATTGGGATAAATATAGAGAACATATGTTTATTACCGAGATTGATGAAGAGCACGCTAATGAAAAAAGAACCAATGCTCTAAAGCCAATGAATTGCCCTTGTCATGTTCAGATCTATAACCATGGATTAAAATCTTATAGAGACTTGCCTGTTAGATTGTCTGAGTTTGGATCATGCCATCGTTACGAGCCTTCTGGAACTTTACATGGCTTGATGAGAGTAAGAGGCTTTACACAAGATGACGCACATATTTTTTGTACTGAGACTCAAATTGAAGATGAGACCGCTTCATTCATATCTCTACTTTCAGATATTTATGCAGATTTAGGCTTTAAAAAATTTGATATAAGATTTTCAACTAGACCAAAAATTCGAGTTGGTGATGATAAGATTTGGGATCAAGCTGAATCTTCTCTTGAAAATGCTATTAAAAAGCTTGACTTACCATATGAGACCCAAGAAGGAGAAGGAGCATTTTATGGACCCAAACTTGATTTTGTCTTAACTGATGCTATAGGAAGAGAATGGCAATGTGGTACCTTCCAAGCTGATTTTAATCTCCCAGAAAGATTGAATGCCAAATATGTTGATGAACATGGCAAGAAACAAACTCCAGTCATGATGCATCGCGCAATATTAGGTTCTTTTGAAAGGTTCATAGGGATTCTGATTGAAAACTATTCAGGTAAGCTGCCACTATGGCTAGCACCAGTTCAGCTTGCTCTTTTAACTGTTACGGACGAAGCAATGAGTTATACAAATCTCCTAAAAGATGAATTTGAAAAATATGGAATAAGAACTGAAATAGATACTAGAAATGAAAAAATAGGTTATAAAATTAGAGAACACAGCTCTTATAAAACACAATTAATGGCAATTATTGGTAAATCAGAAGTTAAAAATAAAACTGTTTCTATTCGAACCTTAAGTGATAGCGAAACAAAAAGTTATTCCATTAAGGAAGCAGTTAGTGAAATGAAGAAGTTATGTAAAATACCCAAATGATTGATTTCATCTATCTTTCTTATATTAATTCAAAAAACTCTTTACAAAAATTTAATCTCATTTAATATTCAACTATCGCTGATTTGTCTAGCTTTCGGGCGATTAATAAAAAGCTGAAAAAGATTCTGATCCAATTAGTAAATGCCTTATTTAAAGATATTAAAGTAGCTAGGAGACTAAATTTATGTCAAAAGATTATACAAACCCTGAAACCATAGGCCTGCATGCAGGATGGCGAAAAGATGAGAATACGAACTCTGTAGCAGTTCCCATTCATCAAACTAGCAGCTATCAATTTGATAATACAGATCATGCTGCAAATTTATTTTCATTATCTGAATTAGGAAATATTTATTCCAGAATAATGAATCCAACCAATGCAGTTTTAGAAGAACGAGTTGCAGCTATAGAAGGCGGGGTTGGTTCCTTATCACTTGCTTCAGGTCAAGCTGCATCGGCATATGCAATACAGAATATCGCAAAGCATGGCGATAATATTGTTGCTTCCACTCATTTGTATGGTGGAACATATAACCAGTTTAAGAACCCTTTTTCAGATATTGGAATTGAAGTTCGTTTTGTAGATCCTGAAGATCCAAAGAATTTCTTGGAAGCAACAGATGAGAATACTAGAGCTTATTATGGTGAGGTTCTACCAAATCCATCATTTAAAGTATTTCCTATTAATGAAGTTGCTGAAATAGGAGAGCCTTTAGGAATTCCTTTAATTGTAGATAATACTGCTGCACCTGTTATTTGTAGGCCATTTGATTATGGAGCAGCAATTGTTATCCATTCAACAACTAAATATATTGGAGGGCATGGGACATCAATTGGTGGAATCATAGTAGATAGTGGAAATTTTGAATGGAAAAAATTTCCTGATAGACAACCAGCACTAAATTCACCTGATCCTTCATACCATGGAGCAGTTTGGACTGAAGCTGCAGAGCCGCTTGGACCAATTGCATATATTCTAAAAGCGCGAACAACTCTTTTAAGGGATATGGGTGCTGCGATGAGCCCATTTAATGCATTTCTATTTATTCAAGGTTTAGAGACTCTAACCCTTAGGATCAGAGAGCATTCTAAAAATGCTAAGTCTGTTGCAGATTTTCTAAAAAAACATAAGAACGTTATCTCAGTTAGTCACCCAAGTGTTGCTGAGGGAGTATATAAGGAAAGAGCTAATAAATATCTTGATGGAGGTGAAGGAGGCTTGCTTGGTTTTGAAATTAAAGGAGGTCTAGAATCAGGTAAGAAATTTATTGATTCATTGGAGATGTTCTATCATGTTGCAAATATAGGTGATTCAAGAAGTCTTGCCATTCACCCTGCTAGCACCACACACTCTCAATTAACAGAAACAGAGTTAGCATCTGCAGGTGTATCACCTGGCTATATTAGGTTATCTATTGGTTTAGAGCATATCGATGATATTCTTGCTGATTTAGAACAAGCTTTTAATAAAGCTCAGTAAAAGAGAGGCACTCAAATACCCAGCATTTCTTATATTATTATTGGCTCATCATCAGAGCTAAAGAGAGTTTCTCGGTATAAAGTTGAAAAGGACACCCAGTGTGTTTTATTTTCCATTGACTCATTACGAGACCAAGAAAAGGAATTAGATGAGACTATTTCTAAAATAGATTCAGCAGTTATTTCTTTAATACCAGTTGGTTTTTTCCCCAATAAAAAAGCTAGAATGCAATTGTTAGAATATACTAAGGCCGGCAAACAATTTTGGGGTTTATATTTAAATAATGTGACTATTCAACAAGCCTTTAAATTTAAAAAATTAAAACCTTTACTTGAAAAAGGTATTTATTTTTCAAAAGATCTCTATATGTCCGTTGGGGGGATAGGTAAGATTCAAAAGAATGCTTTTAAAGAATTAACTAAGCGGTTATCTTTAAGGCTTGATTCTCAAAAACCAATCAATGGTTTGAGTTCAAAATTTAGGCAGTTTTAAAAATGCAATATCTAAAACAGATTGAAAATGTTTCTTATCATATCAATGGGAAAAGGCTCTTTGATAGTTTGAGTTGGTCTATCTCTCGAAATAATTTTTATCATATCCAGGGAGATAATGGTTCTGGAAAAACAACATTACTTAGAATTCTCCTTGGTATTACTTTCCCAACTAAAGGAAGGGTGATTAATAATATTAATAAGTTTTCTTCATGTTTCTTAGGTCATAAATTACCCATCAAAGAATATTTAACTGTTAGAGAGAATATAAAATTAATTCTAAAAACTAACTCTGTTGATGATATTAAACAAACTTTACAGAGATTAGATTTAGTGCGCGAACTAGATCTCACTACCTCATCTTTGTCTTTTGGACAAAAGAAGAAACTAGCACTTCTTCCTAGCATCACTGAACATCATGACTTATATGTTTTAGATGAACCATTTGTTGGCTTAGACTCTGTAACGATAGATTTTTTAGAAGAAATCTTTTTATCTAAAACTAATCATGATTCTGCAGTTGTGTTTACTTCGCATATTGCTAGTAAATTTCAAGGAGAAGTAATCAGGCTGTAATATATTATGAAAGACTTAATCTACATTGAGGTTTATAAGAGATCACGGAAGCTTCGATCATGGCTAGGCCCAATTTTGCTATTTACTATGATTATGCTTGCATTTCCTTTAAGCATTGATCGCTTAAATTTTAATTTTAATGATTTATACTTATCTTTGATAGTCGTTTCCTTGTTAATGACAATATACCTATCTATTGATGATATCTTCTTTGAAGATTATGAAGATGGTTCTTTAGAACAAAATCTTATTCATCATGGCTCTTTATTTACAACGGTTTTGTCTAAAACCATAGCTCTTATCTTCATGACAATATTGCCTTTATCTTTGCTGGCTGTAATATTTGCATCTGCGAATGGAATCTCCAATCTGATTTACATTGAGATATTTTTTATATGTTTTTTTTGCCAAATTATTTTTTTAAATACCTTTTTATTTGGTAGTGCTATAGGTGTCAATAAAGGCGGCATGCTCGGTATAATAGTTGTTATGCCAATTGCCCTTCCAACCATAGTTTTATTTGGAAAGAGCATGAATGCAATTGAAAATAACTTTTTAATTGAACCACTGATTGCAATGTCTGCAGGAATTTCTATATTGTCCACAATATTGATATCTTTTATCAGCGGAATAGCACTAAAAACACATTTGGAATAAATGACGTGATCAAAGATTTTATTTCTAATTTTGCTTCCCCTAAGACCTATTTAGAACAATGTAATAAATTTAATAGGTATTTCCTTCTTATAGGCACTGTTTTAATATTAATTGGCTGGATCTGGGGCTTATTCTTTGCACCTGCTGATATAAAGCAAGGGGATGCTTATAGGATTATTTATGTCCATGTGCCTAGCGCTATTTATTCACAATTGATTTATTGGGTAATGGCATTTTGGGCCATAATATATTTAGTCTGGAGAGTCAGGTTAGCTAGCTATTTAATTAAATCTGCTAGCTATGTCGGTTTATTAATGACTTTTATAGCTCTTTTTTCAGGATCTATTTGGGGTATACCAACTTGGGGAACATGGTGGCAGTGGGATGCACGAATTACATCAACTTTAATATTGTTTATTATGTATCTTGGATTAATCACCTTGCATGATTCATTTAGGAATTATGAAAAAGCTGACAAACTAATGTCAATACTTGTTGTTGTAGGATGCATTAATCTACCTATCATTAAATGGTCGGTCGAATGGTGGGCTACACTTCACCAACCTGCCTCAGACTCATCCAACATACATCCAGATATGTTATTACCTTTAATTTTTAGTTTAGTAGGGTTTGCTTTTCTATTGATTTCATTTGGAATGAAAGCTAGCAAATTAGTTATTCTGAAAAGAGAAAGATATAAACAGTGGGTTGTAGATTATGATTGAATTCTTAAATATGAATGGCTATGGAATATATATTTGGCCTGTTTACGGTCTAAACATCACCTTATTCATATCTTTTTATATAATCTTAGATATAAAGATTAAAAATTTTTTTAGAAATCAATAATGCTACCGCGTCGTAAAAAAAGAGTATTTAATATTCTTCTAATGTTTGGAGCAACTGCAATAGGTGTTTACTTAATTCTTTTTGCTTTAGATAGCAAATTAGATTTTTTTTATAAGCCTTCAGAATTAAATTTTAATGAGCTTCCTAATAATAGAATTAAAATAGGCGGCTTAGTAAAGCAAGCTTCTATTGAGAGAAAGGGCACCAGAACTTACTTTAGGCTAATTGATTTTAGTAGAAATAATAATGCAGAGGTGGCTGTAATGTACGACCGAGTACCTCCAGATTTATTTAAAGAAAATAGTGGCGCAGTAGTATTGGGTGGCTTTAACGATAATCAGGTATTTGTAGCAGAGGAACTATATGCAAAACATGATGAAAACTACAGACCTCGTGAGGTTACATCAGAATGATCCCTGAAGTCTCTCATTTCCTATTGATTTCTTCTGCTGGATTATTTTTATTTTCCGGAATTAATTCCATGTTTCAACGTGAAATATATTCAAATAGCTCTATTCGCACTTTGAATATTAATACTTTTAACTTGGGTATATTCTTAATGATTGCTTCTTTTGTAATCTTTATTTTCCTTGTACTGAATGATGATTTTTCATTATTGTATATTTACTCGCACTCCCACTCTGATTTACCCACTTTCTATAAGATATCTTCTATATGGAGTGCCCACGAAGGCTCTATGTTTTTATGGATTATTTTTTTATCAATTTGGTGCTGGTTATTTGTTAACAAATTAGATCGGACACATGAACTATTAAAGCTCTTTATCATGATATCTTCATTTATCATTTTTACTTTTTTAGTATTTTTATTAACTACCTCTTCACCTTTTGAACGACTTCTTCCTTATTCACCTGATCAAGGCAATGATATAAACCCAATTCTTCAAGATCCTGCACTAGCTATTCATCCTCCAATGCTTTTCTTAGGTTATGTTGGGTTTGTAATACCCTTCATATTTTTATTAGCTTATTTAATCAATGGTAATTTCCAGTTCCTATGGGAGAGGGAGGTAAGAAAGTGGTGTTTCATTGCTTGGGTATTTTTGACAACAGGAATTGACGCTATTGTTGTGAGCCCAATATGCCCAATGAGCCTCTCTAGTA